>NZ_JBMERD010000001.1:0-335810 GCF_048820935.1 Orrella sp. 11846
GGACGTGCTATACCGAAGCGTGGTACAGAGAAATACAGCATTTCTGAGGTAAAAATGAGACCGTCATTTGCAGTTGGCTCCAGTTCTATATCATAACCATTTGGACCGAATCGAACCGATGTTTTTAGGACCGTAGTTTCTTTGACGCCAAAGGTAAGTATTCGGTCAGCACCACCTTGTTTGGCAACCCAAACTTGCAACCTACCTTCTACGAGTTCGGATAACATGCGGAAATAAGCAACAAAATTACTTTTCCCAGAGCCATTGGCTCCGATCAGAACATTGAGATTGCTTAAATGCAGGTTTTTCAGATTCCGTATAGACTTAAAGCCAGAAATGGATAAGGTTTTGATTTCACTCATTTTTATTTCCGGTGAGGCTAAGCATTACGGTTTGTTTTGTGAGATTGTTGGAGATTTTCATAATAAAACAACCAGCAACTCTGCTCTCGGTGTAATTTCATTGTTGGTTCGATAGGTTTGCGTGGTTGGAAATCCATCCAGTACAGCTTGTCATTGTAGCTGACCTTATCGTTTTGACTATTCGTGTGAGCGACAGTTTATTGCATCAAAATGTTCCAATTTTTTAATATGAATTTAGAAAAATTTAAGATAAAACCAAACCTAGTACATTCGAGCTGTGTGGCTGTGGCAAACCGTTCAGGAGTCACGACGGTTTTTTAGATCCAGATAACTAGCATCTCCAGTCTGTTTAGGGTCGATTGATGGAACTTCACGTGTTCTGTTGCGTTCATCTCTGGGATTTGGACCATACCTGTTAGGTCCGGCTTGACTCTTTAACAATAGAAGAATAAGCAGTATCAGAGTGCCTATGAGTGCAATAAATCCGACCATAAACCACCAGCCACTACGACCTGAGTCATGTAAACGACGGATACAGATAGCTATCGAGGGTATTGTTTGAAACAGAATGTAAATTCCCGATAGAAAGCCCACACCAAACTCTGGATTTAACTGATCCATCCCAACGTCTGCAACGATGAGTACCAAGGTCACGATCAGATTGATGACAAAGAATGACCAGTACTCTGCGCGTGAGGCTCGTCCATCAAACACTGCGTACTTTTTGAAAGCTTGTACGTAACCGTTCAATTTGGCTCCTTTCTGATCGCTTCGATCATGGTTTGATAGCCACTCAGTGCATTAGGCCATTCACACTCAAACCCTGTGCTTTTTAAAAGCGCATTACTCAAGCGCCTTTGTTGAATACCAGGTGTATAACGTGAGGGATCTGTCGTGCGTGATGGCACAGGAACATCAAGTTGTTTGGCCAGCGTGTCATAAAACTGGTGTGCTGGCAAGGGGCTGTCATCTGTGCCGATATAAATCGAAGGTTTGGGTGCAGGTGTTTTTTGAGCTTGTGGAGCTTGTGCAGTTTGTTGAGTTCGTTGCAACAAATGTAAACAAGCCCTAGCTGCATCTCGGATATGAATGCGATTGACCCAGTAATCAGGGTCTTCTGGCAATAGAATGCGGCCCGCCATCAATGAGCGCAATGCTCGGTCACGACCTGGGCCATACAAACCACTTAAGCGTAGGATGCTTACTTGTCCCCGGTAGGTTGTTTGCAACCACGTTTCTGCTTGTAAAAGGACTTGTCCATTGAATCGATCGGGTTCGGTTGGGGTCGACTCATCAATCCAGCCAGTTAGTGCCCGATCATAAACAGCCGTTGAAGTGACCATCAAGATGTGTGGTAGTCGGGCCTGAGTCATAAGTTGTGCGCACAGGGTTTGTAAACCCGTCAGAAATGTGTGCTCATAGCCTTGGCGTGTGAACGCATCGGGTGTTGGACAGTACACCACGTGGGTGATGTCGGTGGGCAAGGCTTTGAGTGATTCGCGATCGGTCAGATCGGCTGCGATGGTTCTGAAATGATCACTGTCTTGAGCCTGATCCGAGTGATGGCGTCGCAGTGCGATGATGCGTGCCGTGGCAGCTTGCTGTTGAGGATCAAGGGCTTGTATCTGTGTTTGATAGACGCTGGCGATATGTCGCCCGAGATCGCCGTAACCTGCAATGAGTAGTTTCATGCGTTTGTCAGTGACTCCTTAAGTTCTGGTGCAAAAAATCGTTCTTTGAGAGCGGGCAATCCAATCCGATCCAATAGGCTTTCCAAACGGTCAATGGCTTGGCGCTGTGGTGAGCCTTTGCGTTGTGCCAGAATAAGCTCGTTTTTAAGGGAGTGCTCCCAGCCCACCAATTCGGTGACGGTCACTTGGTAACCATGTGCTTCAAGCTGTAAGCAACGCAACGTATTCGTGAGATGGCTGCCAAATTCTCGGGTATGAATGGGGCGACGCCACAATTCACTGATTGGATCCTGGCTATAAGGTGTTTTACTGGCACGCAATAGGCTAGCGACCTCGGCTTGACAGCAAGGCACGACCACGATGTATTCAGATTGACGCTTTAACCCAAACCGAATGGCATCGTCTGTTGCCGTGTCACAAGCGTGCAGGGCAGTGGTGATGTCGATTTGTTCAGGGATCTCTGTGCTCTCTAATGCGTCTTGGGTGTCTTGTGCTAAGAACGTCATCTGCGCCTCAAACCCGCAGTCACGGGCCAGTGCTCTGGCGCTCTCAACCAGATCTTCACGCCGTTCGATGCTGATGACTTGCGCTTGTGGTGCATGCCGACTCACAAAACGGTCAGTGAGAATAAAGCCCAGATAAGATTTACCCGCGCCATGATCAACCAATGTCCAGTTGGGTTTTTTCTCGGTCAAGGCTTTGAGGGCAGGTTCAATAAATTGATACAGATGATTGACCTGCTTTAGCTTGCGTCGACTGTCCTGATTGAGTCGACCGTCACGTGTCAAGATGTGGAGTGCCTTGAGTAAAGCAGGAGACTGGTCGGGTGCGATTTGTGCAATGGTTTGTGCATCAGCTTGGCTGGCTTTGCGTGAACGAGCGGGTTTGGCTGCAGACGAGATCGCTTTAGGCATGATGATTGAAAAAGTTATCTGAATTAAAGGAGGAGTCACCTAGTACTTGTGATCTGTCTCGAGGCAACACGTACGGAGATTCTAGTGCATCGTGTGAATCCGAAGCTGAGAAGATCCCTGCGATTGGTAAACTAGCGTTTTAATTCAGTTCACTATAGGCGGATTCCACTATGTCTGATGTCATCGCATTGGTTTTTGATTTTGATGACACTCTAGCGCCCGACAGCACATCTGGTTTTTTGCAAGAAATCGGTGTGGATGTCGAGGCTTTCTGGCGTGATGATGTGAATCCTTTGATGGCGCAAGGTTGGGATCCAGTGCCCGCGTATTTGTACGCCATGATTGAATTGTCCCGTTCTGAGAAATATGGGTTGATTACCAAAGAGCGATTGCAAGCTTGGGGTGAAAAACTACCCTTACATCAGGGTGTGACGACTGTCTTTGATCGCCTACAAAAAGTCATTACCAGCACACACCCTAAAGTTCGCCTAGAGTTTTATGTGATTTCCAGCGGTATTGGTGATGTATTGCGCCATATTCCAATTGCCTATCATTTCACACAAATCTGGGCCTCAGAGTTCTCCTACGGTAAAGACGGTGGGATTGATTTTGCGCGCCGGGTGGTGAGCTTCACAGATAAAACTCGCTATTTGTTTCAGATTCAGAAAGGTATTATCGGTCCGGCTTATGAAAGCAAGCCTTTTGAGGTCAACCGTAAAGTCAGTACCGAACACCTGCGAGTGCCCTTTGATCAAATGATCTTTGTGGGCGATGGTTACACGGATATTCCATGCTTCTCACTGGTACGCAATGCCGGAGGCGTGGCCTTTGGTGTTTGGGATCCACGTCATCGAGACACCCGACGCCGTGCTTGGGGGTTTATCGAAGACGGGCGTGTCTCAAATCTGAATCTTGCGCGTTTTGATGAGGATTCAGAGCTTTATATTTGGCTTGAGGAAGCTGTCCATAGTCTGGCCGCTCGCATTACCGTGAAAGGCAAGGCTTACGGTGGTTGATCTTATAGACACTGTGGGAGAGGGCAGCACCTCTCAAGATGCGGTTTTTATGCGTCTAGCGCTTGAAATGGCGCAACAAGCGGCCGATGCCGATGAGGTCCCCGTGGGTGCGGTGCTTGTGAATGCGCAAGGTGAAATTGTGGGACGCGGTGCCAATGCGGTTTTGCGACGCTGCGATCCGAGTGCACATGCTGAAATTATGGCTATGCGTGAGGCTGGTCTTGCTTTAAACAACTACCGCTTACCGGACCTAACGCTCTACGTCACTTTAGAACCCTGCACCATGTGCTTGGGTGCGATTTTTCATGCGCGTATTGCACGTTTGGTTTATGGTGCCAGTGATCCAAAGACTGGCGCTTGTGGTGGCCGCCTAGATCTCACAGAAAAAGGTCTGATCAACTATCATTGCGAGATTGAAGGTGGTGTGCTTGCTGAGGATTGCGCAAAAATGCTGACTCGCTTTTTCTCACAAAGACGACAGCGTCAAGCTGAGAAAAAACGCATCGAACAACAACGTGCTGAACAAGAAACGATCCCACAAAACCCTGCCAAGTCCTGAAGAACCCATCTAATTTTGAGTAATTTACATGTCTGATCATCACAATCACGATTCTGAACCGTCCTCATCTTGTGGTCACTCGCATGACCATAGTGAGAGTAATCCTGATATTTACGTCATTTCCCCATCAGGCGCAGTTCCAACGCGGGAACGTCTTGAGTTAGGGGCAAAGAACTTACGATCTCTAGGGTTTGGTGTGACATTGGATCCAGATGCGGCTTGTCAGTACTCACGGTTTGGTGGAACGGATGCACAAAGGCTGGCCGCGATTGAGCGTAGTCTGGCGCAGCCTTCAGATGTGGTGATGGCCTCACGCGGTGGGTATGGCATGACACGTCTGTTGCCGCAGATTAATTGGAAAGCCGTTGCAGACAGTGGCAAACGTTTTATTGGGCACAGTGACTTCACAGCATTCAACCTGGCGCTTCTTGCACAAACCGGTGCACCGAGTCTGACTGGACCGAACGTGTCAACAGATTTTGGGGAAGAAATGCCCGATGAACTGATGACGGATTTGTTTGTTGAGACGTTGCGGGGCGAATTACAAATCCTAAGTTTTGAAAGCCCGGACTCAGACGAGTTTGATGGGCGGGGGATACTTTGGGGTGGCAACTTGGCGATGTTGATGACATTGCTCGGCACGCCTTATTTTCCCGCGATTCAGGATGGCATCTTATTTGTTGAGGATGTGCATGAACACCCGTATCGGGTTGAGCGCATGTTGTTGCAGCTCTTGCAAGCTGGGGTATTGGCCAAGCAACAAGCTTTGATACTGGGGCAATTTACCGACTATCGTTTATCCGCAGCTGATCAAGGTTACGATCTGGACGAGGTGATTGCCTATATTCGTCAGACAGCGGGTATTCCTGTCATCACAGGATTGCCTTATGGACACGTGCCTTTAAAAGCGACTTTGCCCATCGGTGTGCAGGTTGGATTGGCCACTGAAGATGACATGGCGTATTTGGTCTTAGATGAGCATGAGTGAGTTGTATCAGTTGTTTTATCTGTGGGTGAGTTTGGAGTACGTTGCATGATCGTCCTTGGGTTTGAAAGTTCTTGTGATGAAACCGGTGTGGCGCTTGTTTGCGCCAAGCGTGGTGTATTGGCACATGCCTTGCACTCGCAAGTGGCCATGCATGCAGAATATGGTGGGGTGGTGCCTGAACTCGCATCACGTGACCACGTACGACATGTCATTCCACTGACACGTCAGGTCTTAAAAGACGCACAATTGACTCTAGAAGATGTCGATGCGCTGGCGTATACCGCAGGTCCTGGTTTAGCCGGTGCTTTGCTAGTGGGTGCAGGGGCAGCCCAATCAATCGCTTGGTCTTTAGGTAAACCCGCATTTGCGATTCACCATCTGGAAGGTCATTTGTTGTCACCTCGCTTGGCAGATCCAAAGCCTGAATTTCCATTTGTCGCGCTCTTGGTGTCTGGTGGTCATACTCAACTGATGCAAGTGCGTCATGTGGGTGATTACACCTTATTGGGTGAGACACTCGATGATGCGGCGGGCGAAGCCTTTGATAAAACTGCCAAGCTCTTGGGATTGGGTTATCCAGGTGGTCCAGCACTGTCACGTCTTGCTGAAGAAGGTGATCCGCGTGCATTTGATTTGCCCAGACCATTGATTCACAGACCTGATCTGGACTTTAGTTTTAGCGGACTTAAAACAGCCGTCTTACAGCGTACAAAGACTTTAGGCGGGCTGGATCAAATGACGCATCAGCAACGTGCTGATTTGGCCGCTGCGACACAAATGGCGATTGTCGATGTCTTGGTGTCGAAGGCGACTGCGGCGATGCGCCAGGTCAAGTCTCCACGTTTGGTGGTTGCAGGTGGTGTGGGTGCGAATGCACTTTTACGCAAACGTCTGTATGCACAAGCTGAAAAGTTTGGATTTGAAGTGTATTTTCCACCACTGGATTTGTGTACGGACAATGGGGCGATGATTGCCTATGCGGCGGCAGAGCGTTTAAACGCAGGTTTGCTGGATCCGAAAGGGCAAAGCGATATTTTTGAGGTGCGTGCACGCTGGCCGCTCGATCAGCTGTCGCATCAATCAACTCCCTAACGTCACTGATATTCCAAATATTTCTAGACTAATTACATGAGCCACGTTAATCTCAACCAAATTAGCCAGTCAATATCAATTGACAGTGATTTTCTACTCAAGTAGATGAAATCATTGAGAGTTCTTAATCACGCATTCTGACAGAAAAATAAGTGAACATACTATTTAACGCAGTCTTTCGAGTCAGTAGAAAATATTATGAAAAACTTAATAATTGGTTTAATTGGACTGATTGTGCTGGGTGTTAGTCAACCAGCATTTGCGGTTAAGGTGTTTTGTGTTTTAGAGACTTATGAAGCCAGAAACAAGAATAAATGGTTTACTGAAATATTTGACACAAAAAAGAATTTAAACACACTTGAGACTGAGTTTTTTAAAGCATCTTTATAGTAAGCGTTTGATAAATCATGACGGCTCATATCACTGCACAACAGACAAAGAGCCTCTGTAGGATCAGAATAATCGATATCAGATTTCAATCGAAGAAAGTCATAAAAGGTTAATAAATCATAGAAATGCTTATTCTTTACCAACAAAAATCATCGATTGGCGACCGGGATCTACAGCCAAGCCTGGCAAACCCAGTTCAAGTCAGTCAGTAGCAGCTCCTGCAGCAAAGAAGCCTCAGTCACCTAAGCCTAATCTGCAAGCAGCGCCGAAAGATCTGAGTCACTGTATCAGCGTCACCCATAAATCGACAGGTCGAGCTTATTTGAAAAATTCTTGTGATTTAAAACTAAATGTTCGTTATTGTGTCGAAAGTACACAAAGCTCGTTTAACTGTGCGTCGAAACAATTCGGTCTCAAAACTCTTGAGGCCGGTGCTCAGAGTGGGATTCCATTCTATAAGCATGACGGGGGAGGGATATTCGGTGGGCGGCCTGTGAATATCCCAAGAGTTCAGCAGACTGGAATTTAAGCAACAGTACTTATATTTGTCGTTAACAGTCCAACCATCGTTCACACCATTGTTGTACGAATCAAAAAACGGTGATTAGCCGGTAGTTATTTTTTCTTGCGCTTGCCAAACTTGGGTTCCGTTCCTTTGAGTAAACGTGAGATGTTGGCTGCATGTCGATACAACAGCATGACACTCATAAAGATAATCGCCAGTAATAAATAAGGATTAAGGGTCCAAAACGAGTCTGCGCCTAATAGGTAATAAGTGGGTACCAGAACGGCTGCCATAATCGCTGCAAGTGATGACATGCGTGAGGTGTAAGCCACTGCAAGCCAAGTGATTAAGGTAAAGAGACCTAACCAGGGTGAGATTGCTAACAGAATACCGAGTGCAGTAGCGACACCTTTGCCACCTTTGAACTTTAAGAAAACGGGATATAAGTGCCCCAGAAAGGCGGCAACACAAGCCAAGGCAACGGCGCTGGCGCTGTAGTTCGTGACAACACCTGCAAGCCAAACTGCAAACCAACCCTTAAAGGCATCTCCTAAAAGTGTCAGGACAGCAGCAGTTTTATTCCCTGAGCGTAAAACATTGGTGGCGCCTGGGTTGCCAGAACCATAGCGACGGGGATCTTGTAAACCGAAGACCTTGCTCCAGACCACCGCAAAGGGGATAGAACCCAACAGGTAAGCGATGACGATGATGATCAGGTTGTAGGCATTGGGATCAAGAGTGTCCATGTTGTCTTGTGTCTCTTTTGTTCAAAGTTTGACTGCCCTGCGTATACGCAATTACATAGGGGCTTGATGCGCACAGTTTAAACCGTTGCACCTGAGTTCTGATGCCGAGCACAGTACAATGGTGGATGTTGCCTAATTATTTGTATTTTTCTATGAAGATTCTGATTTCCAATGACGATGGTTATAGTGCACCCGGGATTGAGATGCTCTATGAAGTACTCAAGCCTTTTGCACAGATCACCGTCATTGCGCCGGAAGTGAACCACAGTGGTGCGTCTAACTCATTGACGTTGAATCGGCCGTTGCAAGTTCGCAAGGCGAATAACGGTTTTTATGTGGTGAACGGCACGCCTTCGGATTGTGTGCACATTGCGTTGACAGGTTTGTTAGATTTCAAACCAGATTTGGTGGTGTCTGGCATCAACAATGGTGCGAATATGGGGGACGATACCTTGTATTCAGGAACTGTTGCGGCTGCGACTGAGGCCCATTTGTTTGGTATCCCTGCCATTGCGTTTTCTTTGGTGGATCGACACTGGAACCATTTGGATGCGGCAGGCCGGATTGCTAGAGAAGTGACATTGCGATTTATCCAGTCACCGCCTGTGGAGCAGGCGCTGCTGAATGTGAATATTCCTAGCTGCGAATATGAAGACATGCAAGGGGTTGTGATGACCCGCTTGGGTAAACGCCACAGTTCGCAACCGGTGATCCCAGCCACCAATCCCAGTGGAGAAACGGTTTATTGGATTGGGCCTGCAGGTGATGCGAGCGATCATTCGCGTGGCACGGACTTTCATGCCGTTTATAATCGCAAGGTCTCGGTCACGCCGCTTCGTTTGGATTTGACGCACGATTTACAATTAGGAGCCGTGCAGCGTTGGCTGACAACGCAACCGTAATTTGGGTCATGAGGAACTAAAACGTGACACGTAAGCCATGGGCCGATCCGTTTAAAGGATTTCGGGCTGCCAATAGCAATACTCGGATTCTGAAACCTGGTGAACCTTTACGGGGATCACCGAGTGCGGCTCTGCGTGCACAGCCTGTGTTGACGGGTTCACCCGACAATCTGGGCTTAACATCAGAACGATTGCGTCAGCGTATGGTGGAACGTTTACAGTTAAGGGACATTCATGATCAAAAGGTGCTGGCAGCGATGCGCGCTGTCCCTCGGCATTTGTTTGTGGATGAGGCGTTGGCCAGCCGTGCCTATGAAGATGTGTCTTTGCCCATCGGACATGGTCAGACGATTTCTCAACCCTGGGTTGTAGCGCACATGGTCTCATTGCTCCATGAGTCCGGAAAAACCGATAAGATTCTAGAGGTTGGGGCTGGTTGTGGATATCAAGCGGCGGTGTTGGCGAGGATTTATAAACGCGTTTATGCCGTTGAACGGGTTCGTCCGTTGTACGATGTCACAAAGGCGCGTTTACAGCGGCTTGGTTTGGAACAGGTACATTTACACTATGGCGATGGCATGCTGGGCTGGAAAACGCATGCGCCTTACGATGCCATCGTGGTTGCAGCAGCGGGTCTAGAAATCCCAAATGCGTTATTGCAACAGTTGAAAGTAGGTGGGCGACTGATTGCGCCCGAAGGACAGGAAAGCCAGCGACTGGTGTTGATTGTGCGTGAACAAGCGCAGCACTGGTCAAGGCAAGTGCTTGATGATGTGCGCTTTGTGCCGCTCAAGCCAGGTTTACAGATATCTTGAATTGGAGAGACGGATGAAGGAAATCCGCGCTTTAACTGAACATTTTGTGGATCAGACGGTCACTCAACGTCGTCCTTTGGCACGTTGGTACGCTGTCGCGGGTGCAGCCGTGTTAATCGCTTTGGCGGGTTGCTCCGGGACTGGGATGTCACCGGTGACTGATCTGGGCGCTGAGAGTTATACCGTGCGCTCGGGTGATACGTTGTCGTCGATTTCACGACGTACCGGGGTGAGCGTGGCTGAACTTCAGCGTCTGAACGGAATTTCAAATCCGAGCATGATTCGTCCCGGACAGCGTTTGCGCTTGGGTAGCGGCGCTCAATTGGCTTCTGGCGGCAGTCAAAAACCTTTGGAGCCTGCAAAAACAATCCCATCCGTTGATAAAGCCAAACTCAATATGATGTGGCCTACAAAAGGGAAAGTCACACAACGCTATAGCAAAGAGTCCCAAGGGATTGATATCGTCGGTGAGGTTGGCCAGCCTGTGCATGCAGCTACCGCGGGTAAAGTGGCTTATGCGGGTAATGGTGTGCGCGGTTTGGGTAATCTCATCATCCTTGAACACTCAGATGGCTATATGACGGTTTATGCACACAATGAGAAACTGCTGGTGAAAGTGGGCGACAACGTCGCACGTGGTTCACAAATTGCCACATTGGGACAGACTGAAACCACGTCACCCCGACTGCACTTTGAGGTGCGCCGTAAATCGGGTGAGATTCTTGATCCCATGGCCTATTTGCCGGATAACAATTAATCGCTGAGTTTAAAGAATGATTCCGATGCTTGTTTTTGATCTGGAAACGATTCCAGATGCGGCTGGCTTGCGCAAATTAAATCAATGGCATGATTTAGACGATGATGCTGTTGTCGAGCGGGCGTTTGCCGAGCGAGAAGAAAAAACAGGTAGTACGTTCATGCCGCACTATCTTCAACAGATTGTGGCCATCAGTTGCGTGTTTCGTGATGACAGTGGCGTGCGGGTCAAAAGTCTGGGGCAGCCCGATGACCCCGAAGAGGTTCTCATCACGCAGTTTTTTAAAACCATCGACCATTACACACCACAGATCGTGAGCTGGAACGGATCAGGGTTTGATTTACCCGTTTTGCATTACCGCAGCTTAATTCATGGTTTGACGGCCGTCCGTTATTGGGAAACTGGTAAAGATGATCGTGACTTTAAGTGGAATAACTATCAAAGTCGATATCATGATCGCCACCTTGATCTGATGGATGTGCTGGCACGCTTTACGGGTCGCGCCAATGCGCCGCTTGATGACCTCGCCAAACTGTGTGGTTTTGCAGGCAAACTTGGCATGGATGGCAGTCAAGTCTGGTCAGCTTGGCAAGATGGGAAGATTGATGAGATCAGAGCGTATTGTGAAACAGATGTGATCAATACTTGGTTGTTAACTTGCCGCTTCAATTTGATGCGCGGTGAATTGACACAGCAAGCCTACGACCATGAAGTCAAGATGGTATTCGATTTGTTAAGCCAGACACCTGGCCAGCAGTGGGATGATTATTTGCAAGCTTGGAATTACAACGCATGAGAAAACCACCACGTGAATTGATTGTTCAGATCGATAGTCTGGACGCCAAAGGGCAGGGTGTGGGTCGCGAAGAAGGCAAGATGGTCTTTGCGGAAGATGCGTTGCCAGGTGAGGTGGTGCGTGCCCGTAGTTTGCGCAATAAAACCAACTATCGCATGGTGCGTACCTTAGAGGTGCTCAAATCTTCAACGTTACGCACACGGCCTCGTTGTCCCCATTACGGCGTGTGTGGAGGCTGTGCGCTACAGCATATGGAAGCGAGTGCACAAGTTGCTCATAAGCAGCGCATGCTCGAAGAGGCGTTTGAGAGTGCGGCTGGAATGCGACCCGAACAGATGCTTGCCCCGATTCATGGACCTGATTGGGGTTATCGACATCGTGCGCGCCTAAGCGTGCGTTATGTAGCAAAGAAAGGTGAAGTCCTGGTTGGATTTCATGAAAGAAAAAGTAGCTACATTGCTGACATTCGAAGCTGTGAGGTCTTGCCACCTCAAGTCAGTGCTTTGCTCTTGCCATTGCGTGCCCTGATTGCATCAATGGATGGGATGGAACGACTGCCGCAGATTGAAGTGGCGGTGGGAGCCGATTTGACGGCACTGGTGTTGCGCCATCTTGAACCGCTGAGTGATGCCGATCAGCAAGCTTTGAGACAATTTGCCCAAACGCACGGTGTGCAATGGTGGTTGCAGCCAGCAGGGCCAGACTCGATTCATTTGCTAGATGCCGATGACACACGAGAGCTCGCATACAAATTGCCTGAGTTCGGTTTGAACATGGTGTTTCGTCCAACTGACTTTACGCAGGTGAATCCAGCGATCAACCGTGTGATGGTACGACGTGCGGTGAATTTACTGGATCCGAAGCCGCATGAACGAATTTTGGATCTCTTCTGTGGTTTGGGTAACTTTACATTGCCACTGGCCAGACAAAGTGTTCAAGTGCTTGGCTTGGAAGGCAGTGAGACGCTGGTGCAGCGTGCTCGCGATGGGGCCGCTGCCCATGGACTGACCAATGCGTCGTTTGAGGCGCGTGATCTCTTTGAAATGACACCTGAAAGCCTCATGGCATTAGGCCGTTTTGATGCATGGTTGATTGACCCAGCGCGCGAAGGCGCTTTGGCGGTTGTTGAAGCGTTGGCCGAAGTCGTGACAAAATTGGATCCGTCTTTCCGACCTCGACGCATTGTCTATGTGTCCTGTAATCCGGCCACTTTGGCACGCGATGCGGCCGTCTTACATCACAAAGCAGGTTTTCAATTGAAGGCGGCTGGTGTGATCAATATGTTTGCGCACACCAACCACGTGGAATCAATTGCTGTTTTTGAATGAGGCGATGCGTGATAGCAACGCTTGAGCGGCTTTGGTGACCTGTGCTGGGGCCGTGCCACCCTCATGGTTACGAGCATTGAGCGAGCCTTCGAGTGTCAGCACGTCATAGACATCTTGCTCGATTTTTTGATCAAACGCCTGTAAGTCTGCCAAGGGCAGGTCGGCCAGATCACATCCACGTTCTTCGCAGGTTCGCACAGCGAGTGCAACCACTTCGTGGGCGTCACGAAATGGTAAACCTTTTTTGACCAAGTAGTCTGCCAGATCGGTTGCGGTTGCAAAGCCTTGTAAAGCAGCGGCACGCATGGCTTCGGCATTGACCGTTACACCGTTCATCATGTCCACAAAAATGGTGAGTGTGTCGCGCACCGTGTCTGCAGTGTCAAACAAACCTTCTTTGTCTTCTTGGTTGTCTTTGTTATAGGCCAAGGGCTGCGCTTTCATCAAAGTCAGCAATGCGATCAGGTGTCCGTTGACGCGGCCGGTTTTACCGCGAGCCAGTTCAGGTACGTCTGGGTTTTTCTTTTGCGGCATGATGGAGCTACCGGTGCAGAAGCGATCGGCCAGCATGACAAATCCAACGCGTGGGCTCATCCACAGAACCAGTTCTTCTGATAAACGAGAGATGTGGGTCATGATCAAGGCGCTAGCAGCACAAAATTCAATTGCAAAGTCACGATCAGAGACAGCGTCTAGTGAGTTGCGGCAAATGCCGTCAAATCCTAAGGTTTGAGCGACTCGGTTGCGATCAATCGGAAAACTGGTGCCCGCTAAGGCGGCTGCACCCAATGGCAATTGATTGACGCGTTTGCGGCAATCGAGCATGCGATCGGTGTCACGCTCAAACATTTCGGCATAAGCCAGTAAATGGTGACCAAATGTTACGGGTTGTGCCACTTGTAGGTGGGTAAAGCCAGGCATGATGGTGCTGGCGTGTTGCAAGGCCTGCTGAGCAAGGACTTCGCGTAAATCAACTAATAGACTCACGATCTGATCAATTTGATCGCGCAGCCAAAGGCGGATGTCGGTGGCGACTTGATCGTTGCGTGAACGCCCTGTGTGCAAACGCTTGCCTGCATCACCAACGAGCTCGACGAGACGTTTTTCAATGTTGAGGTGCACGTCTTCCAGATCGATGGACCATTCGAGCTGGCCGGATTGAATTTCTTCGCGAACCTGGGCCAGTCCTTTTTGAATGGCTTGTAGATCTTCTTGTGAAAGGATCTCACAGTGGGCCAACATTTCTGCATGCGCCAAAGAGCCTTCAATATCTTGCATGGCCATGCGTTGATCAAAGTTCACCGAAGCGGTGTAACGCTTGACCAGATCAGAGACGGGTTCTGAGAAGCGGGCGGACCAAGCTTGTGATTTGTTGGCAAACTGATCCTGACGGGATTCTTTAGGTGTGTTCATAATGAAGAATTTATAGTGTGAGCTGGCGTGCAATAATGGCGCAACGCCTCAAATAAATTGACTGCGAAGTCGTTAATGGGATTTTATGACAATGATTAAGGTTGCGTTGGCACAAGTTAAACCTGTTTTGGGAGACTTTGTGGGCAATGCCCATTGTATTCTTTCACAAGCCAAATTGGCAGTTCAGCAAGATGCACAGGTACTAGTCTTACCTGAATTGGCATTGACTGGTTGTCCTGCATTGGATTTGTTGCGCAGACCTGCTTTTATACAACAGGCTGAACAAACGTTTCAGGCACTTTGCGAAGAGTTGACTCAGTTTAACAAGCTCGCAGTCCTTGTGGGTCATATCGTCCAACGTGACGGTCAGCTCTTTAATGCCGCAAGTGTCATTGTGGCCGGTGAAGTGATTCAAACGAGTCTGCAACAGCGTGTAACCGATGCGCAGGATCTGTTGCGTCAGGGGCGTTATTTCAAGCGCGGTCAGGGGCCTGTGTATTTTGAGCATGACGGCTTGCGTTTTGGGCTGACGCTAGGCTATGACACTTGGCATGAACGCACAGCGCAACAAATGCGAGATATGAAAGTTGCTGCGTGGTTTGCCTTGGAAGCCACTGTGTTTCAATCGGGAACGTTTGAGAAAAGAACGCAGGAATTGCGCGATTATGCACACATCGCACAAGCGCCATTGATTCAGGTGAACCGAGCCGGTGCACAAGGTGAGCTGGTATTCGAAGGGGCTTCCAGTGTTTTGACGGTGCAGGGTGAAGCGTTTAGTCTGCCATTTTTTGAGCCATGCACTGGGTTTGTTGGTTTACACAAACCGTCACAAACAGCTGCTGCCGTATCGCTTGGTCAAATATTGAATGCCACTCAAAATGCATCTGACTTAACCTGGCAAACCTGGGATGCTGAGGATGCAAGCGATACTGATCTGACATTGTCACGAATCTGGCAGGCACTTGTTGTGTCTGTGCGTGATTATGTCCATGACAGTGGGTTTCAGAATGTCTTGCTCGGGTTGTCTGGCGGCATGGACTCTGCGTTGGTGCTGGCCATTGCTGTTGACGCTTTGGGTGCCGATCATGTGATGACTGTCATGATGCCGTCCGATTACACCTCGGATATCTCTTTAGAAGATGCCAGTGCCATGGCCCAAGGGTTAAACGTCCGATACGAAATCATTCCGATCCGAGCTATGACCGATGCGTTTGAAACGGCCTTAGCCCCTATCTTTAGTGGGCATGGCGAGGATCTAACCGAAGAGAATATTCAGGCCCGCACGCGGGGCAATATTCTGATGTCGATTTCGAATAAATTAGGTTCCTTGGTGTTGTCAACGGGCAATAAGTCTGAGCTGTCTGCAGGCTACTGCACACTCTACGGCGATATGGTCGGGGCTTACGCAGTTTTACAGGATGTCCCCAAAACCGTGGTGTATCAACTGGCAGCTTGGCGCAATCGCCAGAGTCATGTGATCCCTACCCGTATTATTACGCGCCCACCGTCTGCTGAGCTGCGTGAGAACCAGACAGATCAGGATAGCTTGCCTGAATACGACATGATCGATGCTGTGATCGAAGGGTATGTGAATGAAGATTTGTCCGTTAGTGATTTACAAGCACGTGGTCTAGATGCGGGCGCCATTGAGCAAATGACTCGTTTGATCCGAATTGGCGAATACAAACGCCGTCAGGCCGCACCAGGTCCTAAAATCACAACACGCTCGTTTTCTTGGGACTGGCACTATCCCATGACGCATGCATTTCGTGAAACCAATGATGAGATCACAGAGATCCGCCGTCGTTTGCACGAGATGGATTCCACCGATTCAAACTAGGAAAGACTGTGAAGTTAGTCACTGCAATTATTAAGCCTTTTAAACTCGATGAAGTTCGTGAAAGCCTGTCTGATTTGGGTGTCAGCGGTCTGACTGTCACTGAAATTAAGGGTTTTGGACGGCAAAAAGGGCATACCGAACTCTATCGTGGTGCCGAGTATGTGGTGGATTTTCTGCCAAAAATTAAAGTGGAAGTTGCAGTGGCAGAATCTCAGCTAGAGAGTGTGATCGAAGCCATCATTAAAGTTGCGCGAACCGGTAAGATCGGTGATGGCAAGATCTTTGTGACGTCATTAGAAAATGTGATTCGAATTCGTACCGGTGAAACGGGCGAAGTGGCACTTTAAATCATCGATTCTTTCTAACTCTTTGCTTTAAAACAGACTAGGTCCGGTGTTTCTAGTCTTTGATGAAACCTTTGTTGCGTCAGGATCGTGAATGCTTGCGGTTCTTTCGTGGGTGACTGATAAAAAACATGACTCAAGATACGACTCGCCTCGCATTTCATAATGCAGGTGTTTTAACGGCTGCCCAAGCACTGGGTGGTGCCAGTCCTTCCATTATTGTGTCCCTAGGTGGTTTGGTGGGGCAGCAGCTAGCCAGCCATCCATCACTTGTGACATTACCCGTCAGTATTTTTAATATTGGTCTAGCCATTGGGACACTACCCGCTGCATGGATGATGCGACGTTACGGTCGGCGTGCAGGTTACGTGGTGGGTGGTTTGCTCGGAATGATCGGCGGTCTGGTGGCAGCAGGCGGCATCTTTGGGCAGATGTTTGTGGTGTTTTGTTTGGGCACCTTGATTGCCGGATTTTATTCTTCCTATGTGCAGAGCTATCGATTTGCAGTCGCTGACTTGGCGCCTGCCGCACTGAAGCCGCGTCTGATTTCCTGGGTGATGCTGGGTGGGCTGGCGGCTGGGGTGATTGGGCCGCAAACAGTCATTTGGACGAGAGACTTAATTGTCTGGGCACCGTTTGCTGGAAGCTTTCTAGCCTTAGCGGCTCTGTCGTTATTAGCCATTCCGGTTGTAATGCTGTTGCGTGGCTCCACTGGCCATAAAAGTCAATCGATTACGACTCAGCAAGCAAAAGACTTGCCACCCGATGAGCAGGCTCGACCACTCAAAGTTATTGCAGCGCAACCTCGATTTATTTTGGCTGTGACTGCAGGTGTGGTGTCGTATTCCTTAATGAGCTTTGTGATGACAGCTGCACCTGTCGCCATGGTCGGTTGCGGCCATAGTGTGGGTGATGCAGCCTTGGGCATTCAATGGCACGTGCTGGCCATGTTTGCACCAAGCTTTTTTACGGGTCGACTAATTCAGCGCTTCGGTGTGGACCAGGTGATCTCGTTAGGCTTATTGCTCTTGGTGGCTTCGGGCGTTGTGGCTTTGTCAGGTCTTGATTTGTCCAACTTCTGGATTAGTCTTGTTTTGCTGGGTGTGGGTTGGAACTTTGGCTTTATTGGTGCAACTGCGATGGTGACCAGTTGCCACCGTCCTTCTGAAACAAATCGCGTACAAGCCTTAAATGATTTTCTGGTATTCGGCTCTGTGGCCATTTCTTCGTTATCATCAGGTCAGTTTTTGTCGGCAGCTGGTTGGGACATCATCAACTGGATGATTATGCCGTTTGTGGCCATTGTGTTTGTCGTCATGGGATGGCAGCGCTGGCGTACAAAGTCGGCCAGTTCGCATTAAGACCTGCGTTCACTGGAGAGGGGCGGCGATGCTGCGTCGTTTATTTAAAAAACATCGCCAGCAAACAATGAACCAAATCTGAATCCAAACATGGATCCAGAGGTTGTTGATGATTTAAAGCAAGCACAACGCGTTGCTGAGGCTGTTTTTGAATACACGCAACCCGTCCTGATCACGGATGCTCGCGCGCGCATCCAGAAAGTCAATCCAGCTTTTTGTGAGTTGATGGGCTTTACTGAGGAAGAAATGCTTGGGCGCACCCCTCGAATGTTTCGTTCTGACCATCACAATGATGCGTTTTATGCGCAGATGCTGGAATCGATTAAAACCACAGGCGTTTGGGAAGGGGAGATCTGAGATCGTCGTAAATCGGGTGAAGTCTTTCCGAAGTGGATGCACATCATTGCGGTTAAAAATTCCAAGGACGAAGTCATCAACATGGTGGCTTGCTACACCGATTTGCGTGATCAGATGCAAACAGAGCAGCAAATCCATCAGCTCGCTTTTTATGATGCGTTGACCGGTTTGCCCAATCGCGCCATGTTTTTAGAAAAACTCAGAAGTGCGCAAAAACTCACAAAAATGAGGGCACAATCAGCGGCTTTGCTGTTGCTGGAGTGGGATGACTTTAAGGCGGTTAACGAGACGTTTGGGTATGCCAAAGGCGATCAAGTTTTAAATGAGATTGGTCAGCGCTTAACCCTTTTCTGTGTCTAGGCTTGGTGGCGATGAATATGCGCTCTTATTAACCGATCTGCCTCAGGATCTAGAACAGGCGGCTTGTCAGACAGAAAGCAAAAGCCAGGAGATTCTGAATGCGTTGAAAGCCCCCTTTGATCTGGGGTCTGGTCTGTATGAAGGGCAAGCCAGTCTGGGGGCTGTGGTGTTTACGGATGACCAAGTGAGTGCACAAACCTTGCTTGAGCAAGTTGAGCAAACCGCTTGCGCAACCTCGTTCATTCATGTGCGAGTCAAGCAAGCGAGTTGGTTTTTAACTTATTAGCGGCTTTGGCCGTTCCGAATGACTTTTCGCTAAGAGGGGCGTTTTGCTCACAAGTTTCCATGAATACACCTTGAAGGTACTCTGGCATTTCTTTCGTTAAAATTTTTGTCTGTATTTCGTGATAAAGACTAGCTGTGTATGATTCTTATAAAGACATGATTTAACTGCTTTCTAGTTACATATTCTCTCTTAAGGGTTGATTGAATGGTATGCAATATTTTAGTAAAATAATGCGGATGAATCAGCTAGAGAAAGAGGATCATGCTTGTTGGTATCAAACTTCACGCCAATCCAACGCCTGAGCAAAAGAAAGTGCTTAGCCAATGGATGGGTTGCGCGCGTTTGATCTGGAATGCAAAAGTGGATGAGGAACGCTACCATCGCACTTTTGCGAACAAGTATTATCCAATAGGGACTTACGCCCCAATTGATAAAAAGGCAGCCCACTTCAAGTCAAAAGAGCTCACGCCTTGGCTCTATGACTGCCCTAGTCAAATCATTCGAAATAGTGCGACCAATTGGTGCAACACTTATTACGACTTTATGAAAGGCTTGTGCGGCAGACCCAAAAGAAAGTCAAAATTAGACAGGGGTAGCATCCACCTGACGAGAGAGCTATTTCGTTTTGAACATTGCTCCGACGGGAATATCCGTCTTTTCATTGGCTCAAAGACCAATAACATTGGTTACCTGTCATTTAAAAAGCATGCCAATTTCAACACCCCTAGATCCATCTACATCCGTAAAGAAAGAGGACGTTACAGCATTTCCTTTTGCTATGAGGATGGCTTTGATGCGGCTGGTTTAAAAACCAATCAGCAGCATTTGGATTACCTACGTGATGAATCAGACGAGTATTTAGAGCAAAACACCATCGGCATTGATCGAGGTGTTGCGATTCCTGTCCAAGCCGGCGAAAAGTCGTTTGATTTCAGCGAAGGACAAAAGAAAAACTTAAGCAAATCTGAGCGATATATAAAGCGACTACAGCGTAGGCTTTCTAGGCAAACGAAAGGCTCGAACCACAGAAACGAAACGAAGTCTAAGCTCTCAAAGTCTCATGCGAAGAAAGCCAATATCCGCAATGACTTTGCGCATCAAACGAGCAGAGCCATCGTCGATGGAAAAGAAACAGTGATTGTGCTAGAGGACTTAAAAACCTCTAACATGACTCGCAGACCAGCCCCTCAGCAAAATGAAGCCGGTCAATATCTGCCGAATCATGCCAGTCAAAAAGCAGGCTTAAATCAGACGATCTTAAACGTCGGCTGGCATCAAATAGAAGTCTGCATTAGTTACAAAGCACACAAAGAAGGTAAAGCAGTTTTTAAAGTTGCTCCCCACAGCACCAGTCAGGAGTGCGCCCAGTGTGGCTACACTCACCCAGACAACCGCAAAACTCAATCAAAGTTTCAATGCGGTCAATGTGAACATGCTGACAATGCCGATCAAAACGCATCGATGGTGATTAAGAAAAGAGCAATCAGGTTAATTAAGGACACTGGAACGGTGTTGTCAGAGAAAGGGGTTCTAATGCCGTTCTCTGATATTGGGCGTGGAGGAAAGCGTCAGACTAACAAAGCGCAAAGCAATGTTAGCCGCATCCAAAGAAGTGTCAAAAAAGAAAAAATAGCAGCCTAGCTGTTGTTTTGGAAGCTCGCTGCTTTAGCGGCGAGTAGTTCACCCTCAAAAGCTAAAGCTGGAACTCACAGAAAGCATTTTGATGGACAACACCGATCAGGTCATCGGCACGATGTCTGAGTTACAAGCTCAGGGCGTGCGGTTTTCTTTGGATGACTTTGGAACGGGCTATTCATCTTTACAGTACTTGAAGCAATTACCTTTGTTTCAGTTAAAAATCGATCAGAGTTTTGTGCGTGATCTGGAAACGGACTCTGCCGCACTCACGATTGCTGACTCGATTGTGGGTTTGGCACGCAGTTTAAATCTGGAAGTGATTGCCGAAGGTGTGGAAACAGCTCAACAGCTTAGCCTCTTACAAACACTGGGCTGCATGGTTTATCAAGGTTACTTGTTTAGCAGACCCTTACCAGTTGATGCGTTTGAATCGTTTGTTCAAACCTCATCAACTGGTGTTGACGCTTTCAGTTCATCAACTTAAAGCCGAGAATCGCTCTGAAGGTTTAAAACTCCAGCCGATTTTTTGACTTAAATGATGCGCGATCGACAAAAGGCGTGCTTCAGAAAAAGGTTTGCCGATGAGTTGCAATCCAAGTGGCAGGCCATTGGCATCGATACCCATAGGAACCGACATCACGGGCAAGCCTAAAAAGCTAAACGGTCGGGTCAGACCAGTGAGTCTAGGCACGAGATTATGCACGTTGGAACCCGCTTGCATGTCCATGTCCGAAATACGAGGTGTGGCCATGGGTAGGGTGGGTAAGAGCAGCACATCCACTTCATCAAAAGCTTGCTCTAAAAAGCGTTTAAGCATGATCGGACGCAGCTGCAAGGTCTCCATATAACGGACGGCCGTTAAATGTAAGCCTGGTTCAGTGCGGGTATAGATCGCTTTTGAATATGTGTTGGGTGCTTGCGCCATGGTTTGTGCATGCACTTGGGCAGCTTCAACTTTGGAAAGTACGTCACCTAGGGCATATAGACCATGCCAGTCTGAAAATTCACGTTGTGCCACGTGACCGTAGATCTGTGAAGCTTGGCTGACAATCTCATCAAAACAAGTCATGACATCGTCATCAATCACTTCTTGCGGCGTGAAAACAGCCAAGCGCGAACCTTGATGTGCGCCTTCAATGGTCTTTACGTAATTCGGGGTGGCTACACCCAGGGTTTCGCTGTCCTGAGGATCTGGGCCGGCAATGGCATTCAGAATGATGGCGCAGTCCATAGCACTGCGTGCCAAGGGCCCGATGACGTCGGAAGACACCGATCTTGGATAAGCGCCGTAACGTGAAACCCGACCAAACGTGGGTTTCATACCAAAAAGCCCATTCACAGCGGCAGGTATGCGAACTGAGCCCCCCGTATCGGTGCCGAGTGCAGCATACACGCAACCCATGGCCACGGCTACGGCTGAACCGCTCGAAGAGCCACCAGAGATGTAGTCTGGGTTCCAAGCGTTTTTACAGTCCCCAAAATGCACGTTGTTGCCCGAAGGACCCGCAATCACTTCACTTAAATGCAGGCGGCCAATCTCAATGGGATCATGGCGCTCTAGCCGAGACAACACGGTCGCGGTAATGTCGTCAGGTTCGCGAGTCCATTTAGCCCCTACAGTCATGGTTTGACCCTCTCGGGCCAAACAGTCTTTGTGGGCGAGCGGTAGACCTGAGATCCAGTGCGTGTGCTTAGAGGCTTGCTGCGCTTTGGCCTGAGTCAGGGCAGCTTCATCCAGAATTTGAATAAAAGCATTGTGTGCTGGCTGAATGGCATGTGCGCGGTCTAAAGCGGCTTGCGTGACTTCAACGGTGTCGAACTGGCCGTTTATGAGTGCTTGATGCGCTTCATGCATGGTCAAGTCAAGAATATCTGTGCTCATTCTGAGAACTCCTGATTACTTGGGTCTTGCAAATTGCGCAATTCAGCATGAAAGCTCACTAACGGTTGCAATGGATTTAAGTAACGATGACTTAAATCGCGTACAGCGTGGTTGATCCGTAAAACTTCACGCTCGATGTCTTGTGGCTCGGCACGACTGCAAGCCCCATACTGGGCCTGCAGGCTATGCGCCAACAGCGTTGCATACGCTGTTGGGCTTGTCTCTGACACTTGTTTAGACATTAGTTACTCGTCACGCCAGCTTTTTTAACAATGGCAGGCCAGCGAGCGACATCACGCTTGACGAGATCAGCCAGGACTTGAGGTTCACCTGGGCTTGATGTCAAACCTTGGTCGGACAGCAGCTTGACGACTTCTGGATCTTTAAGCGCATTGTTCAATGCGTCACGCAAGATTTTCATCTTGTCAGCGTCAACGCCTTTAGGTGCAAATAAGCCATACCAGAGGTCAATTTCAACACCGGGATAGCCAGATTCAGCAATGGTCGGGGTGTCTGGTAAAGCAGGGCTGCGCTCTCCGGTGGTGACACCTAATGGTTGGACTTTGCCAGCTTGAATTTGTGGCATCGCGGCGGCAATCGAAGCGACATACAGACCCACGCGTTGACCCAAGAGGTCATTCATTGCGGGACCTGCACCTTTATAAGGAATGTGTTGCAAGTCGATGCCCGCTTCTTGCTCAAGGAGCGCCACTGATAAGTGTGAAATGCTACCCACACCGGGCGAGGCATAGTCGATCTTGCCGGGATTGTCTTTAGCGGCTTTGATTGCATCGCCCAAGTTCTTGTAAGGACCGTCTGCATGAGACACCAGCAAGAGCGGTGATATGGCCATCAAACCAATGGGTTCAAAGTCTGCTTCTGGATCCCATGTGACATTGGTGTAGATGGCGGGTGCAATGGCGACCGTATCGAGCTGCCCCAGAATAATGTTGTGACCATCAGTACCCGCACGCAGTGCGTGGTTCATCGCAATGGTGCCTGCTGCGCCCGGACGGTTTTCAACGACCATGGGCCAGCCGGTTTGCTCTGACATTTTGTTGACCACAGTTCTGGAGAGAAAATCTGTTCCACCACCCGGTGCATAAGGAATTGTGACGCGAATTGGCTCACTTGGGAATGAGGCTTTAGCATCAGCAGATTGAGCGTTTGCTGTGGTCATCATCAGGGTGCTGGCCAATGCTGAAACAAGCAGCGTAGTTTTAATTTTCATGGAACAAACTCCTCACAATTAAATGGTGACTCAATGATTCTAGGAAGATCAATTTATTCTGTCTAATATAATATTCAGCATAAATTGATATGTATTTGAGAATAAGTTGATGTTGTTTGATCCTAGATTAATCCGTATGTTTTGTGTGATGGCACAAGAGCTTCATTTTGGCAATGCCGCCAAACGACTCTTTATGAGCCAACCACCTTTAAGCCAAGCCATCCGTCAGTTAGAAGAAGAGCTGGGCGTGCGACTTTTTGAGCGAACGACTCGTTCGGTGCGTTTGACGCGTGCAGGTCAAACGTTTTACGACGCGATGCAACACATGCAGCAACAGACACAGCAAATACGTGATGAGGTACAGGCGATTGCGCAAGGGCATCAAGGGGTGGTTCGGGTGGGTGTTACCCCATCTGGAATCTATTCGAACTTCTCACGGGTTTTACGGTATTTTGCATCAAACTATCCAGACATTGACCTTGATATTGTCGAGTTAAGCACCGAGGAGATGATTGAAGAGTTGCGCAAAGGATTTCTGGATGTGGGTTTGATGCGCCCGTTGACAGCGATGCCAGGCATTGAGACACGGGTCGTTTATCGTGAACCACTTTGTTTGGCGATGCCGGTTGATCATGCATTGACCGATCGCACACAGCTGGATGCCGAGGATTTGCAGAATGCGAAGATGGTTACCTACGATCCTGTGCGTTCCCCATATTTTCATCGTCTGGTGAATCAGTGGTTAAGTGATCATGAGGTGTCTTGTCATTTAGTTCAGGCAGGGATTTTGCCAACGATTCTTGCGCTTGTGGACGGAGGCGCAGGGATTGCGATCGTGCCGTCTATTTTTTCTCGATTCAGAACATTTGGCCTACACTACGTTCCACTCGTCAACGGACAGCACTATCTGGCAGAACTTAGCGTGGCTTGGCGTGAAACGGATTCGGATACGCTCGTGCGTTTTGTGGTCGATATCCTCTTAAGTAACCAAACATTATTTGCCGATTCGGCTTTTTGAGGCTTCTCCCTAAGATCTGTTTCTATTTGACCGATTGAAAACTCACTAAAAAATCTCTTGACACGCGTTGTGTTCGTCTTTAATGTAGCTCTTGTCGTTACGCTAGACAGAACGATCATTCTAAAAATGTAACATTTCAAAAAACGATGATGTGGAGACAAGTATGCGAATGAAACAAACCATGCAGCTGTTTTGTGCTGCTTTATTGACAACGAGCGTCGTACCAATGGCCATGGCGACTCAGTTGCCAGAAGGTCCGATTCGGTTTGTGGTGGGCTTTGCACCGGGTAGCACCATTGATACGGTTGCCAGAATTGTGGCGGAAGGTCTCACAAAACGCACTGGCGCAACAGTCGTGGTCGATAACCGTTCAGGTGCCAACGGCATGATTGCAGCCCGTAATGTGGCGACCTCTAAACCAGATGGACAGACTTTTTTAATCAGTAACTCCAGCTCAATTACAGTCAATCCTTTGTTGTATGACGACTTGTCTTACGATCCGCTGAAGGATTTTGAGGCGGTGACGACTGTAGTTTCAGTGCCGTTTATTGCGGCGATCAACCCACTGAATCCAGCTACACAAAATATCAATACGCTGGAAGATCTGGTTGAGACGGCTCGCAAAAAGCCTGCTGAAGTGACCTATGGTTCGGCAGGTATCGGTAACCTCATGCATTTGGCTGGTGCACAATTGGCGCAAATGTCTAATACAGACATGACGCACGTGCCGTATCGTGGTGCAGCACCCATGGAAGCCGCACTGTTAGGCAACGAGATTTACTACGGCTTTGATACGCTGGCAGGTGTTCCGCTCATGAAATCTGGCAAGCTCAAACCCTTGGCGGTGTCTGCCAAATCTCGCTGGCATGAGCTGCCCGATGTGCCGACGGTTGCAGAATTAGGTTATCCCGATTTTGATATTTCATTCTGGGTCGGTGTTTTTGCACCAGCTGGCACACCTCAAGCATTGGTCGATAAGTTCAACGAAGAGATTGTGGCGCTGTCCAAAGATCCTGAGATAGCTGCCAAGCTTGAGCAGCAGGGCAAAATTGACACGCACAGCCCACAAGATTTCTTGCAAAAAATCAAAGATGAAATGCAAGCCAACGAAGCACTGATCAAACGTGCCAATATTAGTATTCCGAAAAAATAAAGGAATTTCGGGAAACGGTTGAAAAGACCAATGAGGATGCAAATACAACTGAAGTGTTTGCATCCGTCCGATTGAGTTGAGTCGCTTAAGCGAGTGCGGTTAGATCGCACAACAGTGGAGTTATTGCAATGCCTTGGAAGAAAACACTTGAAGAACTGGCACAACGCCGTGAACTGGGTCGTCAAATGGGAGGGCCAGAGCGGCTAGAACGCCATCGTGCTCAAGGTCGTTTGCCCGTTCGGGAACGGATTGATGCCTTGGTGGATGCCGATTCGTTTAGCGAAGTCGGCGGACTGGCAGGTTCAGGTGTTTATGATGACAAAGGCAATCTGACCGCGTTTGTTCCTTCCAACTTTCTGACAGGGCGTGCAAAGATTAATCAGCGCCCAGTGGTCATCGCCGCCGATGATTTCACGGTTCGGGGTGGTGCCAATGATGGTGCAGTGGGTGACAAGCTCATGGCTTCAGAACGCATGGCGCATGATTTACGTTTGCCGCTTGTGCGTTTGGTCGATGGAACCGGCGGGGGCGGCTCTGTCAAAAATATTGAAATCCAAGGCCATACGTTATTGCCCAAATTGCGGATGTGGCCCTTGATGACAAGCAACTTGGCGACCGTGCCAGTGGTTGGCGTGGCTTTGGGATCAGTCGCTGGCTTGGGTGCAGCCCGTGTAGCGACGAGTCATTACTCCATCATGGTCCGTCAAACATCTCAATTGTTTATTGCAGGCCCACCCGTTGTGGCACGAATTGGTCAAGATCTTGAGAAAAACGAACTCGGCGGCAGCGGCATTCACACTAAAAACGGTGTGGTCGATGATGAGGTCCGTAGCGAAGAAGAGGCCTTTGAGCGGGTGCGTCGTTTTCTGTCGTATCTGCCTAGATCAGTGTATGAGTTGCCACCGATTCAGGCGCCTATACCTCCCAAGAGTACGGATTTTGAGTGGTTGCGTGAAGTGATCCCGGCAGACAACCGCTCGGTTTACAAAATTCGTCCCATTGTCGAGTCCTTGATCGACGAAGGTTCTCTCATGGAAATCGGTAAGGGCTGGGGTCGTGCGATTGTGACTGCATTGGCCAGAATTCAAGGCTGCCCCGTGGCAATTGTGGCCAGTGATCCCTACCACTACGGAGGTGCTTGGGACAAACAAGCGTCCGAGAAGTTTGTTCGTCATCTGGATTTGGCTGAAACCTTCCAATTGCCCATTGTGAATTTGGTCGATGTGCCCGGATTTCAAATTGGGCTTGCCGCAGAAAAAGAAGGGGCGATGCGTTATGGCGTGCGTGCACTGACGGCTGTTGCGCAATCTACCGTGCCCTGGTGCACGTTCATTATCCGTAAAGCGTTTGGCGTGGCAGGCGGTGGTCATCAGAGTGATGGTCGTTTTAACTTTCGATATGCTTGGCCTTGTGCCCAGTGGGGTTCCTTGCCCATTGAGGGTGGCTTAGAAGTCGCTTACAAACGGGACATTGAAGCAGCGCAAGATCCGCAAGCGATGCGCGATGAAATCGAGGAGCGAGTCCGTGCGCTGACTTCTCCCATGCGTAGCGCAGAAGCGTTTGTGATCGAAGACGTGATCGATCCAGCAGATACCCGTCGTTTACTCGAAGAGTTCATTGAAATAGTGGCGCCTTTGCGTGAACCCGGCCCTCGTTCGTTTACTTACAGACCTTAAGCGCGCATGAAAACTATTCAAAAAATACTCATTGCAAACCGTGGTGCGGTGGCTCGTTCAGTCATCCGCGCTGCGCGCAAACTGGGCATTCAGACTGTGGCTATTTATTCAGACGCAGATCAGGATCTGAAGTATCTGGCCGATGCCACTGAAACCTATCATGTGGGTGAGTCGTCTGCGTTAAAGAGCTATCTAAATCAGGACAAGATTCTGGAAATTGCCCGAATCAGTCAGGCCGATGCCATTCATCCGGGTTATGGGTTTCTCGCAGAAAACGCCGAATTTGCACAACGAGTTGAAGAGGCCGGTCTCGTTTTTATCGGACCGCGCGCTGAACTGATCCGTCTTTTAGGGCATAAAACCCAAGCGCGTGACTTGATGCGTGGGTATGGCTTGCCCATGGTCAAAAGTAGCCCTGTGTTGTCAGGGGATCCTGAAGAAATGCGTCGCTATGCGCAGGAGCTGGGCTATCCCATCTTGCTCAAACCCGCAGCAGGTGGTGGCGGTATTGGGATGCTGCCAGTGGATTCGGAAGAGAATTTGCTCGCACAGTTTGAACGCGCCTCGGCTTTGACAGCTCGCAGTTTTGGGGTGGGTGATATTTACATGGAGCAATTGCTCGAACAGCCCCGACATATCGAGTTTCAGTTTCTGGCTGATCGCCATGGTCAGGTGCAATGCTTGTTTGAACGGGATTGCTCGGCACAACGTCGACACCAAAAAATCATCGAAGAAGCCCCCGCACCTGCATTACCGCGTGAAGAAGTGCTTGCCATGGGACAACAGCTCACCGATGTGCTGACAAAACTTAAGTTTGATGTCATTGGCACGATCGAAATGCTGTATACGCCACGTACAGGGTTCGTGTTTCTGGAGGTTAATACACGACTTCAGGTTGAACATGCTGTGACTGAAGAGACAACTGGTGTCGATCTGATTGCTTCGCAAATCCGTCTTGCGGCTGGGGAATCACTGTCTGACGTTTTGCCTGAAGCGGTGCAACAGTTTGGATATGCCATTGAAGCGCGTGTGTATGCAGAAGACCCAAAACGCATGTTGCCAGCACCAGGCGTTTTAACAGTCTTTCAAGTGCCTGAAATGGAAGGTTTGCGCATAGAAACGGGTTATCACGAAGGCGCCAGAGTCTCAAGCTACTACGACCCCATGGTTGCCAAAGTGATCGCCAGTGGGCAGACTCGAGAGCAAGCGAATGCACGTTTGCAACAAGGCATAGAAGCGTTTCAGATTGAAGGCATTAAAACCAATATCCCATTGATTTTGCAGATTCTGCAAAGCGCACGATTTCAGAATGGCGAGGTGTCAACCGATTTGGTGACCCATGTTTTGAGCCAACCCAAAGACGCTTAAATAGTTATAAACAGTTCAATATTTTTAGAACAAAAGGAAAGGAGAACAGAGATGGAGAAAGTTGAAGCCACAGTGGCAGGTCGCATCTTATCAATTGAGGTGAAAGTGGGTGACACGATCTCGATCGAGGATGAGGTGGTGATGATTGAATCCATGAAAATGGAACTGCCAGTTGCCAGTGAATATGACGGCACCGTCACTAAAATTTGCGTCAATGTCGGCGATGAAGTCGAAGAAGGCGACGTGTTGATGGAGTTGGGTGACTAAGATGGTTGAAACCACATGGAAAACGTTTGCCCAAGGTAAGGTGGCTGTTCTAAGGTTGGACAACCCGCCTGTCAACAGTTTGGGTAGCAAAGCTCGCGTGGACTTGTCTGCGGCTTTTCAGGCGGCAGCTCAAGATTTTGATGTCAAAGCCATTGTGTTGACAGGCACGAGGCGGTTCTTTTCTGCGGGTGCAGATATTCGAGAGTTCAATACACCGACTTCGCGCCAAGAGCCTTTTTTGCGTGATTTGATCAATCAAATTGAAGAGTGTTCCAAACCCACCGTGGCCGCCATTAATGGTATTGCATTAGGGGGAGGTTTGGAGCTGGCACTGGGGTGTGAACACCGAGTGGCCAGTGCAGATGCCCAGCTGGGGTTGCCTGAAGTTAAGTTGGGTCTACTGCCAGGTGCGGGTGGGACGCAACGCTTGCCCCGATTTATAGGTGTTCAAAATGCATTGGAGATTATTGTGCGTGGTGATCCCGTGTCGGCACAAAAAGCCCAGTCTTTGGGTTTGGTCTCTGAGGTGCTGGTCGGAGATTTGATTGCCAAGGCGTGTGAGTTTGCTATCACACTGGTTGATCAACCGCGTCGTGACCTAGCGACCTGGCGTTCGCCTTTGCAAGCTTCAGTTGAGGCAAAGGTTTTTGATCATGCTCGTCAGCAAGGACAGAAATATTTCAGAGGTTGCGTTGCACCTCAAGCTTGCGTCGATTGCATTGAGCAAACGCTGACACGTTCACTGGCAGATGGCTTTAAGTATGAGTCTGAGCGGTTTCAGGAACTTGTGCAAGGTACCCAATCCAAAGCTCAGCGTCATTTGTTTTTTGCGCAGCGCAAAGCCGCCAAAGCACCTGAGACCGATCAGCTTTTGCCTGAAATTAAACAGGTTGTGGTTATCGGTGCTGGAACCATGGGCGTTGGCATTGCCATGAGTGTGGCCAGTGCTGGCATCCAGGTGCGCTTATTTGAACGCGATGAGGGCGCACTTGAAAAAGGTTTGGCAAAAATTCGTCAACTTTACGAAGGCAATGTCAAAAGTCAGCGTATTACTGAAACGCAGATGCATGAGCGTTTGGCACGCATTGAGCCCATCTTGTCTTATGACGACATGGCGCAAGCCGATTTGGTGATCGAAGCCGCTTTTGAAGACATGGCCGTCAAGAAAGCGATTTTTACGCAACTTAAAACGAGCACCAAGCCCGGTGCCGTTTTGGCGACCAATACGTCCCGACTGGATATTAATGACTTGGCCACGGTCGTGGATCAACCCGAGTTTGTCCTGGGAACGCACTTTTTTAGCCCTGCCAATGTGATGCGTTTGCTCGAGGTGGTGAAAGGCGATCAAACGTCACCGGCGGTGATTGCTGCCGTCTTTAAGTTTGCACAACGTATCGGAAAAATCCCAGTCTTGGTGGGCGTTTGTGACGGTTTTGTGGGTAACCGCATGGTCAGTCCCTATACACGTGAAGCGCAGTTCTTACTGGAAGAAGGAGCCACACCTTCTCAAGTCGACGGTGCATTACGTGCGTTTGGTCTGGCGATGGGTCCGATTGAAATGGGTGATATGGCCGGTCTGGATATTAGCTGGGCTGCGCGCAAGCGACTTGCACCGACACGACCCGCGCATATTCGCTACAGCAAAGTGGCCGATACGATTTGTGAGCTAGGCCGTTTTGGGCAAAAAACCGGATCGGGTTTTTATCGCTATGAACCCGGTCAACGCACCCCGATTGCCGATCCGTTCATTGACGAACTGATTGAACGCTGCGCACAAGAAGCCGGTATTGAAAGACGTGAGATTTCTGATGAAGAAATCATTGAACGCACGATTTATGCCTTAGTCAATGAAGGTGCGCGTCTTTTAAAAGAAGGCATTGCCCAACGTGCCAGTGATATTGATGTCATTTATGTGACTGGCTATGGCTTTCCAGTGGGACATGGCGGACCGATGTTTTATGCCGATACCGTAGGTCTGCCTAAGGTGCTTGCCCGAATTCGAGAGTTTCATGCGCAGCACGGTGAACTTTGGGAGCCAGCGCCATTACTCATTGAACTGGTCAATAATGGGCAAACATTTGCCGATTTTGAAGTGAGTCGCGTCTGATGATGAATAAAGTCTTTCAAACCGCGCAAGAGGCGCTGGCCGATGTGCAGGATGGGGCCACGATTTTGATCGGTGGATTTGGCGTATCAGGGGTTCCGACCGAGTTGGTGGTGGCACTTCTGGAGCAAGGTGCGCGTGATCTGACCATTGTGAATAACAATGCGGGCAATGGCCCGATCGGTTTGAGTCAGCTCATTGAAGCCGGTCGGGTTGCCAAAATGGTGTGTTCATTTGCTCGCTCTTCGGATAAGAAAAATCCGAATGCCGTGGCGTTTGCTCAAGCTTATCGGGAAGGCAAGATTGAACTTGAGGTGGTTCCACAAGGCACGATGGTTGAACGCATGCGCGCAGCTGGTGCTGGGATTGGTCCGTTTTTTACACCAACATCCTATGGAACCCGATTGGCTGAAGGTAAAGAGCAACGCGTCATTGATGGGGTGGGCTATGTGCTGGAGCAACCTCTCAAAGGGGATGTGGCGCTGATCAAAGCGCAATATGCAGATCCGATGGGGAATTTGACCTACCGTTATGCCGGTCGCAATTTTGGGCCCACGATGGCCATGGCTGCGACAGTGACCGTTGCGCAGGTTGATGCGGTTGTCGATTTAGGCGAGATTTCGCCTGAGCATGTCGTGACACCAGGGATTTTTGTGCAACGTGTGGTTGAAATCAAGGGGCGCGAACATGGTTAAAGCACTCTCACGAGAAGATATGGCCAGAATTGTGGCCAATGACATCCCAGACGGTTATTACGTCAATCTGGGGATTGGTATCCCAACGCTCGTCTCGGCCAAACTGCCACAAGGCAAACCGATTACGCTTCATTCAGAAAACGGCATTCTGGGCATGGGGCCTGCGCAGCCTAGTGAAACACCAGACCTTGATTTAATCAACGCCAGTAAAGAGCCGGTTGCATTGCTTGCCGGATCCTCTATTTGTGATCACTTGGTGTCGTTTTCTATGATGCGTGGCGGTCATATTGATCTGACTGTCTTGGGTGCATTTCAAGTCGCTCAAAATGGTGATCTAGCCAACTGGGATACTGGGGAAGAGGGTGCCATTCCTGCTGTAGGTGGCGCCATGGATTTGGTGGTTGGTGCCAAGCGCGTTTGGGTGACGATGTCACACACCGCGCGAGATGGCACTCCAAAAATCGTACCCGAATGTACGTATCCCCTGACAGGCAAAGGGGTTGTTGACCGAATTTATACAGACCTTGCCATGATTGATTTCACACCGGATGGTTTGGTCGTGCGCGGGATGGTGCCTAGCATGACTCACGAACATTTGCAGTCTTTAACCGCGGTGCCGCTCCTTAAAGATTCAAATTGTCGGGTGTTGATCTGAATTTATACGTAGTTTTAAAGCGGGCTTTAAAACTTTAGGGATATAGACAATCAGACTGTGGCTGGGGAGATTCTCGTTGAATAGCTTCGAGAATATTGGACCAGTCACCGAGTTTTGTCGTCTTAAACAAAAAACGTTGTGGTTATTGAAGGAGTCGAACGATGTCACAAACGACGGCGCAAACCCTCAAACCCATGTTGATTCAGGGTGAATGGGTCTCCACCCCAGGGCAAGAGTTTGATGTGGTGAACCCGGCTACAGGGACTGTGAATTATCGGATGAGCGCAGCCGATGCACAGCAGGTTGATCTGGCTGTCACGACGGCACATCACGCCGCGCATCAACTCGCGTGGCGCAATATGTTGCCGCATCTGCGTGCTCGTTTGCTGATGGCGATTGCCGATGGCATTGAAGCCCGTAAAGAAGATCTGGCTCGTTGTCAGATGCTAGAAAACGGTAAAGTCTGGTCGGAATGCTTGGCCCAAGCGGGAAGTGCGGCTGCCACGTTCCGTTACTACGCGGCAGTTTGTGAAACCATGGTGTCTGAAGTGACCCCGTCGCGTGGGGCCTATCTTTCAATGACGCGCTATGAGCCTTATGGCGTTGTGGCTGCGATTACACCGTGGAATTCCCCATTGACCATGGAAGCTCAGAAGGTGGCACCTGCTTTGGCAGCCGGTAATGCCGTGGTTCTGAAGCCCTCTGAAGTCACACCATCCGGTGCTTTGTTACTCGGTGAAATTGCACTGGCCAGTGGCTTGCCAGCCGGTATTCTCAATGTGGTGACAGGCTTAGGGGGTGTGACTGGAAAAGCGTTGATTGAACATCCACTGGTGCGCATGATTTCGTTTACAGGTGGAACGGCCACAGGTCGAGCCATTGGTGTTGCTGCGGCACAGCGTCTGATTCCGACTGCTTTGGAGCTAGGGGGTAAATCACCCCATATCTTGTTTGCCGATGCCAATCTATCCGCGGCTGTCGATGGTGTGGTGGACGGCATTTACGAAGGCACAGGACAGTCGTGTGTCGCAGGTTCCAGACTGTTTGTTCAACGCCAAGTGCTTGATGAGGTGCTTGACCGCTTGATGCAAAAAGCCAATGGGATTCGTGTGGGCTTGCCTGATGTGGCCGATTCAGAGATGGGACCTGCAGCGAGCTTTGCGCATCGCGACCATATTGAACGCTACATCCAGTCCGCTCGCGATGAAGGCGGTGAAATCCTCGCAGGTGGCTATCGTCCGGATGCGCCCGAATTGGCACAAGGTGCTTTTATACGGCCCACATTGATTGCAGGCTTAAGCAATCAAGCCAAAGCTGTTCGTGAGGAGATCTTTGGGCCAGTCCTGTGTGTCTTGCCATTTGAAGATGAGGATGATTTGATCGCCCAAGCCAATGACACGACCTATGGCTTGGCATCCGGAGTTTGGACTGCGGACTATCAGAAAGCGTGGCGGGTTGCAGACAAATTGCAAACGGGTTTGGTCTGGATCAATACCTATAAACAGCTTTCTATTTCAACGCCATTTGGTGGTTACAAAGACAGTGGTCTGGGACGAGAAAAAGGGCTTTCCGGTATGCGCCTATATCAGCAAAGCAAAGGGATTTACTGGAGCATGAATCCGAACAATATGCCCTAAACCTAATTCACACAAAAAACAAATTGCAGGAGTAACAACATGACATTTAAAACGATAGGCTTTATCGGTGTTGGCGTGATGGGAGAACCGATTTGTCGTCATTTGGCGCAGAAGTCAGGCTTAAAAGTCATCGCAGCCGATCCCGATGAAGCACCTTTAAAACGTCTGCAAGCTTACGGTGTGGAGCCTGTGTCCATCGATGAACTGGTGCGCGATGCCGATATTATTTTGATGTCTTTGCCATCCGGTGCCGTTGTTGAGTCCGTCGTGCTGGGCACAGATGAGAAACCAGGCTTGATCAACGCCTGTCGTGCCGGTCAGTATGTGGTTGATTTAAGTACTTCAGCCGTGGATATCACACATCGAATCGCCAAAGCCCTCAACGAAAAAGGCGTGATCTTTGTTGATGCACCCGTGATGCGTACTCGTCGTGCAGCCGAAGCTGGCACACTTGCTGTGCCAGTCGGTGCCAGTGATGAGGCGTTTGCGAAGGTGGAGCCATTCATCCGCATGTTTGCCAGTGATGTGAATCACGCCGGTGAAAACGGTGCAGGGCAGGTTGTGAAGATTCTGAACAACATGGTTTTGTATGAAACTGTGCTGGCCTTGTCTGAAGCCCGTGCAATTGGTGTGCGTGCCGGTGTAGACCCAGAAAAACTCTTTCACGCCATGAGCAGTGGCTCGGCTGATAGCTTTGCACTGCGTAATCATGGATTAAAAGCGATTGTGCCGCAGGAGTTCCCTGAGCGTGCGTTTCCTGTGAGCTATGCCCGCAAGGACCTTCAATATGCCGCTGAATTGGCTGAACAGGTTGGTGTGGATGCCACGGGTGCTAAAAACTTGATTGCTTGTTTTGATGAGGCGATTGCCCAAGGCTATGGCGATAAATACGCCCCAGCCATCAGTCTGGTGTTTGAGAACACGAAGTAAGCGACAAAAGTAAGTGACAAAAGTGAGCGACAAAAATTCGAAAGCTAAATTAAAAGCCTTCGATATGACGTCTTGGATATGAGGTCATCGCTTAAATGAGGGGGCATCCATATTCCATGCGCACTCGGTGCTGGTTTTAAGCCTGATCATGGCTTGAAACCAGCGTATTGCATTTAAGCGGTTGGCCACCGCGCACCGAGTTGTTCTGAAGCTCTTTGAGAAATTTGGCGCACCATGGTTTCTAGCGAAGCAATGGCTTCTGGCGTAAATCGTTCTTTTGGACCAGATAGTGAAATTGCACCAATAAATTCGTTATTCACTCCAAATACAGCGCACGCAACGGCCGCACAATCTGGATCACGTTCTCCCATCGAAAGTTCAAACACATTCTCTAAGCTCGGTGCTGTGTTCCCACCCTGAAAACGTCGAATCAATCTGCCAGCCGCGCCATGTACCAGTGGCAATAAGTCACCTACATTAATGCTGTCTAGCGTCGAGTGATTTGAGTCGATGCGCAATAGGCACATACGTGTGTCTGTGTCGTTATAAACGTGAAATGAACTACTTTCACTGCCCATCGCTACGGCTTCTTCCAGAAGTGGCTGTAGCGTATCGGTGAGTTGGAAGGTGGTTTGGTAAGCACGTCCAAGCTTGTGCGCATAGGGGCCTAGTAGATAGCGACCATCATGACGTCGGATAACTAGAGAGGTTTTTTCTAGCGACGCAATTAAACGCAGTAGCGTACTTTTGTAGAGCCCTGTTTCACGAGAGAGATCTGCCAGACTGATGGGAACCTCTGAACTGGCAACGGCGTTCACAATCAGGAATGCGCGATCAACGGCGGCCACTCCGGTGTGATTGGATTTGTCATTGTTGGTGTCAGAAGTTGGCATGTCAAATGAGGTATTGGGTTGTAGTCTGAGATTTGGGAGTGAATTGTAGTCTGTCGATTATGCGTTTTTTGCCTTGGCAATGTTTTCTCGGAGTATTGCCAGTGAGCCCCCTGTTTTGACGGATCCCGGGAGTGGATGACCGACGATCTCTTCGGCTAAGAGCGCCGATTCGATAATTTTATTCAAATCAATTCCGGTTTCAATGCCCATCTCATCGCACATAAAGACCAAATCTTCTGTGCAAACGTTGCCGGCAGCGCCTTTGTGCGCGGCAAAGGGGCAGCCACCCAAACCACCCACACAGGCATCAAACAGGGCCACTCCCATTTCGAGACCAGCGTATGCATTGGCAATGCCCATGCCGCGAGTGTCGTGTAAGTGCAGACAGATATCCAACGTGGGAAATGCGTCTTGTACGGCTGAAACGACGCGTTTAATGGAGGCAGGAGTTGCCCATGCCATGGTGTCTGCGAGGGAAACGTGATTGGCTGACATATTGTGTTCGGCAAGTAGGTCAGTCATTTGGCGCACAAACTTCACGACGGTTGATGGTGAAATATCACCCTCAAAATTGCACCCGAATGCAGCCATCAGACTTAGACGATGGATCGAAATTTCATGATCCTGATAGATTTGGAGTAAGTCTCTGGCTGCTTGCAGGTTTTCTTGCGGGGTGCGTTTTTGGTTTTTTGCCAAAAATGCCGTTGATGCGCACAAAGACAAATAACCCTTAATGTCTAACTTTGAGTGGTTCAGGGCGCGACGCAAGCCTCGCTCATTAAGCCAAAGTGCGGTGTACTCAACGTCTGGAAATCGCGTAAATCCGTTCACAACGTCATCGGCATCTGCCATGCCCGGTACATTCTTTGGTGGCACAAAAGAGACCGTTTGAATTTGTTGCAATCCCGTTTGCGACAGACTATCGATGAGTTCGATTTTGCGTTCTGTGGGGATATGATTTTTTTCAATTTGAAAACCCTCTCTTGGGCCTTCTTCATTGATGCGAATTTTTGAAGGTAACTGAGTCATGTTTTCACCTAAACGTGGACGATTTAATGACTTGCTCAAGGCGTATTATGACGTAGGGAATCTCTATAGAAACGTTTGAATTGACGTATTCTCGCTGTTAGTATTTGTGAGAGTTTAAATTGAATCGACGGTCTAGCTTTTATGAAAACCTCCTCATCCAGATAACGTGATGGTTAGGTGATCTTTGTTGACAGGAAAGGTGTGATGGCAAATTTGTTGAAAGGTATTCGAGTTTTAGACCTAACTAATGTGCTTGCAGGTCCATATGCGAGTTATCAGCTTGTGCAATTAGGCGCTCAAGTGATTAAAGTTGAACGCCCAGAAGAAGGTGATTTGGCTAGACAGCTTGGTCCCAGTGTAGAGCGCAATTTCAACAAAATGGGGGTGTCTTTTTTAGCCCAAAATGCCGGCAAACAATCAGTCACACTTAATCTGAAAGACAAGCAAGGCAGGGATGTGTTTCTGAAGCTTGTCCAACACGCAGACGTCGTTATTGAAAACTTTCGTCCGGGCGTGATGGATCGTTTGGGACTCAGTTATGCCGAGTTGAGTGAAGCGAATCCCGGCATTATTGTGTGCTCGATTTCAGGGTTTGGCCAAGATGGACCGATGGCAGACTCGCAGGCCTATGACCAAATTGTGCAGGGTTTGGCGGGCGTGATGAGTGTGACAGGCGAAGAGGATTCGATGTTTCGTGTTGGTTATCCGGTCTGTGACACGATTGGCGGTTTGACTGCCGCATTTGCGATTAGTGCAGCATTGGTTCAGCGTTCGCGCAATGGGCGTGGTGAACACATTGATGTGTCTATGCTGGAATCAACACTATCGACCATGGGATGGGTGGTTTCCAATTGGCTCATTGCCCAGATGGAACCCCAACGTTGGGGAAATCAAAACATGACCGCCGCACCTTCAGGCGCGTTTCGTACCAAAGAAGGCATGCTCAATATCGCAGCGAACCAGCAAGCGCAGTTTGAACGCTTAGCCGCGCTTTTAGAGCGCACAGAGTGGTTAACTGATGAACGTTTTAAAACGCGCGAAGATCGTAAGAAAAATCGACACGAACTCACTGTCGAGCTTGAGAAAGTTCTGAGTGAAAAAACTGCCGCACAGTGGGTTGTGCTGATGAGAGAACAACACATTCCAGTGGGTGAAGTGTTATCCGTACCCGAAATACTGGCTCACGAACAAATCCAAGCTCGCGGTTTTATCAAAACCGTCAAAGGTCCCGATGATGAATCTTTGAATTTAGTCAGAAGCGGTTTTCGTTTGCATTCAGAAGATCCAGCCCCTCAGAGCTATCCGCCACGTCTTGGTGAACATACAACATCGATCCTGTCAGAGCTTGGGTATTCAGAAACTGAAATTGAACAACTTAAAAATTCAGGCATTATTTAAGAAAAAAGGGGAAGGCAATGCAGCAGCATTCAGATCGTCAATTGGCCGAAGATTGGTGGAGAACTCGCATCATTCGGATGCAACCCGATCAAATTGAGTTTCATGGGCATCCGATTGAGTCGCTGATTGGACAGCTTAGCTTTACTGGCATGATTTGGCTCATGTTGCGGGGTGAGCAACCGACAGCGGTGCAAGAGGCGCTTTTGAGTGCCGCATTGATGGCGGGGGTCGATCACGGACCACAAGCACCCAGTATCGCCATTGCGCGCATGGCTATCACTTGTGGTGTGGGTATCAATAACGCAATGGCGAGTGCTGCCAACGTTTTAGGCGATGTGCATGGTGGGGCTGGCGAACAATGCCTAGAGTTCTATGACTCGATTCAGGCGTCGCTTGCAGAATCTGGGAACCTCAACGAATCAATTGATCAACAGTTGCAGCAATTTTTTGCGAGTGGGAAGAAGTTTGTACCCGGATTTGGACATCGTTTTCATCGTCAAGACCCACGAGTCAAACCCTTGATGTCACTTTTAGATGAAGCTGAAGCAACTGGAGAAGTGAAGTTGGGTTATGCCGCCATCGCGCGTGGCGTTCAAGAAGCGTTAACAGCGCAGAAAAAAAGACCGATTACGATGAACGTGGATGGTGCGACCGCAGCCATTTATGGTGCGTTGGGGTTCGAACCCGCGTTGTGTCGAGGTTTATTTGTGCTGTCACGATCGGTAGGGATTTTGGCGCACGCCAACGAGCAGCGATTACAAGGTGAGCGCAACAAAGGACCTATACCCAAAGGCTGGCTGTGGACCTATGACGGAAAACCAAGCCAACGCAATGAAGACTCAAGTGATTGATTTTTTAATTGATACTTTTAATTGATGTTTCTAATTAATTCTTTCGATTAATTCTTTTGTTTTTTGAAACACAAGGAGGTTGTGCGGCAAAGAGGGGGGATGCCAGATTGAAAGTCTGGCGTTTGATTCAAAAAAATTAGTTCAATTCATCTCACGTCGGCGCATTAGTTTGGATTCTAAAAACATTGAATGATTCATTGAAGGGAGTCCAGATGTAGTTCGCAAACTGTGTGGGACATGGAGGCAATGATGAAACAAATATTGATTCGTTCAATGATTGCGGGTGCTTTTGGCCTTGTGCTATCGACCGCTTCAGCTGCAGGTTTTCCGGAAAGAGCCATCACAGTGGTGGTACCCTACCCACCGGGTGGCGGCACAGATATTACCGGGCGTCTAATTGCTGATGAATTAGCCCGTCAAGAAGGTTGGACAACGGTTGTGGACAATAAAGCGGGTGCAGCCGGCAGTGTCGGTCTGGGCCATTTGTCACGCCAAAAAGCCGATGGTTATACGATTGGGATTGGCCAGACATCGAACTTGACCATTAATCCTAATTTAAATAAGGATTTGCAATACGACCCTCTGAAGGATTTCACGACCATTAGCCTGATCAACGAGCAACCCATGGTGGTTGTGGTGGCGCCTGATTCGAAATTTAAAGATTTCAAAATGTTGCTCGAAGAAGCCAAGAAACCTGACGTGCTCCTGAATATGGGGACACCTGGGGTGGGTACAGCATCACATCTTTCCATGGAGTATTTGGCTCAGTTGTCTGGTGCAAACTTTAGCCATGTGCCATATCGTGGTGCGGCAGCGGCTTTAACAGAAATCTTGGGTGGTCACATTGATTTTGCAGTGGCCAGCTTGCCAAGTTTTTTATCACATATTAAAAGTGGTGCGGTCCGGCCTTTGGTTGTAACAACTGCGCAACGTGCTCCTTCGATGCCTGATGTGCCAACAGTCTCAGAATCTGGCTATGACGGCTTTAGTACCAGTGACTGGAAAGCTGTTGTTGCACCGGCAGGCTTACCTGCTGAGCAGTTAGAGATTCTGAACGCTGCGATTGCAAAAGCACTTCAAAACCCAAGCTTGGTCGAAGCTTTTGAAAAAGAAGGTTCACAAGTGGTCGGTGGTGGACCTGAGAAATTCAACAAGCTGTTGAATGAAGAAAGCAAGCGCTGGGGGGATGTAATTGAGAAAGCCAATATCGGCCGCTAACATCAACTAGGGGCAATCATCAACTAGGGGCAATCACGCGATTGCCCCAGAAAAACCAAAACAAATCATTCACCTTAAAAACCACTCTCTGATAACCATTCCCTGCTTCCTTCAAGCATTTTGAATGTCACGCCCTTTGAAGATCACGTTTTTTAAGTGTTACGCATTTTAGGTGTAACAGGGGAGTGGTTTTGATTTGTTATTTTGCACGCCTGAAATGAACCAGATGTAGTCCTGACTTTTCGCAACAGTCAGATGAACTATGGTCAAAGCCAGGTACAGATCGTGTAAAACTGTATCATAAACGCTAAGTTAAGCTCTACAATTGACTCTAAATAGAGTTCAAAGGAGTGCGATCATGGATGTCATCTATGCCGATTTTTCCATCAGCATGTCCGAGTTTAAGAAGAACCCAGCACAGGTTTTGCGCACAGCAGGTGAAAAACCAGTCGCCGTGCTCAACCATAATCGGCCTGCCTTTTATATGGTGCCACCTAAGTTGTTTGAAAGGCTGCTCGAAGAGCTGGCTGATCGGGATCTAGTGTCCATAGCACGCCAACGTCTGGCACTAAAAGACGCGGCTGTCGAGGTGGATATTGAGAAAATTTGAGCTCGACGAGGATGCGCGATATCGCCTGATGTACCGTACAGACGGTGTGCTGACCGTGTTGGTGCTGGCGATTGATAAGCGCGAAGATTTGGTCGCGTATCGCTCAACCATCGAACGGTTGCTGACGGTGCCCGGGTTGGTTTTTGTTGAGAGCAATAAGTGTCTGTTGCTTTGAAAAAGAGAGTAGCTAATTAACATGAACAGAGAGTGCTCGTCTTTTACCTCAAGGTATGGCGTATTTGTGTCTGTGAATACGGTACAGTACAGCAGCTCATGCTGGGGCAGATTCAGTTTGTGAAAGTCTAAATCCGGCTCAACACTATCCAATGTTGGGAAACCGGACACAGGATGGCGAGTCTCAAGTTGACTCGATTACGGCACATAAGACGCTGTTGACAGCACACGTATTCATGCCGCTGAGGGAAGCAAATTGGCTGCATGCAACGAAAATAAAAACAATTTAAACTGAGTGAAAATATCCGATTTTATCGGCTCATCACATTGTGTCAGTCTGAAAAGGCTGTTTAACTTTAGGAATCAAATAATCCCATGGCCATCAAGAGAGAGGTCGAAGTGGTCGTACCAGATGATTTCAGTGAGACTGCCTTACGGGTGGCTTTTATTGCTCGCATACCTTGGATCAAGACTCAACAGGCGGAATTGCGTCAGCAGGAACGTCAAACTACCCGACATTGGATCAGTGGTGAAACGCATTATTTGTGGGGACGCGCCTGGCGTTTAGAGGTGATTGAGCATAAGGATACTCATACGGTACGTAAGGGTAAGAGTTGGCGATTACAGCTCTGCGTGAAGCCCGGTACCAGCATGGAAAACCGCGGCAAGTTACTGGATTCCTATTATCGAAATCAGTTGCAGGAAGAAATCCCTCGCTTGCGTGGACATTGGGAACAACGTATGGGTGTGCAACTGGCTGATTGTCGTATTAAAAAAATGCGGACGAAATGGGGCAGTTGCAATATTGACGCTGCTCGCGTCTGGCTTAATCTCGAGTTGGCAAAGAAGCCTTACGAATGCTTGGAGTACGTGTTTGTACACGAGCTAGTTCATTTATTGGAACGCAATCACAATGCACGCTTTATTGCTTATATGGATCAATTTATGCCTGACTGGAGACAACGACGAGCGTTGTTAAACCGATTGCCAATGGCTGAGTTGGTAGAGCAGGGCAAAGAATTCAATAGTAAGGACGCTCAATAGATTCGTTTGTGTAATGCCCACGCTTCGTATGCGTGCGGGAATCTCATATGACCGAATCGGTGGTCGAATGGAACATCAAGTGAAGATGCTGGCCAAACGTATGTTGCGCTAAAGGATGATCCAGTCGAGGTTGATTGATGCAGAGATTGAGGAATTGTACCTGTAGACGTACCACTACAGTCCCATTGTGGCGGTGCGTCTACCAGCAATCTGCTACTCTAAATTGCAGGAAAATCTGGACCATATGCGTAAATTGGGCAATATTCGATTCTTAATGTTTGATTGTGCGAATGTCTTTAATGATCCCGCCAGACAATGCTGTGGTAGCTTCCTGGCATCGATCTCTTAAGTCTTCTCCGAGTGTTTGTAGAGAGTTTTCAGAAAACTGTGACATAAAGCCTACCGCACTTAATGCCATGATGGGTTCTGCTTGGCTGTTAAGAATGGGCGATGAGACAGTGACAACGCCTTTTACATAATTCCCGTGGTCATACGCAAAACCGCGTTCTTTAGCGTCTTGTGTTTCTTGTAGATAGGTTTCGAAACTGGGGCCGTCTTCCCAGCGCAGTTCACTGATTTTGCGTCTGAGTTCTTGGTGCGATAAGTTCGAATGCGCTGCCATACATCGACCTAAAGCTGCGATGTACATCGGTAGACGCTGGCCAATGCTCATATGGATGCGCATCGGCGAACCACTGTCGGCCAAATCGACTAAAACCACGCGATCAGCACTACTGCGTTGCCATAAGGTAATGGTCGTATTATGTCTTTCGGCCAATTCCAATAAATGTGGGCGCATAAGACGTACATAAGATGCTTTCTCTAGAGATCCTTTAGAGAGCTCTACTAGACCCAGGCCCATGGAATAAGTCTTTGTAGACTCATCAAACGTGATGAGCTTTTCATGGACAAGTGTTTTGAGAAGATTAAAACAGGTACTGGAATTTAAATTTAGTTCTTTAGCGATGCGGGTTACACCGAGAGGAGTGGGTGCACCGGCCAAGTAGCGCAATATTTTAATACCAGAGCTTAACGCTCCAACTAATTTTTCTGATGTGGGGTGATTCGACATAAATAAACTTTTGATGATCCCGATAAGCTGTTGTGCTACACGCATGTAAATTACTCCATGCGTGTGTTTCACAACCACTGATTCTGGCTATTGTATGTCTGAACAGAGAACTGGTACCAGACAGTCCCATTGAATGAAGGAACTCGCTGTCCTTTTCAGATTTTTGGGACTATGTTTTGGGATGCAACAACTATTGACTGCTATTTTGATCGATTTTTAAAGGGGTAATTAGTGCATCTAGCGCAAAAGCTTGATCATTTTTTAATGCCAAAGGGTTGATTTCAACTTCACGTAATGTTTGTTGCTCAAACCAATGGCAAAGCTCAGCAATTTTTTTAGAAATTGAAGGTATATCAATCCTAGGACGTCCTCGATATCCTTGTAGTATCTTTGCATGGCGCAAACTTCTGAGAGATTTTTCGATGTCTTTGGCATCGGCAGGCAATAATAAGTTGGTCACATCCGGGTCTAGTTCTGCTTCAACTCCGCCTCGAGCGAGTGTGAGAACAGGTCCAAATCGTGGGTCTTGTCGCAAGCCTAATAAAATTTCGTGATCAAAAGGCAGCATGGATTCCACAAGAATTCCCTGCACATCAATCCCAAGTGATTGGCCAATTGAATGTAGTTTTCGAACTGCAATATCAAGTGATTGTTCATCTTGGATGTTCAGGATGACGCCACCAGCATCACTCTTATGTAATAACTGCGTTGATTGTAGCTTTGCGGCAAGCGGAAATGACGCATCAGGTGGGCAAGGGTCACCAGGCTGCAATAACCAACCTTGTGGAACTTGAAGGATTTTGTGCTGACCAAGCAGCTGTTTGCCATCCCATTCGGTGAGTGTAGATGCTTGCGATTCAATCTGAGTTAGGGGCGATGGCAGTTCTTTAGGCCCTTTCAGTTGAATTTGACTTAATACATTTTTTTGTTGCAAGCAACTGGCGATCGCATTGGTGGCTTGCGGGATGTCCAGGAATACTGGAATTCCGATTTTTTCTAATGCATGAATGCTTTCATCCATAGCGCCGACCCAGATGACAATGATAGGGCAGTGCACGGTTTGTCTGGCTTGTGATAAAGCTTCCACAAAAGCATCAGCAATACTGTGCATCATGCCGATAAAAAGCACAATTGCATTTAAATCCCTATCTTCCGATAAGGCTGCCATCGCATTGGCAATCATGGGTGTATCTTGCAGTACTTGTCCTGTAATATCCAGTGGATTGTTTGGTTGGACGAAACTGGGAAGAATAGATCGCAAAGCCTCTTTGGTTTCTTCTTTTAAAGCTGGTAGCTCAAGGCCTTGGGGTTCAAAAGCGTCAGCAATTAAAACGCCAGCGCCACCCGATACGGACATCACAGCAATGCGTGAGCCTGAGGGGGTTGCATCATTTAACAGCAAACGTGCGGCATCCATCATTTCAGTCAAGCTGCTAACTCTTAGAGCGCCATATTGGTTTAAACACGCTTCATATAAGGCATCGTCACCAGCCAGTGCCCCAGTATGGGATGCGGCTGCTGCTGCACCAGCCTGAGAGCTTCCAGCTTTAATCGCAATAACCGATTTTCCTGCTAAGGCCGCTCGCTCAAGTGCGGCGCGTAATGCTAAGGAATTGCGTGAGTCTTCCAGATACAAACCGATGACTTGTGTATCTAGATCGTCAACTAAAAAATCAATTGCTTGTGCAATATCCACATTACATTCGTTGCCGGTCGTGATCCATTGTGCAAAACCGATTCCGCTACTTAACACGATATCGAGCCAGTAGGCACCTAGTGCGCCACTTTGTGTGATAAATGAAAACTTACCGCGTTTTAGCTGATGGCTTTCTAGGGCTGTCGTAAATGTCGCGAGTAAAGCCGTGCGGCTGTTTGCAATACCCAGGCAATTGGGGCCGATGATGACTATGTCATGTTCCTTTGCCAGTGCCGTCAGTCGTGACTGCATCGCTTGTCCCTCTGCATTCAGTTCAGCAAAGCCAGAAGAAAAAACAATAAACGCTTTAACACCAACTGAGATGCCTTCTTGGATGACGCTTTCGACTTGAGCTGCTGCCAACCCAATCACAACAAGATCAATGGGCTCATTAATGGCACTGAGGCTGGCATAGGACTTTAGACCTTGTATCTCATGACGGCCAGGATTGACTGGATAGATTTTTCCCTGATAGCCATTCGCGAGCATATATGCGATTGGTCGACCATTGATTTTCGTGGGGTCTGCGCTGGCACCAACGATTGCAACACTTTGTGCGTTGAGCAAAGCTTCTAAGCGATTAGATTGTTCTATTTCAGAAAGCAAGGTTGTGGGTTTTGTCTTCATGATTATTCTTTATAGAGAATACGATTGATGGTTTATAGAGAATAAAGATTTTTTTCTTTGAAAATAATTAGGGTTAATACTAGCTTCTTTTTATTTATAAATAAATTAAATTCTCTATACAGAAAACTTTTATCGAGCTCAACTATGTCATTAAACTTTTCTTTTTCACCTGAACATGAGGCTGTTCGAGATACAGTGCGTCGCTTTTGCCGTGATGAGCTGGCCCCTTTGGTCGTTGAGGCTGAAGAGAAAGAACAGTTTCCAAAACATCTTTTTAAGCGTTGGGCTGAGCTTGGATTGCTGGGCGTCCGTTACCCCGTGGAGGATGGTGGGACGGGGATGGATAAAGTTAGCGATTGCATAGTGCGTGAAGAACTTAGCTACGTCAGTCAAGCATTCGCAACAAGCTGGTCAGCACAAACACATTTGGCAATCTGGCCGATCTGGAAAAATGGCACAACCTATCAAAAAGAACACTTCTTTCAGCCAGCGCTGGCGGGGGAAAAGATTGCCGGATTTGCCCTAAGTGAGCCTGATGGAGGTTCTAACATTCGAGCAATGACCACTAAAGCTGAAAAGGTAGAGGGTGGATGGCGTTTGAATGGTAGCAAGCTCTATATCACGAATGCACCAATTGCAGACTTTTTGATGATGGCTGCTCGGACGTCACCGGAGCTGAAACCTGATGCGATTAGTTTGTTTATTGTCGAGCTGCCATGTAAAGGCATCGAAATACACAAATTAAAAAAAGAAGGGATACGTGGTTCCGAAACAGCCCTTATTCACATTGAAGATGTATTCGTGCCTGATGAATGTCTACTTGGTGAACGTACTGGTACATACCCATTGTTGCTGGAGTGCCTGAGTGAAAATCGAGTCGGCGTTGCTGCCAACGCCTTAGGTATGGCACGCGCCGCATTTGATGCTGCTAAATCCTATGCAGAGGATCGAATTGTCGCTGGAAAACGCATTGGTGATTATCAGGCGGTTGCACATAAATTAGCGGATATGGCAACAGACATAGAAGCATCGCGCTTAATGGTGTATTACGGTGCGTGGTTGGTAGATCAAGGACGGTTGGATTCCGCAACGGCAGCCAAGATCAAACTAATCGCATCAGAAACCGCACTTAAAGTGAGCGAGCAAGCTATTCGTATCCATGGCGGTGCTGGCATTATGCGCGAGTATCCAGTCGGTCGTATTCACCGTGATGCTTTTGTTTATGTCATTGGTGAAGGCACAAGCGATGTTCAACGAAACATTATTGCTCGTGACTTAGGTTTTAAGCCCTGAGGATTAAGCAATGACTATGAACGCTTTTGTGACGGGCGCTTTTGACACTGAGATTGGTGAGTTGCCCGGTAGTAGTTGTATGGATTTGCACGCGCAAGCAGCATTGGGTGCGGTTGCAGATGCTGGATTAACGCTACAAGATATTGATGGTGTGCTTTGTGCGTACTCTTTTACTGAGCCACATTTGATGCTGGCATCAGTTTTTTGTGAGTATTTGGGCATTCATCCAGGCACATGTTTAGCCATTCAAGCGGGCGGTGCGAGTGCTTGCATTATGGTGATGCAAGCTGCAGCTTTGGTTGCAAGTGGCCAGTGCCAACATGTTCTTGTGGTGACTGGTGACAATCGTCTGACGGGTATGTCTCGTGATGGGGCGGTTGCTGCTCTGTCAGAGGTGGGTCATCCGCAATTTGAGCGACCCTTTGGAATTAGTGTTCCGGCTTCTTATGCATTGGTTGCGCAGCACTATATGCATCAATACGGAGTCACTTCTGAACAGCTGGCTGCAATTGCAGTTGAGCATCGTCGACATGCCGGGCGTCATCCAAAAGCACACAAACGTGAGCCTATTACGGTTGATCAAGTTGTCAACTCGAGGCTTATTGCCGAACCTTTACACATTCTTGATTGCTGTCTCATTTCTGATGGTGGCGCTGCGATTGTGGTTAGTAGCCGAGAGGCTGCACGTGATACCCAAGGAAAATCTGTCGAGATTCTAGGTGCAGGACAAGGGCATACGCATGAGCATATTGTGGCCGCTCCAAGCCTGATTGATTTTGGTTGTAAGCAATCTTCAGCGACGGCGTTTGCAAGGGCGGGAGTTCAATTATCAGATATTGATGTTGCGCAAATTTACGATTCTTTCACGATCACGCTCGCTGTTGAGCTGGAATCAATCGGTTTTTTTGAACCAGGGCAAGCAGGCTTAGCTGCTGCAGAAGGAGAGCTTGGGCTTGGAGGGAAACTGCCCTGCAATACGCACGGAGGCCTGCTGTCATATGGTCATTCTGGCGCAGCTGGTGGTCTGTTCCATGTTATTGAAGCAATCCATCAATTGCGCGGTCGCGCACAAGCACGGCAAGTTGAAGATGCGAAATTAGCGTTTGTGCATGGTGATGGCGGTATTTTGTCAGCGCATTGTTCTTTGGTTTTTGGGGTGTGAGATGAGTGAATTAAATTATCCATTGCCACGACCCAACGCACACACTGAACCCTACTGGAGTGGCATTCAAGATCATCAATTGCGTTATCAGCAATGTGATGTTTGTGACGCGGTTCAGTTGATCCCGAGAAGCCTCTGTGAGCATTGTCATTCTGTGTCATTGCAATGGAAAACTTCGATGAAGAAGGGTCGGGTCTTAACTTACACCATCGTTCATCGAGCGCCGCTACCAATTTTTAAATCAATGACGCCGTACGCAATTGTGATTGTGAATATGGAGGAAGGGTTTCGGGTTATGGCGAATGCGCTGCCAGAGGCACAACCACTTCTCAAGATAGGCAGCCAAGTTGAAATCGAATTTCAGAATGTACACGGCATGACCTTGCCAATTGTCGGCAAGGTTCTGGAGGCGTCGTTGTGAATAAAAATCCAATTTTATTTGCTGATTTCATACCCGGTGTGGTGATGGGTCAGTGCCTGCAGGTTTATGACGAGGCACAAGCTCAGCGTTGGCAAGCCATTTTTGGGATTGATGTTGAGGCTCCCGACAACGGGGCTGCGCAAGCAGCCAGTATGGCGATCGTGGGCATGATGCACGCCTATTTAGATGTTGTGAGTCCACGTCCCCCCGGCAATGTACACGCTAAACAAAAGTTCACTATCCATGATTTGCCAAAGTTGGGAGAAGCCATGCGGATCACTGTGAAATGCGAATCAAAGGAAGAACGCCGCTCGCGCAAGTACCTTCAGCTCAGGGTTTCAGGGATAGAGGACAAACAGCAACGTCCTTTATTTGATGGGCTTTTAACGTTGATTTGGGCGGCTTAAGAGGTGTGTGTGAAAAAAATTCAAACATTACAGACTGTCAGTTTTTTGGTGACAGAAGAAGCTGTTCGTTCGTATGCCGAATTAACAGACGATTTTAATCCGATTCATTTAGATGCTGATTTTGCTGCTACGACACCAATGGAACGTCCGATTGCGCACGGAACGATGTCTTTGTGTTTGATTTGGAAGTGTTTGCAGAAGAATTTTGGTGATTCTGTTTTTGCAGATCTGCAGTTAGATGCGCGGTTTGTTAAGCCTGTTTTTATCGGTGAGAAATTAATTACTGGTGGGCAGGCTGATCCAGATGAGTCAACGCGATATCACGTCTGGGTTCGAAATGATGATGGTGAAGAATGCATCGCGGCCATTGTCACGCGTGGATAAAGATCAATAACAAGAGTTAGGGATACGACTGACCAAAAACAACTTTAGTAGTAACACCTCAATACATAACTCTAATCATAGAGATCATAAGGAGATATTCATGATTTTTTGTAAAAAAACTTTGACTGCGAGTTTGGCAGTGATGACCTTGAGCATGCCATTAGCGTATGCACAAGATCAGGTCAGTAAAGAGCAGAGTTTGGGACAGATGCACATTATCGTTCCTTATGCAGCAGGAGGTACATCCGATGTATTGGGCCGTAAATTGGCACAGAAACTTAGTGACCGTCTTGGACAACCCGTTGTGGTTGAAAACAGAGCAGGTGCGGGTGGTTCGATTGGAACACAAGCGACTGTACGATCCAATCCGGATGGATCAACAATTTTGTTGCATAGTGGAGCGATCGCCACTGAGCCTGCAATTCAAAAAAATCTACCCTACGATGCCACAAAAGATTTGCGAGCCATTACAACAGTCGTTCGCGGACCCTTTGCATTGGTAGTGAGTAACAATTTACCGGTCGAGAACGTTGAGCAATTATTAGCCTATGCCAAAGAAAATCCTGGCAAAGTCAATTTTGGTACACCAGGTGTTGGTACATCGGTTCATTTTGCATCAGAACATTTTAATGCGGCCGCGAATACAAAAATGACGCACGTGCCGTACAGAGGGGCAAGTGCGGCGTTGGCTGGTTTGATGGGTGATGAAGTTCAGTTGGTCATTGATCCGTTGTCGACCGCAAAGCGTTACGCCGAGGCTGGAAAAATTAAAGCGCTTGGTTTAACGACGGCGCAACGCAGTGAGCTTTGGCCTGGCATGAATACCGTGTCTGAAGCTGGATTACCTGATTTTGATGCATCGGTTTGGTATGGATTATATGTGCCAGCTAAAACGCCCACCGAAACAGTTGAGCGTTTAAATGCGGAGTTTTTGGCTATTTTGCAAGACCCTGAAATGCGTGAGTGGCTTAGTGAGCAAGGTTTGGAACCAGTGGGTGATTCAGCGGCTGAGTCACAGGCTTTCTTAGTTAAAGAGATTGAGAACTGGAAAGCCCTTGCGGAAAGTGCAGGCATTTCTATCGAGTAATTATTGACTCACTCACCGGAAAATATCCTACGTGTACATGCTGAATGTCATGCAAGAAAATCCGGTGGGTACCGTAATGATGAATGTGAACCCGTATAGAAACTAGTTGACTGAACTGTTTAAAGTGAAAATAACCTACTTGAATTAGGTATGTGCGATTTTTTGTATCTGTGGCGTTCACTTGCGGCTTATCAGAGACTTTTTAGGCAGATTAATTATGCAGGCACAAGATAGAAAACCAATTTCTACAATCATGAGTCTTGGGGGGCGACCAGCGAATAGCCTTCGTGAGATCAAGATTATCGATACGACATTGCGTGATGCGCCTCAAAGCTTGTGGGCAACACGCATGCGGACAGAACACATTGTTGAAATGGCAGAAAAGTTCGATAAAGCTGGTTTTGATCAGATTGATTTGATGGCGCCCATTCAATTTGATGTCTCAGTGCGTTATTTGAAAGAAGATCCGTGGGAGCGTGTCCGCTTAGCTCATCAATTAGCCCCAAACTCTAAATTTAGAACCATTGTACGTTCACGAAATATTGCCGCTTTTGATTTCTTACCGAACGACGTCATTTTGAGTTGGATAGAGCGCCTATATGCGAATGGGTTTCGAGTCATCGGATCATTTGATGGTTTGAATGATATTGACAACATTGCTGAGGGCTTACGTTTAGCAAAAAAGTTAGGCGCAGAAACTTTCGGGGCAATTTCGTTTTGTGAAAGCCCGGTGCATACAGATGAATTATTTGTCAGTAAGGCAAAAGAGCTGATCGACAAGGCTGATGTTGATTTCATCATGCTTAAAGATGCAGGCGGTTTACTAACAGCTGAACGAGTCCGAACACTGGTGCCTGCTTTAAAGGAAGCCATAGGAAATCGTCCACTTGAATTACATAGTCATTGTTTAACAGGACTGACTACGTATATGTACCTCGAAGCGGTGGAGTTGGGCGTTGATGCACTACATACGTCGATTGCGCCGTTGGCAAATGGTGCTGGACAGCCATCAACTCAGCATATTGTGAGGGACTTACGTGCGCTAGGTTATCAAGTCAATGTGAATGATGAAATTGTTGATGAAATTAGCGAGCACATTTCAACAATTGCCAAAAAAGAAAACAAACCTGTTGGTGTACCGAACGAATACGACGGATTGCATTATATGCATCAGCTCCCTGGTGGCATGTTAACGAATTTTCGTTCTCAATTAGAAACTGCAGGGTTGTCACATCGCTTTGACGAGTTGCTTCAGGAAACTGCGAGGGTTCGGGCTGAATTGGCGTATCCGATCATGATTACACCATTTGCGCAGTTTGTTGGTACACAAGCTGTGATGAACGTGATTTCAGGCAAAAGATATGGTGTTGTTCCCAATGAGATCAAAAAATATGCCTTGGGTTACTACGGAAAATTATTAACGGACATGGATCCCGATGCTTTGAAGCTGATTTTAGAGAATGGCTCTTCAGATATTCCAGAAACGCCTGCAGAGTTGCTGCCCGCATTACCAGGGCTTAAGCAACGATATCCCACGGACAGTTTGGATGATCTTCTTTTGCGAGCAATGTTTGCCGGCACTCAAGTAGATGAAATGCGCAGGGCGATAAGAGAAGGGGAGCGCTCAGAAGATGCGGAAAGCTCTTTGTTGAAATTAATAAAGAGTTTGTCTAAGAAAAAAAATCACGGAAAAATTTCATTAAAAACTAATGATCTAGAAATTTGTATTGATAAAGGAGAAGGATGAAATGTCCAAGCTAATAGAGTTGCATGAAATTAAATCGTTGGTTGATTGGCTCAATCTCAATGATGACATTCAGGAGTTCTCTCTTAAATATGGGGAATTAGAACTTTTTGTTTCGAGAAGAGAAGAAAGTTCACCAGCACAGATTCTGCCGGCTGTGTCTTCGGCAACTACTTCAACGCCAACACTGTCAGTTCCAGAAGTCGCTGCTCCAGCACTCGTAGCAGGACAAAAGCGCGATCAAATTCCTCCGGTTGAGCCAGTTGCTCATTCTGGCCCAGCTGTTGCGAGCAAAATTGAAGCAGCCCAAGGTGAGGTGTTAATCAAAGCGCCCATGGTCGGTACTTTTTATGCGGCTCCAAAACCGGGTGCGCCAGCTTTTGTTCAAGAAGGTGATGTTGTCAGCCCGCAAAGTGTTTTGTGCATCGTTGAAGTGATGAAGCTTATGAATAATCTTGAAGCAGGTGTTCATGGTGTTGTGAAGAAAATTCTTGTCACAAACGAGCAAGCTGTGGAGTACGGGCAGCCTTTGATGCTGATTGAATTAAGTCAATAATAATTTGAACAGTTGGGGGAGAAGTAATATGTCGGATCTTTTAGGCAGTGTTCTAATCGCTAATCGTGGCGAAATAGCTTTACGGGTGATACGTGCTTGTAAAGAGTTGGGTATACGTAGTGTATTGGCTTATTCTGAGGCTGATGCAAATTCTTTACCGGTACGATTGGCTGATGAAACTGTTTGTATCGGTCCGGCTCAGGCAAGATTAAGTTATCAAAACCAACAAGCGCTGATCAGTGCAGCAAAAGCATTTAAAGTCGATGCGATTCACCCTGGTTATGGATTTCTAGCAGAAAATCCAGAGTTTGCAAAATATTGTGAATCCGAAGGTATTACGTTTGTTGGTCCTGCGTCTGAAATTATCCAAAAAATGGGCGACAAAATACAGGCACGAAAAATTGCCAAAGCAGCTGGAGTTTCGACAATTCCTGGGTCAGCGGGTGAGGTTTCAGAGCTGCACGCTGCTATGGAAATTGCAGATGAAGTTGGCTTCCCGTTGTTAATTAAAGCTTCAGCAGGCGGCGGGGGACGTGGTATGCGTGTCGTTTATGAGCGAGAATCATTGGCGCGTGATCTTGCAGAAATTATGGCCGAAGCTGATGCTGCATTTGGAAATCCAGCTGTTTACATCGAGCGCTATCTAACGGATATTCGCCATATTGAAGTGCAGGTAATTTCTGACGGTATTAAAACTCTTCATTTTGGTGAGCGTGATTGCACTGCGCAGCGACGTAATCAAAAGCTGGTAGAAGAAGCGCCATCACCAGTTTTGACCGATGAGGTGCGCAGACGTATGTGTGAAGCGGCTGTGCAATTGTGTGAAGCGGTCAAATACAAAAATGCAGGCACAATTGAATTTGTGTACGACAATATTTCAAAAGAATTTTATTTCATTGAAATGAATACACGAATTCAGGTTGAGCATCCTGTGACGGAAATGGTAACTGGCGTGGATCTAATTAAATTGCAACTGCAAATTGCAAGTGGGATGCCATTAACTCTAGATCAGTCTGATATTCAAATTCGCGGACATGCAATTGAGTGCCGTATCAATGCTGAAGATCCAAAACAAAATTTTATGCCATCACCCGGCAAAGTAGAGTATTTTCGGGCGCCCGGCGGCTTTGGTGTGCGTATGGATAGTCACATTGAGTCAGACTATGTTATTCCTCCTTATTACGATTCCATGGTTGGAAAGTTGATTTGTTGGGGAAATAATCGGGAAGAGGCGATTATGCGGATGTCACGAGCTTTAAAGGAAATTGAAGTTCAGGGAATTAAGACAACTGCAGACTTTCACTATTTTCTTCTGAATCATCCTTCTTTCTTAGACGGTGAGATCAATACGTCATTTGTTGCGAAATTACTAGACGCAAAAGAGTTTTAAACAAGAGTGGCAATCTTCCCTAGCTTATTGCTCTGATGACGTATTCGACTGTATTTGTTGAGTCTGGCTGATGCGCAATCCCTGTGTGTCGTGGTTCAACCACCAACGCTTGTTGGAATCGATTGGTGACGTTCCACCTGCTGAAGCAGAAGAGCGGTATTATCAACAGCGTGAAGCGTTGGTTGCTGAACTTGTTTTACTTTAACCAAATGGCCTCCACGATTTCCGGGGCGATTCAGTTCTGCATACATAAAAATGGTATAGCACACTGCGTATAAACAATTAAAAAATCCACTTGGGGCGTACGCTGCGATAGTCCTGTTAGTCTTTCAAAAATATTCTGAGTCTATGGGATTACAAAGGGCCTCTACTAGCTAGTTTATTCCGAGCGCCCACCAATATGGCTCAAAGCTTTGCTCTATGCTATCCGCCACTAACGCAATAAAATCCTCATAATCCCCCGTACAGTGCGCCTTATCTAAGGCCTCATAATAGGGGAGACGTTGCTCTACTGTAATCACAGAGGCAGGAAATCCCGCTTTCATCAGCTCTAGGTTCATCAATAGGCGAGACGTACGACCATTACCGTCTACAAAAGGATGGATCTTAACAAACTCACCATGCACACGTGCGGCACGCTCCACCGGATGCAATGACTGTGCTTGGGTATTACACCAATGAATAAAGGTGTGCATGTGATCTGCGACTTGAAAGGCTTCGGGAGGGCGGTGTTCTGCTCCTGAAATGAGCACGTTCACTTGACGGTATTGACCTGCATTTTGTGCATCAATATTTTTGAGGACGAGTTGGTGTAACGACTTGATAGTCCATTCATCTAGAGGGCCCTGTTGTTTAACTAAATCCTCGACAAATAAAATAGCATCGCGATGATTCACGGCTTCAAAATGTTCTCGTAACGTTTTCCCACCTATGGTGATGCCTTCTAGAGCTACTTTGGTTTCTTTTAGTGTAAGCGTATTTCCCTCAATGGCATTACTATGATAAGTCCACTGCAAAACGAGGTTTTCATGTAGGTTATTAACGACTTGTGGGTCTAATGGGCGATAGCTATCTAATTTTTCTTTTAACGCATCCAGTTTGGCTAGTTGTGTCATGATGTGTTTTGATCCCAATCTCTTGATCTATTATTGTTACTTGTCGTGCAATCGTTAAAAACCTGATTCAATATAAAGCATTCTATTGTGTATTGTTCCTATGCAGTATGAACTGAGTTACAGGACCTCTGTTGTATAGCTGAGTGGCGAGAGTCTTTATATAAGCACATAAAATACGCATAATATACATTTATTATGTAATATAAAAAAATGTTTAATCAAAGAAGAGAAAAAATTTTGCAGCTAACAAAACAAGCACTCATACTTACAGAGAATTCAATCTTCTATCCTTAGATAGGAGAAGACGACAAACCTTATTTAGCTCAAACAAATTACCCCGATAGAGTATCAACCAGAACTCATCAGTTGCTTAGGTAACGATTAAGGGGATAGAACTGAGCAGAAATTTTAGAGGCTAGCCAGAGTAAAAAGCCAAGGCTCATAAGATGGTAGAGTTATTTTCTACGAATGTTAGGGCAGGCCAATTTTGGTCCACCAAATTCAAGTGGTCCACTAAAACCATAGAAACAAAAAAGCACCTAAAGCGGTGAGGCTCTAAGTGCTTGATTGTTTTGAGGTATTCTTGGTCGGGACGGAGTGATTCGAACACTCGACCCCTTGCACCCCATGCAAGTGCGCTACCAGGCTGCGCTACGCCCCGACAAACGACAATTATAACAGAAAATTTAAATTTGTCAGCTTGCTTAAACGCTTTTTAAAAGTTCTGAAATCTCAAGAAGTTCTGTGCGCAATGCTTGAAGTTCCTGGGCACTGAGACGAACTGCGGCTTCGGGATCGTTGAACGCATCACTGCGACCTTGGGCAAGTCGGTTTTTAGCGCCACTGATCGTAAAACCCTCGACATACAGCAACTCACGAATACGACGGATTAAAAGTACCTCATGGTGCTGATAATAGCGTCGATTACCACGTCGTTTGATCTGGTTGAGTTGCGTGAACTCTTGTTCCCAGTAACGTAAAACATGTTGTTTCACGTCACAGAGCTCACTGACCTCACCAATCGTAAAGTAACGTTTGGTTGGAATTGGAGGCAAAGTGACTTGGGTTTTATCGTTCATGAAAAACGTTCCTAGGCCGTATTATTCGTCTAAATCTAACATAGAGTCGTCCGAATAAACCATGGATGATCCTTCGACAACTGCTTTCAGTTTTTGGCTAGCATGAAACGTGACCACACGTCTCGGTGCAATCGGAATGACTTCACCCGTTTTTGGGTTGCGACCAGGACGCGCAGGTTTGTCGCGCACTTGGAAGTTCCCAAATCCGGAGAGTTTGACGGGTTCGCCTTGCGCGAGGGAATCGCGGATCTGGTTAAAAAATGATTCAACCAGATCTTTGGCTTCACGCTTATTCAATCCGACTTGGTCAAATAATAATTCTGCCAGCTCTGCTTTGGTTAATGTTTTGGGTTGTGACATAAAAATTCCTAGCGTGTTTTGGCGTTGTGTTGCGTTTCCAGAATTTGACGTAAACGCTGCATGCAGGTGTCGACGCGTTCATCTTCCAGGGTGACTTTCGGGTCTTGCATCCAGACACGGAAAGCCAAGCTTAAGTGGGCGTCTTCCGATTTAGGATCCTGCCACACGTCAAACAAACGAATATCCTGAACAATCGACAATTCGGGTTCAGCGTTGACAGCCTCGCGCATGCTTTGTAGCAAAGCGTCAACAGTCACCTGCGGTTCTACCCACAGCGCCATGTCACGTTGTACCACGGGTTGGCGTGACAAGGTTTTAGGGGCGGGCATTAATTGCGTAAGCAGCGTCTCGGTCGATAGCTCAAAGAGTACGGGGGCATGTGTAATGCCTAAATCTCGAACCCATTTGGGATGGAGTTCACCGATCCAACCTTGAGGTTGCCCAAGCAAGAAAATCTGTGCACAACGACCGGGATGGAAAAGTGGATGTTGCTCTGGCACAAATTTGAGATCTTTCGCAAAACGTCCATACAGCACTTCGACGTCGCGTTTCACATCAAAAAAATCAACCTGACGGGTTGCCAGTCCCCATTGTTCTTGATCAACCGGACCCCAGGCTGCACCTGACAGGTATTGAGGTTGATCCACACCGGCGACGGTCAGATCGCCATCTTTAGTTTCAGGGTTGCGCTTAAAGACACGACCCAATTCAAACAAACGCACACGGGTCTGACGACGATTGGCGTTATAGGCAATGTTGTTTAATAAGCCTGGCAGCAGACTTGTGCGCATGACAGACATTTGGCTGGCGATCGGGTTGAGCAGACGAATCGGGTCGGTCTGACCTAACCAGTTCTCTTCCCAATGTGGTTCGACAAATGAGAAGTTGATGACTTCTTGATAGTCGCGAGCGCAAATTGCGTGACGTAAAGTGTGCACAGAACGCGTGGTTTCTGGCTCAAAATGCATCTTGGCAGGCGCCAGAGGTGGTTTAGCCGGAATGTTGTCAAATCCAACCAATCGTGCCACTTCCTCAATCAAATCTTCTTCGATTTCTAGATCAAAGCGAAATGAGGGTGGGGTGACTGTAAAGACATCGTTATCGAATGTCCAGACGAGATCCAGACGATCAAAAACAGCAGCAACGTCGCTTTGCTCAAGAGTGATCCCTAAAACACGTTGGCAGCGGCTCAGGCGCATCTGGACGGGCGGTCTTTCAGGCAAGCAGACGGTTTGATCATCAACCGGTCCGGCTTGACCACCACAAATATCCAGGATGAGCTGTGTCAAACGCTCAATGTCTTGTGGAATATTGGCAAAATCGACGCCTCGCTCAAAGCGGTGGGCTGCTTCAGAGGTGATTTTTAAATCACGCGTGCGACCAGCAATCGATTCAGGCCACCAGAAAGCGGCTTCAAGATAAATGTTTTGTGTGTCGAGTGTGACCGCTGTGTGATCGCCACCCATGACGCCAGCCAAACTTTCAGGTTTGTCTGCGCTAGTGATGACACCGATTTGACTGTTCAGTGTGACGGTTTCTTCGTTCAGAAGTTTGATCTCTTCGCCATCGCGTGCCCAACGTACGCATAAGTGCGGTTCGGCTAACTTATCCAAATCAAAGACGTGGCTAGGACGGCCTGATTCGAGCATGAAATAGTTGGAGATATCGACCAAAGCTGAAACACTGCGTTGTCCACTGCGCTCTAAGCGTTCAACCATCCAAGCAGGTGTTTTTGCATGGGCATTGACGCCACGGATCACACGACCTGCAAAACGTCCGCACAATTCAGGGGCTTGCACATCGACTGTGACGCGATCATCAATCAGTACGGGTGCTGGCTTAGTCTGTAATTTTTTAACCGGCGCTTCTAAAATGGCACCGACTTCGCGCGCGATCCCCTGAATAGAGAGGCAATCAGCACGGTTGGGTGTGAGTTTGAGGGTCAGGATCCAGTCATCCAGATTTAAGGCTTCACGTAGGCAAGTGCCCGGTGTGAGTGACTCATCCAACACCATCAAACCATCGTGGTCTTGTGACAGGCCGAGCTCATTGGCAGAGCACAACATACCGGCGGATTCCACACCTCGCATTTTGACGGGGGCAATGGTCATACCACCGGGCAGTTTGGCACCGATGGTGGCGAGTGGTACAAGCAGACCTTGCGCCGCATTGGGCGCACCGCAAACGATTTGTAAGTTGTGACCGTGTTTGGCGCCGCCATCCACCTGACAAACACGCAGACGGTCTGCGTTGGGGTGAGGCTCGACGGCCACGATACGGGCCACGACAATACCGGTAAATTCAGGTGCAACGGGGTCATGTTCTTCGACTTCAAGACCCGCCATGGTCAGATGATGGGCTAAATCATCGGTAGAGCAGTCAGGATTGACAAACTCTCGCAGCCAGGATTCAGGAAATTGCATGTTTTCTCTCGTGCGTGACAGGTCAGTTGGCAAATTGCGCCAAAAAGCGCAGATCGCCTTCAAAGAACTGGCGAAGGTCGTTTACGCCATAACGCAGCATGGTCAGGCGCTCTAAACCAGAACCGAACGCAAAACCAATGTAACGCTCCGGATCTAAGCCGAAATTTCGCACTACAGTGGGATGCACTTGACCGGCCCCTGAAATTTCAAGCCAGCGACCCTGATTCGGGCCTGTGGTAAATCGCATATCGATTTCGGCCGAGGGTTCCGTAAATGGGAAGAACGAGGGTCGGAATCGGATTTCCAGATCGTCTGTCTCAAAAAAGCAGCGCATAAAGTCGGTGTACACACCTTTCAGGTCTGCAAAGGAGATGTTTTCATCAATCCAGAGACCTTCAACTTGGTGGAACATTGGGGAGTGCGTGGCATCGCTATCAACCCGGTACGTGCGACCAGGGGCGATGACGCGAATAGGGGGTTGGTGCATGCGGGCATAGCGCACTTGCATCGGACTGGTGTGGGTGCGCAACAAGAGTGGCAGGTCCTCACTGTCTTTCATGTCCACATAAAACGTGTCCTGCATAGAGCGGGCAGGGTGGTTCAGTGGATTATTCAGGGCTGTGAAGTTGGTCCAGTCGTTTTCAATTTCAGGGCCATCGGCGACTTCAAAGCCGATTGATCCAAAAATGGCTTCAACGCGTTGCCAGGTTTGCATCACAGGATGAATAGCACCTTGGCCACGTCCACGCCCGGGGCGAGTGACATCAATGGTTTGCTGAGCCAGTTGTGCGCTCAAAGCGGCATCGGCAATCTCTTGACGGCGTGCTTGTAGTGCACCATCAATGGCTTGTTTGACAACGTTGATGCGGGCACCTTCGGTACGACGCGCGTCAGGTTCAAGCTTACCCAATCCTTTCATCAGGGCTGTGACAGCACCTTGTTTGCCTAAATAACGGGCTTTGGCGTTTTCCAGACTGGCACTGTCTGAACAGGCTGCAAAATCTTGTTGCGCCTGTGAGATTAACGCTTCATATGTGTTTGACATCAGACACCTGTTGTAGAGAATTCAAAACGTCGCCACAGCAGGAATACCTTCTAGAAAGGCATCTGATTACAAACCTGTTTCGGTGGCACAACGCGATTTCTGTAGCGTAATTGCAAACGGAGCCCGCAGGCCCCGTTTTTGACTTTCAGTCATCAAATCCGCTTAAGCAAACTTAAGCACGGATTATCCGCACAGCTTAGGCAGACAGGGCCTGCTTGGCCTGGTTCACGATGGCAGCAAAACCTGCTTTGTCGCGAACAGCCATGTCAGCTAATACTTTGCGATCCAGCTCAATGGCGGCTTTCTTCAAGCCGGCGATGAAGCTGCTGTAGCTCATACCTTGCTCGCGAGCTGCGGCATTGATACGAGTAATCCAGAGTGCACGGAAAGTACGTTTTTTGTTACGACGGTCACGGTATGCGTATTGACCGGCTTTCATGACTGCCTGTTTGGCGACCCGGAAAACGTTACCACGGCGACCGCGATAACCTTTGGCGGCGGCGAGGACTTTTTTGTGACGTGCTTTGGCAGTAACGCCATTTTTTACGCGAGGCATATTCTTAGCTCCTTAGTCGTCAGGCGTGATTAAGCAAAAGGCAACATTGAGCGAACTGCGCTCACATCAGCTTTATGAACTGCTGTTGTGCCACGCAATTGACGTTTGTTCTTTGTGGTTTTCTTGGTCAAGATGTGACGTTTGAAAGCCTGACCACGTTTGATGGAGCCGCTGCCCCGTACGATGAAGCGCTTCGCTGCGCCTCGTTTGGTTTTCATCTTAGGCATGAAACAATTTCCTAGTTGGGTTAAACGACCTGGGTGATTTTCGGATGTTCTGAAAATACTTTTTGACCCGGTTGTTTGTTGAATACGAGGCTTGTCACTCGGAATAGTGAGTCGCACTCGCACGAACCTGCGACGTGAATCAATTTGAATGTCGGCGTTTTGATTCAAAAAGCCTTGTTCAAAAACAGGTTAGCTGAGCATTATAACGTAAATCTGAAAAAGTGTAAGCGCCTATTAGACTTAAAGAACTTTCCGATTAAAAATCGTTAAATCCAGAGGTCTGACAGCCCCCATCCAGATGGCATAGTCACGATGATCGCGCAAATCATCACCAGTCAGAGGATGCGTAAAAATAACCAAACCATTGCGGTGAGTGGCTAGCCACGGCAGCACATCATTCAGTAATTCAGGCGCATAGGACAGCTGGCAACTCCAGTCGGGATGGGGACCCACGGGGCGCTCGTGCATCCGACCCATAGCTAAATCAAAGCGTTGCGCTGCGGCCTCACACAGTGTTTTGGCTTGGGCTAATGTTTGTTCGTCATAGTAGACGTGTGAGTGATAGCCCAAGACTGGGACGTTATTGGTGAGATCAAAGGTTTGTGTTAGCTGCGTCAAAAGATGGCCTCTTAAGATTGAATGTGGATAGTTGGGTGTAAATCGCTGCATGTGAATAGTGATTACAGTACACCGCGCTTGTATTCATGTTGGGTATTCAGATTACCCTTTTGGTTAATTGTCTTGTGGCTGATACCAGACACAAGTGGTTTCACCTATGATCAAAAACATGATTCATTGTTAAGACGGTGTTTTCCATGTTGAGTTCCAAACAGCTAGACGCCTATCTGAACCGCATTCATTATGACGGTCCAACGAATGTGTGTCTGACCACACTCCATGGCTTAACACGTGCGCATGTTCAGCGCATTGCCTTTGAGAATATGGATGTATTGCTGGGCCAGACTCCGGCGATTGATGAGACGTCCGTGTTTGACAAGCTGGTTTTAAAGCGACGCGGTGGTTACTGCTTTGAACAAAATCGGCTTTTAAAAGCGGTTTTACGCACTTTGGGTTTTGATGTGACGCCACTGGGAGCTCGAGTGCGGTTACGGACGTCAGATCGGTCTGTGATGCCGGGTCGTACGCATTTGTTACTTCAAGTGAAACTGAATGATGCGCTTTGGATTACAGATGTGGGGTTTGGTGGCTACTCCTTGACCCAGGCTTTGCAAGTGCAATCTGGCTTGGTGCAAGACACACCCCATGGTCTACGGCGTTTAATGAATGACGAAGGGCGCTGGTTCCATCAAGTTTGCAAACTGGATGAATGGATTGACGTCTATGAACTCGATCTACAACCCATGTATCCCAGAGATCAGATAATCGCTAACTGGTATACGAGTACGCATGTCGATTCACAGTTTGTCGACAACTTAACCATCGCACTGGCTTGCCATGATGGCTCCAGAGTGAGTCTGTACAACAATCTATTGCGCCGTACTCAAGCCGATGGCAACACTGAAATCCAAGCCTTGGCGCGTGAGGAAATTCTTGCAACCCTGTGCGATATTTTTCATTTGGATGTGTCTCAACCAGACCGTTTATTGGAACGTCTTGTGATGCAGACTGTCCAAGATGGCCAGGACAATCTCTAAAAAACTTAAAGCTTTGTGAAGGGAATCGACAGTGAATGATTTGTATGCGTTTTATGCGAATCGGCTCAATGCCAAAGAAGTGGATCTGATTCAGTCAGAAAAGACCTGGGACAGACGGGCTGCTGAGGTCAGTCGGTTTACCGTCAGTGACGATGATTTTGCGATGGGTGTTCTGGAGCGTCATCAGGACCTAAAAGATGTGCGCGTGCTCGATATCAGCTTTGGGGCAGGTCGCTATCTGGCTGAGTTCTTGCGCCGAGGTGCGCAGATTAGTGGTATCGAAATCTCTTCAGGCATGATTAAACATGCCATTGAGAATTTACAAAAACTTGGACTGTCATTTAATCCGGCTGATTTACATCATCTGCCCTGGCAGCAGGTTGATTTGAAGCAGCTGGGCTGGCAAGAAGCGTTTGATTTGGTGTTTTTGTATATGACACCTGCGATTTCAAGTGTCGAGATGCTTGATAAAGTACTCGCAGCTAGTCGTCATGGCGTCTATGTCACACTGTATGCCCATCGCGAAGATCGTTTACTGATCGAGCTGCAAGATCATTTTGAGTTACCACGCCAAGCGGTGGGTGCAAAAAACACGCACGACATTTACGACCTGTTCAACCTCTTATATCTGAAAGGCTATAGCCCTGAAGTCGTGTGGGAAGAGCGGGTTCGCCAGAGCCAATACGATGTGGATTACATCGTTGAACGCTATGCCAGCTGGTTGTGGCGAGGTGAGGGCGATGCCGATGCTAATCGGGCGCGTTTAAGTGAGGTTTTGAATACGCGATTGGTGGATGGTCAGGTGTGTTCTGAAAGTCGAGATGTCATTGGGCACTTGTATGTAGATAAGCGGCTGAAACGAAATTGAAACGCACAACTGAAGTAAGGCTGGCTCTATGCCAGCCTTTTTAGTGCAGCGTCTGAATGGTGAATGAGCGTTCAGGTTAGCGATCATTCAGATCAGCATTTGTTTAGGCTAACGTTTACGCGCGCATTGGTACAGATTAAAGCCTAGTGTTTGTGCCACGCTGGCGACCATTTTCTGGCCACGCACACTGTTGCCGATGGGATCCAATGGTGGCGAGAACCCGGCAATTGCCATCACACCTGGAACAACGGCCAAAATGCCACCACCCACACCGCTTTTTGCGGGCAAACCCACCGTAAATGCCCAGTCACCGGCTGTGTCGTACATGCCCTCCATGGTCATTTCGGCTAGAATGGATGCGCAATAAGCTTCTTTGATCACATCTTTGTTAGTGATTGGGTTGATTCCGCCAGCTGCAATGGTGGCACCCATGGTGGCCAGTGCTTTAGTCGTGAGTAACGTCGAGCACTGACGGGTGTAGACGTCCACGGCTTCATCGGGTTCACAGTACAGATAACCTGCCGCGTAGAGTAACCATGCAATGGCTCGGTTGTGAAAGTTTGTGGTTTGCTCAGACTCATTGAGTTCATCACTAATCTGAATGTCGGTGCCGGTGAGATCGCTTTGCATTTGCAGGATTCGGCTCCAGCGATGTTCACGTGAATCGGCCTTGATAAGGCTCGCTGCCGAAATAGCACCTGCGTTGACGAGTGGTGACATGGGCTTGTCACCGTGGAGTTCAAGTGCCATGACTGAATTGAAGGGCATGCCGGTGGCATCCACACCGATTTTGTCCATGATGGCCTGTTGACCCCAGTCATTCATCGCCAGCGCCAAGGTGCACACCTTAGAGATGGATTCAATCGCAAAAGGGGTGTCTGCATCCCCCGCACTAAAAACCTGACCATCGACAGTCACGACACTGAGTCCGCACAAATTGCTATCGACATTTTTCAGAAAGGGGATGTAATCCGCATTGGCACCACCTGTTTCTTTGGCGTGGTTTGTGTAGGCCGTGTTAATCGCATTCTGGATTTGTTCGGGGCTTAAATACATTTCATCCTCCTGATCAAGCAACTCTCGGCACCTGTTTGTGGATCGCAATGTCCTTACAACGTGATGGCTTTGTAGAGAGCTGCTTAAAGTTTGTGATAGCTTTTTGAACGGTTAAATATTGAATCACTTTATTGAATCAACTAGGCTGATTTTAACAGTTTCAAATTATTTTTTTAAATATTTTTTAGCAAGATATTAGCAATATTATAGAGGTCAGTTTCTTCACCATGCATGAATATTATTTTCCGATTAAGCACCTACACGTCACAGCGGTGGTCTTGAGCATCACGCTTTTTATTATTCGTTCCTGGTGGTCCGTGATGGGATCAGATATTTTGCAGAAACGATGGGTCCGTATCGTGCCGCATGTGATTGATACTGCGTTGCTGACGGGTGGTGTGTTGTTAGCGATGATTTTTGGACCAGAACAACCTTGGATTCTGACCAAAATTGTTTTATTGCTGGCCTATATCGGTGTTGGCACGTTGGCCATTAAACGAGGACGCACTCGCAAAACGCGTTTAATTTCTGCTGTGATTGCTGTGCTGATTTTTCTCTATATTGTCGGTGTGGCTTACAGTAAAAACCCAGCTTCGTGGTTTTCATGGCTGTAATGAAACATGTTTGGACGTATAGTTTTACGACATATATCTCATCCAGATTTTCTCTATGTTTGCAATAAAATATTAAAAATAATTTATATTAAGTAGGGTTGTTTATACCCTGAACCTTCAATGTCTGTGCAATCGGCTCCGATATTCGCTCACGTATAACCTTCTTTCGGGAAAATACTGAGTGCCTGATGGTCAGGCTCGGTGTATCCCAATGGAGGTTATAAATGGGCGAATATAAAAGGATGTGGTGGGCGCTAATCGTCACGTTGCTCGTGACGTTTTCCGTGCTCGGTTGGATGGGCAAGGAGGTCTATTACAAAGCACCGCCTATTCCCAGTGAAATCGTGACAACCGATGGTCAGGTTGTGATGACAGAAGCGCAGATTCTTGCGGGGCAACGTGCCTGGCAAAGTGTCGGCGGTATGGATCTGGGATCGGTTTTGGGTCACGGTGCGTATCAAGCGCCAGACTGGACCGCTGATTGGTTGCACCGAGAACTACTGGCTTGGCTGGATATTGCAGCAAAAGATCAGTATGGCATCGGATACGATGAGCTCGATCCAGATCGACAAGTCGTTCTCGAGCGTCAGGTCAAACTCGAATATCGTCAAAATACAGTTGATGATGCGACCAACCGAGTCACGATTACGCCACGACGTGCACAGGCCATTGCTGAAGTCAACAAGTACTACGACAGTTTGTTCAGTGATGATCCCGAAACGCACACGAGTCGCGTGAACTTTGCCATGAAAGAAAACACCTTGCCATCGGCCGAAGGGCGCGAGCGTCTGGGTAATTTCTTTTTCTGGTCAGCTTGGGCAGCCGCTACCGAGCGCTCAAAAGACGGTGGTGCAAGCTACACCAACAACTGGCCGCATGAGCCTTTGGTTGATAACGTACCAACTGCAGAAAACATGATTTGGTCGCTCATGAGTATTCTTCTGCTGATTTTTGGTGTGGGTATGCTGGTCTGGGCTTGGGCATTTATGCACAAGAACGAGCCTGATCCAGAAGCGCCTGCTAAAGATCCTGTTCTGGCACTGCCACTGACGCCTTCGCAACGTGCCTTAGGCAAGTACCTGTTTGTCGTGGTGGTCTTGTTTGTTGCCCAGATCTTCATTGGCGGTTTTGTTGCGCACTATACAGTTGAAGGTCAGACCTTCTACGGTATTAACGTTTCAGAGTGGCTTCCGTATTCACTTGTACGTACGTGGCACTTACAAGCAGCTATTTTCTGGATTGCAACAGGGTTCTTAGCAGCCGGACTCTTTTTAGTGCCAATTTTGAATGGCTCAAAAGATCCTGCTGGCCAGAAACTAGGTGTTGATATTTTGTTCTGGGCGTTGATTGTCGTGGTGGTCGGTTCCTTCACCGGTAACTTCATGACCATCGGTGGTTTGATGCCGGAAGATCTGAACTTCCTGCTCGGTCATCAGGGTTACGAGTACCTTGAGCTTGGTCGTCTGTGGCAGATTGCGCTCTTTATCGGTATCTTGCTCTGGTTGGTGCTGATGCTGCGTGGTTTGATCCCTGCATTGAAGCAAAAAGGCGACAAAAACCTCTTGGTGCTCTTTACAGGCACTGTGGTTTGTGTGGGCTTATTCTATGGAACCGGTTTGTTCTATGGCCAAGACACCCATATCACGATCATGGAGTACTGGCGCTGGTGGGTGGTTCACCTGTGGGTTGAAGGCTTCTTTGAAGTGTTTGCCACTGTGACCTTGGCTTTTATCTTTGCCACCATGGGTCTGGTTTCCAAGCGTGGTGCAACCATGGCCAGTTTGGCGGCCGCCATTCTCTTTATGCTGGGTGGTACGCCCGGCACGATGCACCACTTGTACTTTGCGGGTACGACAACACCGATTCTTGCGATTGGTGCGATGTTCAGTGCGCTTGAAGTGGTGCCTCTGGTTCTGCTCGGTTACGAAGCCTGGGATAACTGGCGCCTCAAAGCCCGTGCAAGCTGGATGGAAAACCTGAAGTGGCCTTTGATGTGTTTCGTGGCTGTTGCTTTCTGGAACATGCTCGGTGCTGGTGTGTTTGGTTTCATGATCAACCCACCCATTGCGCTCTACTACACCCAAGGCTTGAATACGACACCTGTGCACGCACACACAGCCTTGTTCGGTGTGTATGGCTTCCTGGCACTGGGCTTTACGCTCTTCGTGTTGCGTTACATCCGTCCAGAGATGGTGTTTAACGAGAAACTGATGAAGTGGTCTTTCTGGACCATGAACATTGGTTTGGTCATGATGGTTGCATTGAGCCTCTTGCCAATCGGTCTGATCCAGTTCCATGCCAGCTATAGCGTGGGTATGTGGTGGGCTCGTAGTGAGACATTCATGCAACAAGAAATCCTGCACACATTGCGCTGGGTCCGCACCTTTGGTGACGTGGTCTTCATCGTCGGTGGTGTTGGGGTGATGTGGCAAGTCGTGAGCACACTCTTTGGCTGGGATCGCAAGGAGGCTGTTAAGTCGAATTGATCCGCACAGCAGACGTCGGTTCACAATGACCGACGTCTAACCACTTAACACTGAAGTTAAATGGTTAGTTTTGATTTGTCTCGATTAATCGCAGCTTTAAAACTCGAGTTTGTTGTCATGTCAGATTCGAGTTTTTTTCGTCTGTGGTGTTGGTAATAAAATGTCTGATTGAATGCTTAGTTTGTTAATGATTAATTCGTTATTGATTTGACTCTTAATCATCGTCGTCGGTTCCAGATGTATCTAGGTGAAACTTGTGTAATACCCGGTGAGCCACGGGTGCCAGTATCATGCCGATACTGGCCGTAAAGACGATCCCTACAAAAATACTGAATGCGGAAAAAAAGACTTTTCCACCCACGGTTTGTGGAAGTACAAAAGGACCGATTCCGGAGACTGTGAGGGCAATATTTAAAACGGCGTCATGAAAAGAAATATGCTCAAACCAGACGTTGCCTAATACACCTAGGCACAGCACGAGTAGAATGACTAGAAGTGCCCAAGCGATGTGTTTTAAGATTCGAATAGTGAATTTTTTTCTGCTCAGCAGATTATGAAATTTAGATTCGTACATGGTCTCTGGTAATGCGTCGCATAAAAAAGGGATTGAAAACTTCTCGCTATTCTATTCGACACGGCCGAGAGTACTGTTTTCAGGCAAATTTTAGAGGAAAGCAATGATGTCGAATGCGATTGATGCCGATCTTATCAAAACGCCAGCACGGGTCGTTCTGGCCACTGATTTAAGTGCCCGATGTGATCGAGCGTTGGATAGGTCAGTTTATCTGTCCAGAATGTGGGGATCACAACTCACTGCCGTCACTGTGACTGATCCGACAACACCTCTACACCAATCGGTGATGTGGCTAGAAGGGCAAGATGAGGGTGCGATGCTGCGACTTGCTCACACCCAGTTGCGTCATGACGTGCCTGCAACGGATGTGCCGATCAATTTTCGTTTTATGAAGGGCACGGATACGGCTGGGCAGATTCGTGCGGTCGTTCAAGAAAAGCAAGCCGATCTAGTTGTGGTGGCAGTCAGCCATAACGAACCGTTTGGACGTTTTGTACTGGGTTCTACCGTCGAAAGTCTTGCGCAAACTGTCAAAGTGCCGATTTTGATTGTGCGCCAACGCGCTTTGGGACCTTACCGAAAAATCATCGTCGGAACCGATTTCTCACCCGCATCGCGTCGAGCTTTGCAGCTTGCCGATGTGATGTTTGCCCAGCAAGTCCTCACGCTCTATCACGCACGAAACCCTGCGCGCGGGATGTCACGACCCGATGCGGAGCAGCTTATTCGAATAAATCAAGAGATAATTGCGCAAATGCGCACGTTTTTGGAAGAAACGCCCAACTTGTCTGAGCCGCAACTTGTACGACCTGTGGCCGAAACTGGTGTGTTTGTGCGCCAGCTTCTGTCCAGAGTGTTAGAGCAAGAAACCGATCTGGTCGTTTTAGGCAACCGCGGCGCCGGCGGAATTAAGAGCCTTTTATTGGGTAGCGCCAGCGGTCAATTGCTTCAGTGGCTACCTTGCGATGTGTTGTTGGTGCCGTGAGCCATCTCAGTCGTCGCTGCCGTACCGGATACTGAGTCTCCAAAGACGGGTAAGTCAAGTGACTCAGTGTCTACCTCGTAACGGTTTAAAATATATACAGCCATGTTTTTAGCCAACTCATGGGCATCGTAAAACACTGTCCCCAATTGTTGTTCACGCAGCAAACGCCATTCTTCCTCGCTTTGTGTGCGTAAGACGATTTCCAGATTGGGATTGATGGCAATGGCTTGATCCATGATGGGTTGGGCAGCCATGGTCCCTGACACGGTAATGACGAGCATGGAAGCTTGCATAATTTGAGCGTGTAGTAAAACCTCTGTTTCATGGGCATCGCCCGCGATGGCGGCAACGCCTTCATTTCTCAGTGCTTCGACGACTTCACGATGACGCTCAATCACCACACAAGGCAATTCGGCCGCGCGCAAGGTTTCCGCAATTCGTCGACCCACTTGACCATAACCCACGAGTACAACCGGTTTGTCTAACGGTGCTTGGCTGTAATCTAGTGGCAATTCGCTGATTGGATCAATATGCGCATCCGTTTTATGCACAAAATCCGGTGAGAACTTGATGAATACTTTCTTGATCGGTGGAATCGCCATAAAGAGTAGGGGATTGACCGCAATTGAGATGAGTGAAGCGGCAAGCAACAAATGCATGCCTTCTAGCGGCAATAGTCCGAGTGTGAGTCCAAGTCCAGCCAAGATAAAAGAAAACTCACCAATTTGCGCAAGACTCGCGCTGACCATTAGCGCCGTTTTAAGCGGATAGCGAAAGAGCATCACGATAATGAATGAAATGATCGATTTGCCAAACACAATGATGCCCACTACGGCCAGTAGATGTAGCGGTTGATTTACTAAGATCGATGGCTCAAAGAGCATGCCGACTGCGACAAAAAACAATACTGAAAACGCATCACGCAAAGGCAAAGACTCTTCAGCTGCGCGGTGACTGAATTCGGATTCACGCATCACCATGCCTGAGAAAAAGGCACACAAGGCAAATGACACATTAAAGAGTTCGGCGGCACCGTAAGAAATACCAATCGCACAGGTGATGACTGTCAGCGTAAAGAGTTCGCGTGATCCAGTGCGTGCGACGCGCCAGAGGAGCCAAGGCAAGACACGCCGCCCAACAATCAACATTAGAGCCACAAAACCACCAACTTGCAGCAAAGTGATGCCAATGACTTTTAATAAGGCCAAGGTGTCTGTCGATTGTGCGCTGCTGCCTGTATCACCACCTTGGAAGCTTGCCATGGTGGGCAAAAGCACCAGAATCAGGACAGTGATTAAATCTTCAACAACGAGCCAACCGATGGCGATTTGTCCGTTCTCACTATCGAGCGCATTTTGTTTTTCGAGCGCTTTTAATAAAACAACGGTACTAGCACAAGACAGTGATAAACCCAGCACAATCGCTTCCGTCAGACTCCAGCCCCAAAAATAAGCGGCAAGCGTCCCAAGCAAGGTGGCACCAGCCATTTGTAAAATAGCGCCTGGTACCGCAATGCGTCTGACGGCCATCAAATCGTGAATCGAAAAGTGCAAACCGACACCAAACATCAGGAGCATGACCCCGATTTCAGAGAGCTGGTGGGCCAGATCCGTGTCTGCTACGAAACCCGGTGTGGCGGGTCCAATCACAATCCCCGCCAGCAAATACCCAACCAATGCGGGGGTTTTAAGGCGCTCAGCGATCAACCCAAAGATTAAGGCTAGGGTGAATCCACTTGCTAATGTCGTGATAAGGGAAAAATGACTTTCCATACGGCTCTTGTGTCGCGTTGGTTGGTCTGTTAAATCGCAAATCGGCTTGGCGAGTGATTTGACAGTCGTTTTAAAGAATCAAGTTCGATACCTGATTTTACCGATGCTTTGTGATTCGTCGAGTCATAGTCACTCGAGATAAGAATTTTTTTACAAATAGTGAGATTCAGCATGTTGGTCGAACATGCTGAATCGGGTGAGGGTTGGACTTCAAAAACAAGAAAATAAGAAACCGATGATTAAAAACTACTCATCAATCAATAAAACAGTCACGAAAAATATAAAACAATCAATCCGCGTGACTTTTATTTTACGAGGATTGTGTACTTTGTCTATTTGGATTTGAGCTTCGCAAAAGCCGCAGCCATAGCATTGTTGCCAGTTGACTCTCTGGTCGGTTGCGAGCTGCGCTTGTTTTTAGGGGTAGATCCACGATGGTTTCGGTTTGGTGATCCGGCTGATGAGCCAGCGTCGCCCTCAAGACGCATGCTAAGCGCTACGCGTTTGCGTTGAAGATCCACTTCAAGTACTCGGACTTTGATGGTTTGTCCCGTACGGACCACATCGCGTGGGTCTTTCACAAACTGCTGAGATAGCTCTGAAATATGCACCAAACCATCTTGGTCCACACCGACGTTCACAAAGGCCCCAAAATTGGCTACGTTGGTGACCACGCCTTCGAGAATCATGCCAACTTTTAAGTCATTGAGTGATTCAACGCCTTCTTCAAATTGTGTGGTGGTGAACTCTGGACGTGGGTCACGACCGGGTTTTTCTAGCTCCGACAAAATATCGGTGATCGTGGGCAATCCAAATCGTTCATCGACGAACTTGGATGGTGCGACGTTTTTTAGAGCAGCTTGATTCCCCATGACGTCACGAATATTGGCCTGGATCTCATCGAGGATCTTTTTAACGACAGGGTAGGCTTCTGGGTGAACCGCAGAGGCATCTAATGGGTTGTCACCATCCGTAATGCGTAAGAATCCGGCGGCTTGCTCAAAAGTCTTTTCACCAAAACGAGGCACTTTTAACAAGCTTTTGCGGTTTTGAAACGCACCTTGTTCATCGCGATACGCCACAATGTTTCTGGCCAACGTATTGTTTAAGCCTGAAACTTGGCGCAAAAGCGCAGCTGATGCGGTGTTGACATCGACACCCACGGCGTTAACGCAGTCCTCAATGACCACATCCAGACTGCGACTTAACTCACGCTGGTTCACATCATGTTGATACTGGCCCACACCAATGGCTTTGGGTTCGATTTTGACGAGCTCAGCCAAGGGGTCTTGTAACCGTCGGGCAATGGAGACCGCACCGCGCAAACTGACATCTAAGTCTGGAAACTCTTCGGCTGCCAGCGCACTGGCTGAATAAACGGAAGCCCCCGCTTCTGAAATCACGACATGGGCGACTGGAAAATCCGACATCTGTTTACGCAGTTGAGTCACCAAGCGTTCGGTTTCGCGTGACGCCGTGCCGTTACCAATCGCAATCAGTGAAATGTTGTGGGTGCGAACCATTTGTTCGAGGGTGCGCAAGCTACCTTGCACATCACGTCGAGGCTCAAATGGAAAAATCGTGGCCGTCTGTAAGACTTTACCGGTTGAGTCGATCGCAGCGACTTTCACACCAGTACGTATCCCAGGATCCAAGCCCAGAATGGCTTTTGCACCAGCTGGCGGTGCGAGTAACAAATCTTTCAAGTTGGCGGCAAAAACACGAATTGCTTCGCTTTCGGCTTGCTCACGTAATTTACTCACCAGCTCTAATTCAAACTGAGTGGCGAGCTTAATGCGCCATGTCCATTGGCAGACTTCCGCTAGCCAGCGTTCACGATCATTGGCCTGTGCTGAGAAAATCCCAGATGGCAATTTAAAGTGCGCTGCGACTTTGGCCACATAAGGGTGGGGTGTTTGTTCTTGTTGATCGGCCGGCAAAGCGATACGTATGTCTAACACACCTTGTTGGCGACCACGAAACATGGCAAGCACACGATGGGATGGAATGCTGCGTATAGGTTCTTCAAAATCAAACCAATCCTGAAAATTGGCACCTTCTTGCTCTTTGCCTTTGATGACTCGAGAAACGAGTAATCCATATTTTTCTAATGAGTCACGAATTTGGCTCACTAGATTGGCGTCTTGTGCAAAGTCTTCAACCAGAATGTCGCGTGCACCTTGAAGTGCTGCTTTGATGTCAGCGACGCCTTTGTCTGCATCGACGTAACTCGCCGCAAGCGTTTCGGGTTGTGCGGTGTGGTCGGTTAACAAAGTTTGTGCCAGTGGCTCAAGACCTGCTTCACGGGCGATTTGCGCACGCGTGCGACGTTTGGGCTTGTAGGGAGCGTATAAGTCTTCTAGGCGTTGCTTGCTGTCTGCGGCATCGAGTTCTTTGGCTAGTGTGACGGTGAGCTTTTCTTGTTGGGCCACCGACGCCAAAATACTGTCGCGCCGCTCTTCGAGCTCTTTGAGATAGATGTGACGAACTTCCAGTTCACGCAACACGGTGTCATCTAAGCCACCAGTCACTTCCTTACGGTAGCGTGCAATAAAAGGAACGGTTGCGCCTTCTTGTAATAAAGCGACGGTCACTTGGATTTGCTGAGGCCGGACATTGAGTTCCTGCGCCAGCTGCGTGATGATACGTTGATGAACCACTTCGGGTGTACGTGGCACAAAATCTTGGAGAAGTTCGGTCATGAGTCTTTAGAAGGGGCGTCTGTAGCACCCGCTGGTCAATTAAAAAGAAAACCTGCAAGATTGTGCCACAGACCACCCATGATTATGCGTGCAAAGGTTTCGGCGTTTAAGGAAACACCTCGTTTTAAAACTCCTTTGATAAATCACTTTGATTTTTAATCGCACAGCTGATGGGCTAAATCGCGCATATCAGTGGCGACGACATCCCAGTTGCCTTGTGCGACCAAATCTTGTGTTTGATCATCCGCATATTCGGTCGGACGCGCCCAAAAAGCGGTCTTTAAACCGCAGGCTTGGGCCGCTGCCAGATCCGGGTTGTGGGCTGCACACAGCATGACTTCGTGAGGTTCAAGCCCCATGATTTCAGCGACCCCCAGATAGGTTTGGGGCTGTGGTTTATACGCTTTAAACCATTCAGTGGAGAGCACCAGATCCCAAGGGAGTCCTGTGTGTTTGGCTATATGGGTCAGTAAAGATACATTGCCGTTTGAAAGCGGGGCAATGGTGTAGTGCGCTTTAAGACGCCACAAGGCAGCAATGGCATCAGGCCAGGCATCTAAACGGTGCCAGACCAGATTGATGTGTTGTTTTTGTGCTTCGCTCAGATCAGTGAGGCCAAATTGATCCAGCAAGATATCGAGCGACTCACGATGCAGCGTGTCAAGAATCGTCCAGGGTCGGGTGCCATTGCGTACTTGCTCCATTTGCGGTTGATAACGCTTGCGCCAAGCAACGGCAAAGGCGTTCCAGTCAATGTCGATGTTTAGAGGTTGGGCCCAGGCACTGAGATCTCTGACCACACTACCGCGCCAATCCACCACCGAGCCAAAGACATCAAAAACGAGAAGTTTGGTTTGTGCCCGAACTTGTTGCAATGCGGGTGTTATTGAATGTGTCTCCATACTGTGCCTTTGCTCTAAAAGTCATGACGAGCCCTCATCATGCGGGACTGGTCGGGGTGTTGACAAGTCTCGGTCAGCAGATTGACAACGTTGTTTGCCTGCTTGCATTCGCAAAACCTCTGATGTGTGAGATCATCGTTGTCATAAGTGCATTTCATTGTTGATTGGGATCATTGGGAAAGGTGCTGGGATGTTGCCGTGGAAAGCTTGTGAAGTGGGTGATGAGGTTCATGAAATTGATACCCCCGCACTCATTTTGGATTTAGATGTCTTTGAGCGTAATTTGAATCGCATGGCGCAAGAAACACGTCGAGTGCGTTTGCGCCCACATGCTAAAAGCCATAAATGCCCAGAAATTGCGTTGCGTCAGTTACAAGCTGGTGCAGTGGGGATTTGTTGCCAGACGTTGAGCGAAGCGGCCGTGTTTGCCCAAGCAGGCGTCAAAGACATTTTGGTGACGAACCAATTGGTGGGTGCGCGCAAATTGTCTCATGTGCGCGCCTTGGCTGAATCAGTCCGACTGGGGGTGTTGGTCGATGATGAAGACCATGTACAGGCCTTAAGCCGCGTCATGGTGGGCAGTCAAACTGAGCTGGATGTGTACGTTGAACTGGATGTCGGGGCTGGTCGCTGTGGTTGCAGCGTTGAAATGGCAGTCATTCTGGCACGTCAGATTCATGCCTTAGACGGAATACGCTTTGCTGGTCTACATGCTTATCACGGCGCGGCACAGCATTTGCGTACCCCGCGTGAACGGGCTGCAGCGATTAAGTTTGCAAGCAGTCGGGTGCGCCAAGCGATCCAGCAAATTGAGGCAGTCGGTATGTCAGTCCCCATTGTGACTGGAGCCGGCACGGGCACCTTCTGGTTAGAAAGAGACAGTGGGGTGTATCAGGAAGTCCAGCCAGGCTCTTATGTCTTTATGGATCGCGACTATGCCGACAATGAAATGGGGTTGGGTGACGTGCGATTTGAACATGCGCTCTTTGTATTAACAACCGTGCAAAGCATTGCGCAAAAAAGAATCGCCGTGGTGGATGCGGGTCTGAAAGCTTCCAGCACCGATTCCGGAATGCCTTCCGTTTGGGGGCGTCCTGAACTGCAGTATGTCAAAGCATCGGACGAGCACGGCATTGTTCAATCCAAAAATGACGATTTACAGTTATCGTTAGGGGAACAGTTGCTGCTGATTCCGGGACATTGTGATCCGACGGTGAACCTTTACGACGAGTTGATTGTCGTGAAAGAAGGGCGTGTTCATGCGATTTGGCCAATTCTTGCGCGCGGTGCTGGTCTTTAGAATTTTTGATGTTTGTACAAAAGTGAGCAGGTTATGACGCAATCTTCTGAACCCGAAACTATTGCCTCCAAGGATTTAAGTCCTGAGACATTTCAGACAAAACCTCGGCGCCGCAAAAAACGCTCGCCCATGGGCTGGGTTGTGGGCACCGTGGTGGTGCTCGGACTGGCATACGGTGCAGGAAGCTACTTTGTGGGTGAGCGGGCCCAATCGCATCTCAATGCCATCGTCGAACAAAAAGCACCTGATTTTTCTGGGTTTCAAATTCGCGAGCAAAGTCATGATCAAGGCATCTGGCAGTCCAGTGGCTACTATGTGCTGAGCATGAGTCCTGTGGATGCGACACCTGTTGCATCTGATTTGATCTTTCGGATTGATTACACGCTGGATCATGCGCTTTGGCCAGGTCGCTTAGCCAATATTAAGACGCAGTTGATTCAAGCCGATCAGACACGATTGACGGGTCAAGGGGTTTTAAGCTGGGAGGGCGTATTCAATGCCGATCTGGCGATGCCTGCTCAAGAGTTAATTCAGGAAGGCACGATTGTGCGTTTGGCAGCCTTGCAAGGTAAGTTGAAAGGCAATGCGCAAGGCGTGACGACACAAGTGCACTGGCCTTCGATTGAGTACATTCGGAATCAAAAAATCGAATCTCAATTAAAAGAAGTGACGATTGAAACCGATTGGGTGCCGGGTCAATGTATTGGTCAGCGCTATGTGGTGAAGTCGCAGTTGGTGATGCTGTCTGTGGGACAAATCGAAGGCTTTGCAGTCTCAGCAACGCCTGTGTGTGCTTCGGGTCAATCAGGTCAGCACGTCCTCGGATCTGGGGAGCGTGTCGGACTGGATCTTGAAATGCAGGCTGTGGGTTTACACAGTAATTTCTGGAGTGCTCAGGATGTTCGCGGCAAAATGACCTGGCGTCATTTGGATGCACAAGCGTTTGGCCCTTTATTAATGGGATCGGTTGCGGGCTTAATTGCACCCACAGAGACCAAGCCTGATTGGTGGCAGCCTGCAATGCGTGATTTGATGCTGAAGGGGTTAGATGGCGATGCCGTGATTACGCAAGCAAAAACAGGCTTGGGGGACATTCAGGCACAAGCCACCTTGAATTTGATGCAAATGCCAGACGCTTTGTATCAGTCAACGGATCTCTTGCCATTTGATCAGTATCTTGTTACCGAAGGGCAGGTGCGGTTGACGAATTTAAAGGCAGGTTCGCTTTTGGCGCTCGTGAGTGGATTGTTTGAAACAACTCGAGATGGTATCGGTCTGCGTTATGAACTGACGCCTGAAACCTTTACCGTGAATGGTCAGTCTTTGCCTGATGGCATCCTGCGCAAATCCGTTAACGATATGGTTAATCAATGGTTGGGCATTCAGACCACACCGTAAGTTTCAATTGAAGTGAAAACGACGTTTGAAGTAATAAGGCCTGTCAGATCAAATGGATGTCTGACAGGCATTGTGTCGTATTGTGTTGATTTTGAATAAGGTTTGTGCGGTACTTGCGCTTAAAGAAAATAACGGGCCACGACAAAGCCACCTAGTAACAACAAGACAAAGACCGTAAAGACGAGTCCGAGTCGTTTTTCAATAAAGTCACGTATGGGTGCGCCGTACTTCCAGAGTAAGGCTGCGACTAAAAAGAAGCGTCCAGCTCGAGCCACAATAGATGACACAATAAAGATCGGTAAAGACAGCCCGGTTGCACCCGACAAAATAGTGATGACTTTGTACGGGAAGGGTGTCAATCCACCAATGAGCACGGCCCAAGCACCCCATTCGTTGTAACGGGCACTGAACTGATCGAAGTATTCCTGCTTGCCGTAAAACTCCAGCACATATTTACCCACGGTTTCGTAGGCCCCATAACCAATCCAATATCCCAAAATACCGCCTAAAACTGAGGCGATGGTGGCAACGGCGGCAATTCGAAAAGCTTTTGAGGGTTGCGCCACAATCATGGCAATCATCAGGACATCGGGTGGAATGGGGAAAACGGAGCTTTCAATAAAGGCAACAAAAGCCAATGCCCACATGGCATGACGGTGACTGGCCAGTGACATGGTCCATTGATAGAGGGAATGCAACACGTTTGAAGCCTTCGCAATTAGAAAGAAAAATTAAAGATGATGTCAGCTTAAAGCTGAGCTCAATCGATGCATCAAAATCAGCGCACCAGTATACGCGTTGTGGTTGAGCTGAATTTGAATGCTTGGTATTCACATAAAAAAACCCGCCTGAGTTAACAAGCGGGTTTTCAATCCATTTAAATTAAACGGATAAGGTCGGTGTTAAACGGGTTTAAAGACCGGCACTGGCGGCGTATCTTCGCCCACAGTGGGTTTGAAAACCAATTCAACCGCCTGACCGATTTTGAGGTCATCAAAATCGCAATCCACGATTTGCGTCATCATGGTGACACCTTCTTCGAGGGTCACATAGGCGATGCAATACGGGTTTGGATTGCCTCGAGACATAATGCTCAGTGAATAGATGGTGCCTTTACCGGTACTTTCTTTCCACTCAGTTTCACCGAAACAAAATGGGCACAAAGCACGCGGATAGTGGTGGTACTTGTTGCATTCTTTGCAAGCTTTAATGGCCAGTTTTCCGGCACGTGCCTGCTCCCAGTAGTGTTCGTCACCAGGTTCGATGACTGGGGCCGGGAGGTTATTGGGCAGATATGGGTTACTCATGATTACACACGCTCCATAATCAGGGTGCCACTGCCATGTCTCGATCCCAACAGACCGCCAGTTCCATGGGCTAGGGCTAGATCGCAATTTGGTACTTGTACGGCAGGGTGGGCTTCGCCACGCAACTGACGCACAGCTTCGATGACTTTGGTGATACCACCGCGGTTTGCGGGGTGGTTGTTACACAGTCCACCACCGTCGGTGTTGAACGGCAACTTACCGACACCTGAAATCAGGTTGCCGTCAGCCACGAATTTACCGCCTTCACCTTTTTTACAAAAGCCCAAATCTTCGAGCTGCATGATGACAGTGATTGTAAAGCTGTCATAGATGGATGCGTATTTGATGTCCTGTGGGGTCACACCAGCTTCTTCAAAAGCACGTGGACCGGAATAACGAGCACCAGACCATGTGAGGTCGATTTCACCGCCGAGTTGGCCTTTGACGGCTTCACCGGCACCGCGGATTCTGACCAATGGACGGTTGAGTTCGCGTGCGATTTCTGGGCGAGCTACGATCAGTGCACCACCGCCGTCACTGACGACGCAGCAATCCAGACGCTTGAGCGGCCAAGACACCATGGGTGAGTTAATGACATCTTCAACCGTGACGACGTTTTTAAGCATCGCATTGGGGTTGTGTTGTGCATGGTGTGAGGCAGCCACTTTAACCCAAGCCAATTGCTCGGGCGTGGTGCCGTATTCGTACATGTGACGAGCGGCGACCATGGCATAGCTGTTGACGGTCACTGCACCATAAGGCGCTTCGAATGGCACGTCAGGAATATCAGCACCCCAGCTACGTGGTTGCATGCCGGAGGAGCCTGCTGAACGTGGGCGACCTGCGAGGGTAATCAGTGCGATGTCGCAGCGTCCCATAGCAATGGCCTGAACAGCGTGCGACACGTGGATCAGGTAAGAAGAACCACCTGTTTCTGTGGTGTCGATGTGACGCAGATTGGTTAGGCCCATGTAGTCGGCCATGCTCAGACCACCGAGGCCTGGTGCATCACCTGCACAAAAGTAACCGTCAATGTCGCTTAAGGACAGACCCGCATCGGCTAAAGCGCCTTTGGCGGATTCAGCGTGCAGTTGAGCAACAGATTTATCCGGTGCCTTGCGAGTGGGGTGCTCATAGGCACCCACAATATATGCTTTGTCTCGTAAAGTCATGAGTTATCTATCTTCACTAGTTGAATTAAAAGGTGTCTTAATCATGCCATCAAAACGATGTGCCTTTCTTTTATCATTTAGAACGACCCCTTGGGATTTTATGAAGGCCAAGTTTTACATTTAATCGAAATGAACCATTCACCGATGGGTTCTGCTATTGTGTATCGGCGATGAGTCGTTTGACTACTCTTTAATAGGAAGAAACAGAAATCATGAGACAAGCTTTGGAACATTTGCGGGTGCTAGATCTGACACGTATCTTTGCAGGACCTTGGTCTACTCAGATGTTGGCTGATCTTGGGGCCAGAGTGATTAAGATTGAACGTCCTGTGCGAGGTGACGACACGCGTTCGTGGGGGCCACCGTTTTTGAAGGATGCACAGGGTGATGAGACAAGAGAATCCTCCTACTTTATGGCGGTCAACCGCGGCAAGGAATCAGTCACGGTTGATATCTCGACGCCTGAAGGTCAGGAACTCATCCGTGAAATCGCTAAAACAGCCGACATCGTCGTTGAAAACTATAAAGTGGGCGATCTGAAGCGTTATGGGTTGGATTATGAGTCATTGAGTGCATTGAATCCGCGTCTGGTGTATTGCTCCATTACAGGGTATGGCCAAACGGGTCCTTATGCTGAGTTACCCGGCTATGATTTTGTGTTCCAAGGCATGGGTGGTCTGATGAGCATCACCGGTAAGCCCGATGAAGAGCCCGGTGGTGGTCCAATTAAATTCGGTCTGGCGATTAGTGATCTGGCCACGGGTATGTATGCGACTGCGGCCATCCTATCAGCGATTGAACATCGTCATATCAGCGGCAAAGGTCAGTATATTGATATGTCCTTGTTGGATAGCACCGTGTCTCTGACATCTTATATGTCGATGAATTACTTCTTTAGTGATCAGGTACCCAAGCGCATGGGGAACGTTCATACCAATATCGTGCCTTACCAAGTGTTTCGCTGTAAAGAAGGCGATATCATCATGGCCGTTGGTAATGATTCACAGTTTAAAGACATGTGTCGTTCCATCGGTATGCCAGAGTTGGCTGAAGACCCGCGTTTTAAAGCATCCGCAGACCGCGTGCGCAACCGGCTGGATTTGATTCCGATTTTGGATGAGGCCATGCTGGCTAAAACGATGATGGAGTGGGTTGATATTTTTGAAGCCAATAACGTGCCATGTGGGCCTATTTACATGTTGGATCAGGTGTTTGAAGATGTTCAAGTGAAACACCGTCAAATGAAATCGTCCCTCAAACACCCGATCGGTGTTGACGTACCTATCGTCTCCAACCCGATTCGTTTGTCAGACACGCCTGTGCAACTGAAAAATCCTGCACCATTACTAGGGCAGCATACAGAGCATGTTCTTAAAGGCGAGTTGGGCTTGAGTGATGAGCAAATTCAAGGCTTACGAGATCGGGGCATTCTTTAATTGGTTCTATGCAGTAAGGCACTGATGCCCAATACGAGCCAGCTTAAAATGAGCATCGTGCCACCCATGGGGGCATACTGTCCGAGTGATGGTATGCCCATCAAGTATTTGGCGTAAATCGCTCCACTGAAGACGATCAGGCCGATGAGCATCAAGATTCGAACCAGTCCTATCCAGCGTAGAGTGAGTCCGCTTAATGCGAGTAAAGCAATGGTATGCATTAAATGATAGGTGGTCGCACGCTCCAATGATGTGATTGCAATAGGGTTATTGACTGCGTGGGCAGCTACAGCTCCTAATGCAACGCCACTTGCACCGAGTAATGCAATGATAATGAACCAAATTCTAGAAAACCGAAGCACCATGGACGATTCCTTTTTGTCGGAGTGAAACAAAATTAAGCCAACAAGCGACCCGAGTTAAAATTTTGGGTAGCATACTCCCAGTTGAAGGTGATGGTACGGTTGCACGTCGCTGAATTAAAAAAGTGAATGTTAGAATTTCGAGGTTGAAAGACATTTTTGTTCCATCTAGGTTCACTCAATCCATCCGATAGCACATTCCGACAGGAGGCAGCGAGGCTGGGTCACAACGTTTGTGGCACGCTATCCCTCTCCGAGCGTAAGCACGGGGTTTCTCGCGTAAATTTGATGAAAGGCATCTCAATTGTGGCCAGTTGTCTGGCCGTTGTGACCTTAGCAGGCTGTTCGGGTGCGACTTCAAGTAACGCACCTAACACCAGTTTTACGGTTCCTATTCCTTTGCAACAAGCGTATGACCGCGCGATGGCGCAAACAAATTATTGCTTGATGTCTGATGACAATGCACCCATCACGGCACAGATTTCACCCGACGCACAGCGTGCGCAAATTCAAGTTCTGATGCGGTTTACAAATACGGTCGCTGCGGAGATGGGTTTTCAGGCACGTGGGGCAGATAGCACAGTAGTTGATGTTCGCATGTGGGGGATCAATATCTGGAACCGTACTGCGGTTGATGCCATGGAAGCGGCGATTCGCTTTGGAGTGCCCAGTTGCGTGAATTACTTCCCTGGCAAATCAGCCAGTGCTGAGACGGCAGCAAAAAAACGTCGCTAAGTGTTCGTTGAAATGTAGCGATTGTTGAATTCTGTTTTTTTAATTTAAAGAGTGGTTTTTATGAAGAGCTTGCCGGCAGAAGAAGCGCAGCGCAGTCATTTTGGTCTGTTAATTCCGTATCTTGATTTTATTGGGCTTGAACCTTTAGAAATTGGCAATGATCAAGCCAAAACTCGGTTGCCATACCGCCGTGAATTGGTCAATAGTCGTGGCCACTTACATGGAGGTGCGCTTTTAAGCGTACTGGATTTCACCTTAAGTGCAGCAGGTCGCTCACATGATCCGTTAAACGTCGGTGTGGTGACGATTGATTTGTCATCCAATTTTCTCTTGCCTGCTGAAACGGATTTGATTTGTGTGGCTCGGTGTATCAGACGAGGTTCATCGATTTGCTTCTGTGAGGGTGAAATTCTGAACGATGAAGGTCGGGTGATTGCAAAAGCCATGGCGTCGTTCAAATTAATTAAACCTCGATTGACTTAAGGAAATTTATAAATGTCATTGAAAGAAAACATTGCCACTGCAACAAAAGAAGCGATGCGCGCCCGTGACAGTGCACGTGTGACGACGCTGCGGATGTTGAGTGCGGCAATCCAGCAACTGGAAATTGATAATCAGAAACCACTGACAGATGAACAGACATTGTCTGTCATTGAAAAACAAGTGAAACAATTGCGTGAATCGAGCGCAATTTATGAGCAGGCAGGGCGTCAAGAACAAGCTGCCTCGGATTTGGCAGAAATTGAAGTACTCCTGACGTTTTTACCTAAGCAGGCTGACGACGCTGAAATCGACACCGTCATTGAGCAGACATTGGCTGATCTGGGTGCGCAAGGGGTTCAAGGGCCAGCGCTGATGGGTCGAGCCATGGGCGCACTGAAGCAAGCGCTCGCCGGGCGTGCCGACATGGGTCAAGTCTCAGCGCGAGTCAAAGCACGGCTCGGTTAACACCCCCGCGATTAAAGTATTAACTCTCGCCAGACCAAGGCGTCCAGATTTGGTCTGGTGTGCTCGTCCACAACCGTTGGCCATGCATTTGCCCGCTAGGCAAATAGCTTATTTCCAACGCATAAATCGGCCCGTTTCTTTCTTGTAATACAACGGTCGTACAGCGCGTGCCATACAAGTCACTACGAATAAAAGGCGAGGACAGTAGACGTTCTCTCTCCAGACCGACGCCCGTTTGCGGCAGATCGACATCTGGCGCTGGTGCGTCATCTTGCATAATTTTTGCTAAAGAGTGCAGCAAGGTTTGAATGCTGGACGTTGTGGGAACACGCTGAGGCGTCTGAGTGAGGACGTCAGTGACCGCTTGGCGAGTTCGTACCAGTTTAGGCCATGGGGTATCGAGCAGCGCATTGGATAAACCATGAAACCCTGGTGTAACGGCTTGTTGCCACTGGTTCGCACGGTTCGAGGCGTAATGCCAGTCTGCGTTGTGGCCCACTAAAAGATTAAACCCATTGTATTCATTGGCGCTGGCTTGAAGGCCTTTGAGATAATCGGCGGGTGTTTGTGAGTTTTTTAAGAAACCCTCAACCAAATGGCCGCGTGACGGTGCTTGTGTTTGAAAACGACCTGGTTCGCGCACATTGGTCAACAAGGCCAAACGTCCATCGGTACGGACACCGAGCCAGGTACCACCGGCTTGTAAATCGCGTCCAGCGAGAATTTGAGGATTGTCTTCCCAAGGTTGCATCTCAAGTGATGGGCGAGCGTGTTCTTCATCACGGTTTGCGACGACGGCCCAAGACCAGGCAGACGAGGAGGGTAAAGCGAGAACGGCTAGACACATTGTTTATGAACCTTGTTTGAGATGTTTGGAAGGACGTGACGCTGAACTGGGATGATTCACGATGGCAACACCCAGAATCACGAGCATGGCACCTAAAATAAAATTCAGACTCAATGGTTCATCGAGCAAAATCACCCCAAATGCCACTCCAAAAATCGGGGTTAAGAATGAAAAAGCGGCCAGTTGAGACACGTTATAAACCGTCAATAGCCAGAACCAGATGAGTAAAGAAACAAATGAAATCAGAATGCCTTGCCCGATAACGGCACTAATGACGAGTGGTGTCCAATTTACGTCTGTTTGTCCCGTCACGATGGCGGCCAAACATAAAATGATGAACGCCATGATGAGCTGATACTGGGTCGTTTGTGTGGGGTGAATTCGATTGAGATCTGAGCAGCGCAAAACGACTGTGGTCAGACCCCAGACTAAACCGGCTAACAATGCATAAATGTCACCCAGAATCGTGCGCCAATCCAAATCGGGTGTCAGAAACCCACCTAAAAATGCAATGAAAATTCCGACAAACGACAAAAGAATGCCGCTCCATTGACGCGATGACAAACGCTCGAGTGGAAGCTTCCAGTGCAAGCCAAGCGCGGTAAAAATGGGGGCAGTATACAAAAAAATCACCAAGTGAGAAGCACTAGTACGTGCCAGACTTTCACCGATAAACAAAAACTCCAAGGCAAACATTGCGCCTACGATTAAGCCCGCTTTCCAAGGGCCTTTGTGTAAGGCGAACGAAATATTGCGCCGTTTCATCACCCAAGCAATGCAAATGACGCCAATGATGGAGCGCAAACCGATCTGCAAAGTCGGTGCCATATCTAAGGCAATCATCTTGATGACTGACTGTTGGATTGCCCAGATCATGCACATAATGATCATCAGCGAGCTGGCCGTGCGATCCATGTTTTTTTTGGGTTGACTCATGATACCTATATCGTCATTTAAAAATTAGTGGGTTGTGCAGTTGTACGCACAGTGCGGCCATTAGAGCAAAGTTGCGCATAAAAGCGTAACATTCAAGGTTGTGATTCATCCCATGTTCCACCGGGAACAGTCTACAAGGCAAACTACCTGATGTCCGCTTCCATCCAAGCTCAAACACTTCCTGAATGGCTCGAACAACTCGAGCAAATGCATCCTCAAAAAATTGATCTCGGGCTTGACCGGGTTCGTGCTGTCGCAGCCAATCTTGGGCTCGATAGTTCCGCCATCAAGATTGTGGTGGCTGGAACGAATGGCAAAGGCTCAACCTGTGCCATGCTTGAAGCCATTTTATTATCGGCAGGCTATCGAGTTGGTGTATACACCTCACCACACCTGATTCATTTTAATGAACGTGCTCGAATCAATGGGGAATCGGCTACTGATGCACAATTTCTGCAAGCATTCGAGGTGGTTGAAAAAGCACGTGGGGACACTAGTCTTACGTATTTCGAGTTTACAACCCTTGCCATTCTCTGGCTGTTTGCGCAAGAATCGCTTGATGCCTGGGTGCTGGAAGTTGGGCTGGGCGGTCGTCTGGATGCTGTTAATCTCGTCGATGCCGATTGTGCCATTGTAACAAGTATTGATATTGACCACACAGACTGGCTGGGTGCCGATCGTGAAACCATCGGCCTAGAAAAAGCCCATGTGTTCCGTCCTGGTAAACCTGCAATCTGCGCAGACCCTCAGCCGCCTGAAAGTGTGATTGAGTACGCCAAATCAATCGGTGCAGACCTTTGGGTTCAAGGTCAGGATTTTAATTATTCGGGTGATCGTCAGCAGTGGGCGTTTGCTGCACGTGGTCGCCGACGCAACGCATTGGGTTATCCAGGGTTACGAGGTGCCAATCAGCTCCTGAATGCCAGTGGGGCGCTTGCTGCCATTGAGGCACTCAGAGATCAACTGATGGTGCCACAACAAGCTGTGCGTTTGGGCTTGTTGCAAGCGAAGGTGCCAGGGCGTTTTCAGTTTCTGCCTGGACAACCTGCGATTGTGCTAGATGTTGCACATAACCCGCATGCGGCTGCAGTGCTTGATAAAAACTTAGCTGGTATGGGATTTTTCCCGTACACCTACGCGGTGTTTGGCATTCTGGGTGACAAAGACATTGAGCAAGTGGTTCATACGTTGTCTAAACGATTCGATGCTTGGTACTGTGCAACGCTGCCTGGCGAGCGGGGTCTGTCTGGCCAAGCACTGAAAGAACGTGTTGAAGCACAGCTTGCATTGGATTTTGCAGATAAGCCAAATGAACCGGTGCCTGAGGTGTTGATTTTTGACTCACCTGCGCAAGCCTTTGAAGCTGCGAGTCAGAAAGTGACTGTGAATGATAGAATTGTGGCGTTTGGTTCTTTTATCACAGTGGGTGAGGTCTTAGTCCACTTGGGTCGCGACTGATCAGCGCTAGAATCAATCAATGGTGTATACGCAGTGAGCTGGTACAAGGATCAGGTAGTTAGCTTGTCAGATTGCTGCGTCTCATTCAGGTTTGAGCAGGATTAAGTCATGGGTTTGTTTTCTAGAAAACCATCTTCAAAGACACCGGATCGACCGCGTCCATCAGTCAGTAGTGAGGCGCAAGCGAATGCGATGCGTGTGCGCGCACGACGTCGGCTGACAGGCGCAATTGCATTGGTCTTGGCGGCCGTGATTGTTTTACCAATGCTGTTAGACAGTGAACCAAAACCTGTTTCACCGACTGTCAAAATCACTGTGCCTAGCCGTGATGCACCATTTAAGCCTGATTTCAAACCGATTGATGCTCAGACGGCAACCGATGTGGCGGCCACTGAAACGGATGCGAGTCTCAAGCCTGTTGATGAACTCACACAAGGTGAGAAGGTCGCTGAAATTCAGCCTGACGCGAGTGCGACTAAGGCAGATGCCGTCAAGCCCGTTGAAACTGTGGCTGAGAAACCGGCGGACAAACCCGCAAAAGTGGATGAGAAACCTACGACACCTGCTGCCAAGCCGATTGAGCGCACGGATGACGGTTCTGCTGCGCTTGCACTCTTAGGTGGCCGTACGCCATCTTCTGGCGCATCTGCACCGCAGTCTAAATCTGGATTGGTGGTACAGGTTGCCGCCTACAGCACACAAAATGATGCACAAGCCATGCGTAATAAGCTTCGTGGCGAAGGTGTCAGTAACGCATTTGTCGAGCAAGCAACTGTCAATGGTAAGACAACATTCCGACTTCGTGTCGGTCCTTTTGATTCGAGAGACGCGGCTCAGGCTGCACAAACCCGCCTGCGTACGCTGGGTTATCCTAACGGCTTTATCGCAACACAGTGACCGGATTTGACTATGGTTTACTGATCATTCTGGGCGTCTCCGTATTTTTAGGGGTGCGTCGAGGGCTGATCAAAGAATTGCTGTCGTTGGTGAGTTATGCACTGGCGGGGCTGGGTGCAATCTGGTGGGGGCCGCTGCTGGGTCGTCAGTCTTGGATGTATTGGATCAGTAACGATTATTTGCGCCTAGGTGTGGCGTATGTACTTGTTTTCGTCGTGATCTTGCTTGTGATTGGCCTCTTTAATATGATGCTTGGTGGTCTACTGCGTGAAACAGGGATGAGTGGCGCAGACCGCGGTCTGGGGATTGTGTACGGACTGGTTCGGGGATTGTTGATTAGTTTGCTGATCGTGATTGTGTTGGGTTATACACCAGTGATTGACGAACCTTGGTGGCGAAATGCCATGTTCTCAGATACTGCAGAAAATGCCGTTCGACAGATTAAACACCGCTTGCCAGAGTCGGCTGCACAATGGTTGCCGTATTAATCCAGATATTCGCAGTTCAATAAACAGTTGTTTTTGATTTACGCTTGATGTACGTACTCATCGATTTTTGCTTTTAGTTGTATTTGTTTTTTACGTTTTTTTCTTATCGTCATTCCAGGAACTCACATGTGTGGAATTATTGGTGTCGTAGCGCACAGTCCCGTCAACCAACTGATTTATGACGGGCTGCTTCTGCTGCAGCACCGTGGCCAGGACGCTGCCGGTATTGCAACGTTTGATGGCAATCACTTCAATATGTACAAAGGTCACGGCTTGGTTCGTGATGTGTTTCGAACCCGAAATATGCGCGCTTTGCCAGGTTTTACAGGGATTGGGCAAGTTCGTTATCCCACGGCTGGCTCAAGTCAAAGTGTGGAGCAGGCACAACCGTTTTACGTGAATGCACCGTTTGGATTGACCTTTGCGCATAACGGCAATCTGACCAATTGGCGTGAATTAAAAGATGAATTGTTTCGCATCGATCAACGTCATATCAACACCAATTCAGACTCTGAAGTTTTACTGAATATTTTGGCACATGAGCTTCAACGGGCGGCCAATGGTGTTTCTTTGGATGAAACGGCTATTTTTAAGGCTGTGCGGGCTGTCCATGACCGAGTGCGTGGTGCGTATGCGGTGGTCACGCAAATTGCAGGCTACGGACTGCTGGCATTCCGTGATCCCCATGGAATTCGTCCTTTGTGCTTAGGAAGTTTGGAAACCCCATCTGGGAAAGAATGGATGGTCGCTTCTGAATCGGTGGCGCTCGAAGGGCTTGGATTCTCGTTTGAGCGCGATGTCTTACCGGGTGAAGCGATCTTTATTTCGCTCGATGGCAAGTTGAGTCACCAGGTGTGTTCAGAACCTAAGATTCACGCACCGTGCATTTTTGAATACGTGTATTTTGCACGACCAGATTCAGCTATTGAAGGCGTGTCTGTGTATGGTGCACGTTTGCGTATGGGAGAGTATCTGGCCGAGCAAGTGGCTCGAGCACTTCCACTTGGGGATATTGACGTCGTGATGCCAATACCCGATTCCAGTCGCCCCGCGGCCATGCAACTGGCTAAGCACTTGAACCTTGAGTATCGTGAAGGGTTGATTAAAAACCGTTATATCGGTCGAACCTTTATCATGCCAGGACAGGCTGTGCGCAAAAAATCAGTTCGGCAAAAGCTCAATACCATTGGTGCGGAGTTTCATGGCAAAAATGTGCTGTTGGTGGATGATTCGATTGTTCGAGGTACAACCAGTCGTCAGATTGTTGATATGGCACGTGAAGCGGGTGCGAATAAAGTTTATTTGGCTTCGGCAGCTCCACCTGTACGTTTCCAGAACGTTTACGGTATTGACATGCCCACACAGCAGGAACTCATTGCTAATGGACGTGATGTGGATGAGATCGCGCATATTATTGGCGCTGATGCACTGATATATCAAAATATCGATGACATGGAAAATTCCGTACGTGATTTGAATCCAGCGCTTAAAACCTTTGAGTCTGCCTGTTTCACGGGCGATTACATCACAGGCGATATCACCCCGGAGTTGCTACTCCAAATTGCGCAACCCCGTGAAGAAACGCCTAGCGGCAATGGTTTACAGATTAATCTTGGCTTTGCAGCGAATGATTTCTGACCGGCCAGATCCACAAACCCATCAGGGTGATGGCACTAAATAGAATCAGTGCCCACCCTGAAAACGGTACACCCAGAAAATCAACATTGGCTTCAAAGCAGCTTGCATACACACCAAAAAAGCCCGGCATCAGACTGTCTAATCCACTGCTCGTGATGAGACGGTCTGCCAGTGTCATGTCGCAACTCAATGAGGCTGAAGCGACGGTTGCCTGATGATAGGCAGCAGCCACGCCTGCGATGCCAAATGCCAGTGTAAGTAAGAGCGCCAGAGTGCGCGTCGTGCTCTGTATCCACAAGCCAAAACACGACAATACAAATAGAATTAGAAAGATCACGCGCTGCAAAACACACCAAGCGCAGGGTGGCATGTCCAGTATATGTTGCGCAAACAAAGCCACGAGTAAAGAACTACCGGTCAATAAAGCGGTGAGCGCAAAAAAGAATTTGGATGATCGTATTGGCATGAGGCGTTTCATGTTTGTTATCAATGCGTTGTCAGAATCTGAAGAGACGAATTTGTTCAGTGTAACGAATAAGGCCAGTGACACCCAATAAAATTGTTGTGTTTGTGACTGTGAGTCTGTCGTTTATTTGGGATGAGATGCACTTACATTGGCGAGCTGACCGTAAATCGTACGTTCAAATTGTCGCAAAATACGCTCACTCGCGAGCTGGGGTGCATGGATCATAAAGATATCTTCAACGCGCTCCCCCAAAGTCATCACTTTAGCGCTAATGACATTGACTTTAAAGGCGACAAAGACTTGTGCGAGCTGCGCCAATAAGCCTGGACGATCAGTTGCCATAATCGCGAGTCGCCACTCGTCAGCACCGACAGCGGGTTGTAATTCCACCGTGGGTTCGATGGGAAAGGCGCGAGACATGCGAGATAGCGCAGATGTCGCACTGATTTTAGGCAAGTTTTGTGGGTTCGGTGCACTCAGATGTTGGGTTAGGCTTGTGGCCAAATTTGAAGCTAAGATATTCGGATCGATCTGGGTTGGTGCAAAAAGCACAATAAACGTATCCAATGCGTAAGCTTCTCGAGTCGTATGAATTCGCGCATCCAACACGTCCAATGCATGCGCCCAGAAAAATGCACAAATACTAGCGAACAAATCTTCACGATCTGGTGTGTAAACCATGACTTGTAAACTGTCTTCAACCATGAAGGGGCGGGCACGCACAATGGGTTGATCACTGTGCACATGCGAATGCAGCTGCTGCGTATGCCAAGCAATGTCACTGGTTTCATGACGTAAGAAATACGCCACATCAAGCGTATTCCAAACCATTTCACGCTGAGCTGTGGTGAGTCCAAATTCTCGAATCTGCGTCGAGGCTTCTTCGATGCGTTCCTGCAGTGCCGTTTTAGTGTGATCCGTTGTCGTAGATCCCAAAGTGCGTCTAGCCTGGTGGTAAAGGTCTTCGAGTAGTTTGCCTTTCCACGCATTCCAAATTTTAGGGCCAGTAGCGCGAATATCAGCCACGGTGAGTAGGTAAAGGGCGTTTAAACGTCTGATTGAGCCGACTTGGTCTGCAAATTTAGCGATGACTTGAGGGTCGGAAAGGTCTTGCTTTTGAGCAACTCGAGACATCAATAAATGTTGTTCAACTAAAAAGACCACTAGATCGGTTTCATCGGCTTGTAGGCCATGGTCTTTGGCGAAACGTTGTACGTCTTGGGCGCCCAGTTCAGAATGATCACCCCCTCGGCCTTTGGCAATGTCGTGAAAGAGTGCTGCGACATACAAAAGCCAGTGACGGTCAAACCCCGCCATGATGCCAGAACAAAGCGGAAACTCTTGCGCATGTTCGATTTGTGTAAATCGGCGCAAATGACGAATGACTAAAAGGGTGTGTTGGTCGACGGTGTAAGCATGAAATAAATCATGTTGCATTTGACCCACGATGCGCCTAAAAACAGGCAGATATTTGGGCAGAATGTTGAGCATCGTCATGCGTCTTAACGTGCGCACAATGCCTTCAGGTTCTTTCAGGATTTGTAAAAAGGTTTGACGATTAAACGGATCTCTTCGAAATGCGGCGTCAATCAAAACCCGTGCATGCCAGATTGCTCGCAATGTGCGAGCGGTCATGCCGTGTATTGCAGGGTTTTGTTGTATGACGAGAAAGGCTCGCAACAACTGTCTAGGGTCATCTTGAAAGACATTGTCGTGTGCAATGTCTAAGCGGCCTTGTAGATTCAGAAAATACGGATCAATCGGAATGGCTTGTTGTCTGGCAACAGGAAACAAATGGTCGCGTAAACTTTCAATCAAGACGGTGTTGAGTTGTGTGACTAAGCGAGCTGCCCAGTAGTAGCGTTGCATCAGGATTTCACTGGCGCGATGCGTTGAGCTCGATTCAATGCCATAGATGCTCGCCAAGCGATGCTGAAAATCAAACACCAATCGATCTTCACGGCGTTTGGCCATTAGATGTAATTCCACGCGCAATCGAGTAAATGCGTTTTGTGCACGTCGCAAGTCTCGAACTTCTTGAGGTCTGAGCATGCCACTACGGGCGATTTGAGTCCAGTTCTTGCCAAATCCAGCGGCTCGTGCAAGCCAGTGAATGATTTGCAGATCACGCAAGCCACCAGGGGATTCTTTGCAATTAGGTTCGAGTGCGTAAGGTGTGTTTGCAAACCGTGCGTGACGCTGTTGCATTTCTGCGAGCTTGGCCCGAAAGAATTCGCGCGCATCGAGTTGTTGATTGAGTGCAGTCTCAAATGATTGAACGAGCTTGCGTTGTCCGGCAACATGTCGAATTTCCAGTAGCGCCGTTTCAATCGTGATGTCCTCGCGTGCATAAAGCAACGCTTCCTCCATCGTACGCACACTACAACCTGGTTCAATACCCAAGTCCCAGAGGGCTGCAATTAGTTTTTCAATTTGTTGCGTTTGTTCGGAATTTGGAGCTTGTGCGAGCAGAATCAATAAATCCACGTCGGAGTAGGGATAGAGCTCTGCGCGTCCATAGCCACCTACTGCAGCCAAGGCTGCGCCTGTAGGCAAAGGATAAACTTTGAGCAATGCTCGCAAGGCGACGTCAGCGTGGCGACATAAATGACGCAGTAGGCGGGTCGCCTGTAAATCCTCGCGATATCGTGCAATAGATTGAGCCCGCGCGTGTTCGAGTTCAGCCCTGATGGCTTGAATTTGCGGCTGATGAGCCGCGACATCGTGAGATTGCATGTTGCGCTCCGGTTGGTCTCGAATCGTTTGGGCTTGGTGGCTTTAAGTTTTAAGGCTTACACCGGCAGGTGGGGCAGGCATTTCATCCGAAATCGTCAACACCTCATAGCCCGTCGGTGTGACAAGGATCGAGTGCTCCCATTGGGCAGACAGACTACGGTCTCGGGTGACGATGGTCCAGCCATCATTCAATTGTCGAATGTCGCGACGACCCGCGTTAATCATCGGCTCGATGGTGAAAATCATGCCCGCTTTAAGCTCTTCTCCGGTTCCGGGACGCCCGTAGTGCAGAACTTGTGGATCTTGGTGGAATTTTTGACCAATACCGTGGCCGCAATACTCACGCACGACAGAAAAACCTTGATCATGTGCATGTGTTTGAATGGCGTGACCAATGTCACCCAGCGTTTTACCGGGTTTGACTTGTTGAATACCCAGCCACATACATTCATAGGTTGTTTCGGTGAGTCGTCGTGCTTGAATCGAGGGCTCACCCACGTAATACATGCGGCTCGTATCACCAAACCAACCGTCTTTAATAATTGTGACGTCTAGGTTAATGATGTCGCCATTTTTAAGCACTTTGTCGCCAGGGATACCGTGACAGATCTGGTGGTTGATCGAAGTACAGATGGCGCCTGGGAAGGGCGGGTAGCCCGGGGGCGCGTAACCAATGGTGGCAGACTTTACGTTCAGAACATCCGTGATGTATTCCACGGTTAAGCGGTCCAGCTCACCTGTCGTGACACCTGGTTTGACAAACGGTGTCAGATAGTCAAGAACCTTGGCCGCATCGCGGCAGGCAGCCCGCATTTTATCGAGGTCACTGGGATCATTTACGATGACAGACATAAGATAGTTGAGTAAAAACCCTTAAAGAGGTTAGAATTATAGGATTTCCCGAAAACGGGGCAAAGCAAAAGCGATGTCCCTCTGCTTAAAAAGCAGCGGAAAACGTGGTTTCAGAAGCCAGATAAATTAGCTGTTGTGAGTTCCTAGTATAAAGGCACTCGCAACTTGCAAAATAAATTTGGCCAGAAAACCAAATGGCGCAATGCAACACCAGGGTGCCGAATTGGTCGGTCCGGTTGCATTGCAAGACCTAACCCTAGGAGAAAATCTCATGTCTTTAATGCGTGACATGCTGGAAGCTGGTGTTCACTTCGGTCACCAGACGCGCTACTGGAACCCCAAGATGGCACCTTTCATCTTTGGACAGCGCAACAAAATTCACATCATCAACCTCGAGCAAACCGTTGTGAAATATACGGAAGCTGCTGCGTTCCTGCGTTCAGTCGCTGCCAAAAACGGCACCGTGCTGTTTGTTGGTACAAAACGTGCAGCACGCGATATCGTGGCTGAGCAAGCAGAGCGTTGTGGTATGCCTTATGTCGACAGCCGTTGGCTGGGTGGCATGTTGACGAACTTTAAAACCGTTAGAAGCTCAATCAAACGTTTGAAAGAAATGGAGCAACTGGCTGCCGATGGTGGTCTGGAGCGCATGTCTAAAAAAGAAGCACTCCTGTTCACACGTGAACTGGATAAGCTGAACAAATCAATCGGCGGCATTAAAGATATGGGTGGTTTGCCTGATGCCATCTTCTTGGTGGACGTTGGTTACCACAAGATCACGGTCGCCGAAGCCAAGACACTGGGTATTCCCGTCGTGGCTGTGGTGGATACCAACCACTCACCTGATGGCATCGATTACGTGATTCCTGGTAACGATGACTCGGCTAAAGCCATCGCGTTGTATGTCAGTGGCATGGCCGATGCAATTCGCGAAGGTCGCGACCAGGCAATTAGTGGTCTGATCGAAGAAATCACTGCTGAAGAGGATTTCGTGGAAGTCCAAGAAGAATCAGCCGGTGAAGAAAACGCCTAAGTTCAATCTTCGTTCTGAAGACATCGAATAGCTATGAACGACCGGATATGTCCGGTCATTCGCATGAACTAGTCGAAGTGGTCTGAATCAGTCCACTTCGAGCAATTACGGAGTGAATATGACTCAAATTACAGCCGCAATGGTTAAGACTTTGCGTGAGAAAACCGATGCCCCCATGATGGAGTGCAAAAAAGCGCTGACAGAAGCACAAGGCGATATGGCTCGTGCTGAAGAGATCTTGCGCGTCAAACTCGGTAGCAAAGCCAGTAAAGCGGCAAGCCGCGTGACCGCAGAAGGTCTGGTTGGCATCAGTATTCTGGAAGATGGCAAAACAGGTGCGCTGGTTGAAGTGAACTGCGAAACTGACTTTGTGGCCAAAAACGAAGATTTCCTCGCATTTGTGGATGACGTCGCTAAATTGATCGCCACCGAAAATCCTGCGGATTTGGACGCTTTGGCTCAATTGCCATTGGGTGACGGTACTGTGGAATCAACCCGTTCCGCATTGGTCGGTAAGATCGGTGAAAACATCGCGATTCGTCGCTTTTCACGCCAAGCTTCCGAGCATGGCCTGAGCAGCTACAGTCACGGTGGCAAGATTGGTGTGTTGGTTGACATCAAAGGCGATGAGCAAACAGGTAAAGATATTGCAATGCATATTGCAGCTTCTAAGCCGCGTGCCATTGATGAAAACGGTGTGTCCGAGGCGGACAAAGAAGCTGAGCGCTCAGTTGCACGCTTGAAGGCTGAAGAGTCCGGCAAACCTGCAGAGATCGTTGCCAAAATGGTCGAAGGAACTGTGCAGAAGTTTCTGAAGGAAGTGGCCTTGTTGTCACAGCCTTTCGTGAAAAACGACAAGCAGTCTGTTGGCCAGATGTTGCAAGAAAAAAATGCATCGGTTCAAGCTTTTGATATCTACGTGGTTGGTGAAGGTATCGAAAAAGAAACGATGGATTTTGCCGCTGAAGTGGCAGCTGCCGCCGGCACGAAGTAATACCAAGCAACCTGTGTGTTGCTAACGAAGTCTGAGGCGGTTCAACCAGTGTTGGGCCGCCTCGTTTTTTACGTCTTTACGCTTTGTGATGTGCTCTTGGGCAAGACATTGGTCTGCAACGAAATAGGAATCGTCCATTTGGACCTCCAGTGCGTCACAGCTGGCTGTGAATCGATTACACTTTTGCGCAGATACCAGCCCGGCGAAATATGGCTAAAAAGGCGTCATCTATTAAAATAATTCTTCAAAACATACCCGAAACAGGATCCATCATGTCTGAAAAGCGACATCAACGCGTTCTTCTGAAGCTCTCAGGCGAAGCGCTTATGGGCGATGATGCGTATGGCATCAATCGAAATACCATTGTCAGAATGACACACGAAGTGGCTGAAGTCGCCCGTTTGGGTGTGCAGCTTGCCATTGTGATTGGTGGCGGCAATATCTTTCGTGGGGTTGCGCCCGGTGCACAAGGAATGGATCGGGCCACTGCCGACTACATGGGTATGATGGCAACGGTCATGAATGCGCTGGCTTTGCAAGATGCACTTAAACACCAAGGGATTGATGCGCGCGTGCAATCGGCTCTGAAGATTGAGCAGGTGGTGGAACCCTATATTCGACCCAAAGCGTTGCGCTACCTTGAAGAAAATAAAGTCGTCATCTTTGCAGCTGGAACGGGTAACCCGTTCTTTACAACCGATACAGCAGCTGCTCTAAGAGGTGCTGAAATTGGTGCTGAGATTGTTCTTAAAGCGACTAAGGTCGATGGCATCTATAGCGCAGATCCCAATAAGGATCCCAATGCCACTCGTTTTTCGCGCATTAGTTTTGATGAGGCGATTGCACGACGCCTCGAAGTCATGGATGCAACCGCGTTTGCTTTATGCCGAGATCAGAAACTTCCGATCCGCGTGTTCTCCATTAATAAGCCTGGTGCTTTACAACGTGCTATTCAAGGTGAAGACGAAGGAACCGTTGTTCACGTTTAAATTGTTGAGTGATAAAGCCATAGAATTAGAGGGAAACTACATGCCAATTAATGAAATTATTAATTCGTCCGAAACACGGATGAAAAAATCAATCGAAAACTTACAAGGCAACCTGATGAAAATCCGTACAGGTCGGCCTTCGCCCGCTTTACTCGAACACATCGAAGTTGAGTACTACGGCACCATGACACCCCTGAATCAGGTCGCTAATATCACTTTGCTAGATTCTCGTACGCTGGGTGTGCAGGTCTGGGAAAAACAAATGGTGCAACTGGTGGATAAAGCCATTCGTGAATCTGATTTGGGATTAAACCCTCAAGCGATGGGCGAGTCGATTCGTGTCCCAATGCCCGCGTTGACTGAAGAGCGTCGTCGTGACCTGACAAGACTTGTGCGTCAGGAAGGTGAAGATGCCAAGGTGGCTGTACGTAACCTGCGCCGTGATGCCAACGACGGATTTAAGCGTCTGGTGAAAGACAAAGAAATCTCTGAAGATGATGAACGTCGAGCGCAAGACAGCATCCAGAAGTTGACAGACCAATTTGTACAGAAAATTGATCAACTGATTGCTGAGAAAGAAACCGATATCATGACCGTGTAAATCGGCTCAAAATCCCTCTGTTCAACTTTAAAGGTGACTGATCGTATCGGGTGAAAAGTTAAATTTCATCCGATGAGTGACCTGCGTTATTTAACGATTATTAGCGTGGTGCAGAAGTTTGAAATCGTCTAAACACATGTCGAATGCGAAAGCAGGGGTCATCCCACAACATGTCGCAATTATTATGGACGGCAACGGTCGTTGGGCCAAAGCACGTTTCTTACCACGTACAGCAGGGCACGCCCAAGGTGTGAAAACTGTTCGCAAGGTCATCGAGAGTTGCGTGCGCTCTGGTGTTCGGTATTTAACTTTATTTGCATTTAGCTCTGAGAACTGGCAACGGCCTCAAGAAGAGGTGGGCGTGCTAATGGACTTATTTGTCCAGGCCTTAGAGAAAGAAGTTAAGAAGTTAAATGAACAGGGTGTGCGTTTGCGAGTGATTGGTGAGCGCTCGCGATTTAGCACCAAACTCATTGAACGTATTGAGCAAGCCGAACGCGTGACACAACACAATGACCGACTGCATCTAACCATTGCGGCGAGCTATGGCGGACGTTGGGATATCGTGCAAGCAATGCATGCTTTGCTGCAAGCACGCCCCGATTTGGCGCAGAGCGTGCAGGATCTGACCGAAGCAGATATTGCGCAACATTTGAGCATGGCGTGGGCACCTGACCCCGATTTATTTATCCGCACGGGTGGCGAACAACGCGTGTCGAACTTTCTGATCTGGCAGCAGGCTTATAGTGAACTGTATTTTACGGATCGATTCTGGCCGGAGTTTGACGAAAATGATTTTCAAGCGGCCTTGGCCTGGTATCAGAATCGGGAGCGTCGTTTTGGAAAAATTAGTGAGCAATTAACCAAGCTCGAACCTAAGGAACCCACCGCATGCTGAAGCAGCGTGTTTTAACCGCGATTATCCTATTAATCATTTTGACAGGTGTCTTGAGTAATGATTGGCGCCTAGCTTGGCCCCTGTTTTTAGCGATCCTCAGTGGGCTAGCTGTCTGGGAGTGGTGGCGTCTGGCTTGGCCGACACCCAAGCTGCTGCCAGTGGCTGTTGGTTTTTTGACGTTTTGTGGCTTACTGTATCAAGCCTTGCAATGGGATCAACTCGGTGGACTCAATGAAAGTGTCTTGTCGACTTCATCGGCTTGGTTTCAGTGGGCGATTTGGTTTGCAGTCTTTGTTTGGATTGTGATTGTGCCTGTTTATCTGGCTCGAGGCCGTGCTGAACAACGTGCGGATTTGCGATGGTGGGCATGGTTTGCACCCATTGCGTTGTATGCAACATGGGGGCCTTTGGCGATCTGGCATGCACAGGGGGGTGTCTGGTTACTGCTTTCAGTGCTCATTCTGGTCTGGATTGCTGATATTTTTGCGTATTTCGGTGGCAAACGCTGGGGTCGAAATAAATTGGCAGTCCACATAAGCCCCGGAAAAACTCGGGAGGGCGCTTATACCGGTCTAACAGGTGTTGTGTTATGGATGATAGTAAGCAGCCAGATTGATGGCAGCTATGCGCAAATTCTGTTGCATCTATATGGCTGGATTGCCTTAATCCCTGTCGCTTTGTTGTTGGGTGTGATTTCGATTAGTGGCGATTTGTTTGAGTCATTGCTTAAACGTAAGGCACAAGTCAAAGACTCCAGTGCGCTGTTACCGGGACACGGCGGTGTGTATGATCGGATCGATGCCGTGATTGCGGTGGTTCCCGTCGCCTACTGGATTGTTGTGGTGGGGGCTTAGATGAGCGTTAAAAGTTTGTGCATATTGGGTGCGACAGGCTCTATTGGGTTGAGTACGATTGATGTCGCGATGCGTCATCCAGATCGCTTTCAAATCCATACGCTAACGGCTTTTAATCGCATGGCAGATTTAGCACGTCTTGTCGTGCATACGGGTGCGAAACGAATCGTTGTGCCTGATGAAGAAGCAGGTCAGCGGTTTTTGCAAGCGTATGGTGACAATCAGAGACGTCCTGAGATTTTGTATGGCCAATCTGGACTCGTTGAAGTGGCGGGTGATGATCAGACCGATGTGGTGATGGCGGCGATTGTGGGTGTTGCGGGTCTTCCGGCTGCACTTGCGGCGGCCCTTGCCGGTAAGCAAATTCTTTTAGCGAACAAAGAAGCTCTAGTGGCTGCCGGCGCGATCTTTATGAGAGCTGTTCAAGAAAACGGGGCAACGCTGCTGCCGATTGACAGCGAACACAATGCGATTTTTCAGTGCATGCCTGAGAGTGGGCGTACTGCGATTGGGCAGGGCGGTGTGACAGGCGTTCGACGTTTGCTTTTGACGGCTTCAGGTGGGCCTTTTCGGACATTAGCGCTTGATAAGATGCAGGCCATCACGCCTGAACAAGCCTGTGCGCATCCGAATTGGTCGATGGGACAAAAGATTTCTGTGGATTCGGCCACCATGGTCAACAAAGGCCTTGAAGTGATTGAGGCGCATTGGCTCTTTGATATGCCTGTCGATAAAATCGAAGTATTAATCCATCCGCAAAGTGTGATTCATTCCATGGTGTCTTATGACGATGGGTCGGTTCTAGCGCAACTCGGCAATCCCGATATGAGAACACCGATTGCTCATGCGTTGGCATTTCCGGAGCGAATTCATGCGGGTGTGGATTGGCTTGATTTGATTCAAACCGGACGCTTAGAGTTTGAACCCGTGGAAGAAGCACGCTACCCGTGCTTGACACTGGCTTATCAAGCTTTAAGAACTGGCCAACACGCCTGTGTTGCGTTCAACGCGGCCAATGAATTGGCGGTCGAAGCCTTTTTGCAGGGCGGACTGCGGTACATGCATATTCCCGCGATTCTTGATGAGGTGTTGTCTGAGCTTGATTCTTGGCAAGTTGAACCGCCCAATGAGTTGAGTGATGTCCTCAGCCTAGATGAACAAGCTCGTCAATATGCAGCGCAAGTCCGTGACCGATTGATGGCTTAAATTGCATACATTAGGTTACCGCTAAAATTATGACTGATTCGATTGCACTTTTTAAACATCAGGGTGTCTCATTCGAAGTGACGTGGTATTAAGTTTTTGGTTTGAATTGAAACTGATCCTGTTTTTATGAACCCTGCTATGAGACTCATTCACTAATATGTTGACCACCATTCTGGCATTTCTCGTTGCGCTAGGCATCTTGATTGCTTTTCATGAATACGGCCATTACTGGGCAGCAAGACGCTGTGGTGTGCGCGTACTGCGTTTTAGCCTTGGATTTGGCAAGCCCATCTGGACGCGCACAGATCGTCGCGGCACAGAATGGGCACTGGCCGCGATCCCGTTGGGTGGTTACGTCAAAATGGTGAACGACGCCAATGATCCAGAACATGGTTTGGCGGGCACACTCAAGCCTGGCGAAACATTTGATGAGCAAAGTGTTTGGCGACGTTTCTTTATTGTGGTTGCAGGGCCTGTTGCTAACTTTATTCTTGCTGCAGTGATCTATATCGGTCTGGGCATGTATGGAGTGCAAGAGCCTGAGGCGATTCTTGGGCAACCCGAGCCGAATACGCCTGCTGCACAAGCTGGTATTGTGGCATTTGATCGCGTGATCGCCGTGAATAACGAACCCATTCAGTCTTGGCCTGAATTGGGTTGGGCGCTGATGGATCCAATTTTTAGTGGTGATACGGTTGATTTAGAGGTGGAGTCCGGTGGATTGGTTGTTCATCGACAGCTCAATTTGTCTGGTATCGCGCAGCAGGCTGATGCCACAGATCAAAATCCACTGGCTTTGACAGGTTTGATCGTGAATCCAGGTCCAGTGCGTTTAGGGCAAATCATGTCAGAGGGTGCAGGACAACGAGCTGGTTTGCAGGAAGGCGATATCATTGAGGCGGCAGGTTCATTAGAAAACCCCCGTGTTTTAGACTTTATTGAGGTGATTTCGAACCATCCGCAATCACCCTTAACTTTACGAGTTTTACGAGAAGGTTCACGATTTGACGTTGTGGTGACGCCTGATCTGGTAAAGTCTGCGGATGGCTTTGAAATCGGGCGGCTTGGTGTTGGCGTCGGTGAACAGATTCCCATGGTGGTAGTTCGTCAAGGATTGCTAGGCAGTGTTACTCAGGCAATCACGCGAACCTTTAGCACTGCATGGTTTTCTGTCAAAATGCTAGGCAAGATGGTGATGGGCGATGTGTCGCTGAAAAATCTCAGTGGCCCGGTGACAATTGCGGACCATGCAGGCAAATCAGCTCAGATGGGATTGATTGTTTATCTGAACTTTGTCGCTTTGGTCAGTATTAGTATTGGGGTGTTGAATTTACTGCCAATCCCGTTACTTGACGGAGGGCATCTTGCGTTTTACGTTGTTGAAATGGTGCGCGGTCGACCTGCGCCGGAGAGTTGGATTGTCACCAGTCAGAAAGCTGGTGCGGCTGTGTTAGCAGGATTGATGATGGTTGCGCTACTGAACGACTTTACGCGGCTCTTGAGTTAATGTGAATCTCCATTAAAATACCCCGAGATTTTGGGGTTGGTTCGCCGAGGAAGGGAACGAGATAGGTTATGCAAGGAAAAATCAATAAAAATCGTCGTCATTCTGGACGTCAATCAGCGCGATATTTAAGGGCGATGGCGCTATCGCTGAGTTTGACGATGCCGCTGGTGACCTATGCATTTACACCCTTTGTGGTGAAAGATATTCGGGTTGAAGGCATTCAACGTACAGAGGCTGGTACTGTCTTTGCCTATGTGCCGGTTAAAGTCGGTGAGCGTTTTACAGAAGAGATGGCAACCGAAACCATCCGTGATCTGTATGCCACTGGATTTTTTAATGATGTCCAGATCAGTACGGATAACAATGTGGTTGTCGTGCGCGTGCAAGAGCGTCCGGTGATCGCATCGGTGAGTTTTTCTGGCATGAAAGAATTTGAAAGCCCTGCGATTATTGAGACGCTTGCTTCGGTCGGCTTTGGAGAAGGGCGGATTTTTGACCAAGCCATGTTGGCGCAAGCCGAATTCGAGTTGAAACAGCAATATTTGGACAAAGGAAAGTATGGGGTTGAGATTACGGCCACCACCACCCCTTTGCCTCGCAACCGTATTGGTGTGAACTTTGATATTTTTGAAGGTGATGTCGCCAAAATCCGAGAAATCCGTTTTGTTGGAAACTCGGTTTTCAGCGACAGTACACTGCGCGGTCAAATGCAATTGACGACACCGGGTTATTTAACTTGGTATACGCAAACCGATCGCTATTCTCAAGAAAAACTCCAAGCTGATATCGAAGAGATTCACTCCTATTATGTGGATCGCGGTTATCTGGAGTTTCGGATTGAGCCACCGCAGGTGACGATTTCACCGGATCGTGATGGTATTTACATCACGATTACAGTACATGAAGGCGAACAATACCGGGTCGGTGACATTCATCTGGCCGGTACATTGATGGGACTCAATGAAGAAATCGAGGCGCTGATTAAAGTTAAATCGGGTGAGATTTTTTCTGGTCGTAAAGTGAATGAGACTAGTGAAGCGATTCGCGACTATCTGGGTTCACTCGGTTATGCATTTGCCAACGTCAACCCAAGCCCAATTGCGGATCACAAAACTCGCGTAGTGGATTTGTCGTTCTATGTCGATCCCAGTAAACGTGTTTACGTTCGCGGTATCAATATTTCTGGAAACGAACGGACCCGAGATTCAGTAACGCGACGTGAGATGCGTCAGATGGAATCGGCCTGGTATGACGGTGAAGCGATAAAGCTTTCGAAAGATCGAGTTGAACGTTTGGGTTACTTCCAGGATGTGAATTTCACAACCGAACCTGTGCCAGGTAGCACGGATGAGGTAGATATCAACATTGGATTGGAAGAGCGTCAAACCGGTGCGATTAACTTGGGTGTGGGTTATGGCCAAACCGAAGGGGTGATTCTGAGTGCCGGTATTTCTGAAGACAACGTATTCGGAAGTGGGACATCGTTGTCATTGGGTGTCAACACCAGCCAAAGTTCACGTTCTTTCGTTGTGACACATACTGATCCGTATTGGACCAAAGACGGTATTAGTCGCAGTCTTTCGGCCTACTACCGAACAGTGACACCGTCACTGAGTAACCCGGGTAACTATAAGCTTCGCTCGATTGGTTTTGGAACTAACTTCGGGATTCCCATCACGGAATTTAACCGTGTTTACATGGGTGCAACCTTTGAACACAACTCGCTGTCGCTTTATGGCGATTCACCCAAGGCCTACACAGATTATGTGAATTCTTATGGTGAGTCGACCAACAGCGTGATTTTTGATATCGGTTGGTCACGCGATACACGTGATAGCGCCTTGGATCCAAACAAGGGCAGTTTCACGCAGCTGAATGCAAGTCTGGGTACGATGAGCTTGAAATACTATATGCTCAGCGCTCAACACCAGTACTATCAGCCCATTGGGCGAGATTACACATTGGCGTTTAATGCCATGCTGGATTATGGGAATGCCTACGGTGGTGGCAGCGACACCCCATATCCTGTCATTAAAAACGTGTATGCGGGTGGAATCGGGACAGTTCGTGGTTATACGGGTAACTCCGTGGGTCCGAAGGATATTCGGACAGGCACTTTCTTAGGTGGGTCTAAGCGAGTAGTCGGAAGCGTGCAGTTTTATTTCCCATTCCCGGGGACGCAAAAAGATCGTAGTTTACGAATGTTCGTCTTTGCAGATGCCGGACAGGTCTTTGGTTACAACGGAGCGGGTGATATCAACCCCAACCTGAGCTTTGGAGATCTGCGTTATTCTGCAGGTATTGGTCTGGCTTGGTTGTCACCGATGGGACCATTGCAGTTGGTTTATGCCAAAGCTCTGCGTAAACGCGAAGGCGATAACCCGCAAGTTTTCCAGTTTCAAGTCGGTACAGGATTCTGATTGCCTCATCATTAGAGCATCATGAATTCACGATTCGTCAAAGTTTTAATAGAAGGTAGAAATAATGCAAGTAAAAACCAGACAAGCTCAAAAAATCTCTTTGAACACATTGTCCACTCATGTGTCGAGCTTTACAAAAACGATCGCATTCACGGCTGTCGCTGGTGCGATGGCCTTGGGATCAGTCTCGGTTGCATCTGCTCAGGATAAAGCCGCAGCAACAAAAGCCGCTGCCGCAGAACCCTTTATTACGAAAGTGGGTTTTGTGAATACCCAGCGTATTTTGAGTGATTCAGAACCTGCCAAATCTGCACAGAAAAAAATTGAAGCAGAATTTGAAAAGCGCAATCAAGAACTTCAAAAATCTGTGGATAAACTTCGTGAGCAAGCTCTGAAGTTTGAAAAAGATGCACCTGTCATGCCTGAATCGGATCGTAACCGTCGCCAGCGTGAATTGGGTAACATGGAAGCCGATTTGCAGCGTAAACAGCGTGAAATTCAAGAGGATTTCAATCGTCGCCGTAACGAAGAGTTTAGCGATATTATTGAAAGCGCAAACGTTGCGATCAAAGCCATTGCTGAAGAAGATCAGTGGGATTTGATTATTCAGGATGCGGTCACTGTCAGTCCTCGTGTTGATATTACCGATCAAGTGCTGGAACGCCTTAGCAAGAAAAAATAAGCGATTCACACAATGCCACAAGTTCTGTCAGCGCAAGTCGCGCCAGATTTAGACACGCTTGTCCAATCCATTGCACAACAAGTACCTGATCTGGTTCAGAAAGTGATTCCGGGTCGGGTGCATGGTGCATCGGTGCGTGTTCAAGGGATTGGTTCGCTGGCACACGCCGGTCCGACGGAATTGTCGTTTATTGTCTCGGCGCGTTACGCTCAAGAATTGGAATCCACCAAAGCGTGTGCTGTGGTGATGGAGCTGGAACTCTTTGAGCAACAACAGCAAAGTGGAGCAGTGTTGGATTATGCTTGCATTGTGAGCCCACAGCCTTATCTGTTCTATGCACTGGCTGCAAGCTGGTTTGAAAAAGCTGCACAACCTGTGGTGAAACCCGGCATTGATCCGCGTGCAAGTGTCAGTGCGCAAGCGGTGATTGATCCGACTGCTGTGATTGGACCCAATGTCATTGTGGGTGATCAGACTCGAATCGGTGCTGGCGTACAAATTCATGCCAATACGGTGATTGGTCGCCATTGTGAAATTGGCGCAAATAGCGTGCTTTATCCCAACGTGACCCTGTACGATCGCGTGCGTGTTGGTGAACGAGCAGTGATTCATTCCGGCGTTGTTCTAGGGGCCGATGGATTTGGGTTTGCGCCCAATCCCATGGCTGGACCTGGTGCATGGGGAAAAATCGCCCAATTAGGCGGTGTACGTATTGGTGATGATGTTGAAATCGGTGCCAATACAACCATCGATCGGGGTGCTTTAGAAGATACGACCATTGGCAATGGTGTCAAAATCGACAATCAAATCATGATCGGACACAATTGCCAGATTGGTGATCACACGGCCATGGCAGCCTGTGTGGGCATTGCCGGCTCGACCACGATTGGTGCGCGTTGTATTATCGGCGGTGCAGCGATGTTCGCCGGCCATTTGACGGTCACAGATGATGTGCAAATTTCAGGTGGTACTGCAGTGACCAGTGATATTCGTAAATCAGGCCGTTACACAGGTGTGTTTCCTTTGGCTGAACATACAGCTTGGCAAAAAAATGCCGCTGTTTTAGGCCAACTCTCTGTGCTCAGACGACGACTGCGCGAACTTGAACGACAAAAAGATTAAATTCGATCCGTTGAAATTGATTCCTTTAAAGCTGAACGGATTGTGAATTGAACTTCTAAAACTAGCAGGGTGTGCCTGCTCTGATTGAGACCTATCATGCAATTAGATATTAAAGCCATTCTCGATTTGCTTCCGCATCGATATCCCATGTTATTGGTGGATCGGGTGATCGACATGGAGCCGGGTAAATCGATTACAGCCATTAAAAATGTATCGATGAATGAACCTTTTTTTAATGGCCATTTCCCAGGTCATCCGGTTATGCCAGGTGTTTTGATTCTTGAAGCGATGGCGCAAGCGGCTGCCGTTTTTTCATTTGTAGATGAAACGGGTCTGAAGGCAACCGATGAAGAGTTGCTTTATTACTTTGTGGGTATTGATGGTGCTCGATTCCGTCGTCCTGTGGTTCCAGGCGATCAGTTGCGACTCGAAGTGCAAGCCTTGCGCTTGAGCCGTACGATCTGCAAGTACGAAGCGGTTGCTAAAGTGGATGATCAAGAAGCCGCGCGTGCAACTTTGATGTGCGCCATTCGACCCATGAGCCCCTAATGACAATCAACATTCATCCTACCGCCATTGTGGATCCCAATGCGCAAATTGCAGCGGGTGTCACGATTGGTGCTTATAGCATTGTGGGTCCCAATGTTCAGATTGGTGCAAATACACGAATCGGTGAACACTGTGTGATTGATGGACATACAACGATTGGTCAAGACAACGTGTTTTATCGGTTTTGTTCGATCGGAGGTATGCCGCAAGATAAAAAATACGCAGGTGAACCCACGCGACTGGAAATTGGCGATCGCAATACAGTCCGTGAGTTTGTGACCTTTAACGTAGGTACGACACAGGACGTGGGTGTGACTCGTGTCGGATCTGATAATTGGGTCATGGCCTATGTGCACGTAGCCCATGATTGTCAAATTGGTAGCCAAACCATCTTGGCCAATGGGGTTCAAATGGGTGGGCATGTCCATATTGGTGATTGGGCCATTGTGGGTGGCTTAGCTGCGGTTCATCAGTTTGGCAAGATCGGTGCGCATGCCATGGTGGGTGGGTCTAGCGCTTTACACAAAGATGCACCTCCATTTGTGATGGCGTCCGGCAACCCGTGTGTGCCTGTTGGCATTAATGTGGAAGGTTTGCGTCGACGTGGGTTTACGGCAGCTGAAATTACGGCACTTCGTGATGCCTACAAAATCATTTATCGTCGTGGTTTAACTGTGGATCAGGCGTGTGAAGAAATGCAAGCACGCCAAGCGCAAGAACCTGAAGTGGCTGCGGTTCTTGACACCATGCTGAGTTTTCTGCGCAACAGCCAGCGCGGTATTATTCGCCCATGACACGGCTCGGACTGGTTGCCGGCGAACCGTCCGGTGACCTTATCGCAGCCCAGCTTTTGGCGGGGCTGCAAGTCCGCGAACCTGACCTTCAGGTTGATGGGATTGGCGGGCCAGCGCTGGCTAATGCTGGTATGAACTTATGGCATCCTATGGCGGCTTTGTCCGTGTTTGGTTATGTGGATGCGCTGAAATCTTTGCCTCGTTTAATCCGTATTTATAACGATGTTAAAAACCGCTGGTTGCGTGACCATCCTGCTTTGTTTTTAGGTGTCGATGCGCCTGACTTTAATTTGCGTCTCGAAGAAAAATTACGCGCTGATGGCATTCAAACAGTGCAATTTGTGAGTCCATCGATTTGGGCTTGGCGCTACGAACGCATCCATCAGATTCGACGTGCTGTCTCTCACATGCTGGTACTTTTTCCATTTGAAGTGGATCTGTACGAGAAAGAAGGCGTGCCTGTGACCTATGTCGGACATCCATTGGCGGATATCATCCCTGAAACTGTTGATGTTCAAATGATGCGTCAGTCACTGGGTCTGAATGAAGCCGTCGCATACAGTGAAGATCCGGTGGTGGCCATCATGCCGGGTAGTCGAACCTCAGAAATTAAATTGCTGGCTCCTGAGTTCTTACAGGCAGCACAACGTTTTGCGAAAGATTATCCGAACGCACAGTTTCTTGTACCGATGGTGAATCAAGAACGTCGTGCGCAATTTGATGCGTTGTTGGCACAATATCCTGTACCGAATCTGCACATTTTGCAGGCAGACCCTAATGCGCCCCAAGCCGGTCGTGATGAGCAAACCTGGCCCATGTCTTGGAAAGCCATGGCGGCTTGTGATGTGGCGCTTGTGGCAAGCGGCACGGCAACGCTTGAGGCCGCGCTTTTTAAACGACCCATGGTCATTAGCTATCGTTTAAGTCCGATGATGCGTCGGTTGATGGCGTTTAAGTCAGGACAAGAAGGTCCTAGTGTGCCTTGGGTTGGACTGCCTAACATCTTAAGCTCAGAGTTTGTTGTGCCGGAATTACTGCAAGATGACGCCACCGCAGAAAACCTTGCCAATGCGCTTTTAGAATTATGGAATGATGCCACCCGCAAAGCTAAGATTCAGCAGCAGTTCATTGCCTTGCATCATCAGTTGCGTTGTAATACGGCACAAAAAGCCGCGCAGGTGATTTATGACCTGCTCCAAAACGAGACACCTTGATGAATGTAATGCAACCAAGTCTCTTCTCTACTGATCCGAAAACCGAATCTTTTGACGAATTGGGTGAGCCTAAGCGTCTTTGGATTGCAGGCGTGGATGAGGCAGGACGTGGGCCTTTAGCTGGTGATGTCTTTGCAGCCGCTGTGGTGTTAGATCCTGAGCGTCCCATAGGGGGTTTAGACGACTCTAAGCGTCTCACAGAAAAGCGTCGCAATGAGCTTGCGCAGCAGATTCGTGAGCGCAGTCTTGCCTGGGCATTGGGACAAGCAAATGTGCAAGAAATTGATGCGCTCAATATTTTACAAGCGACGATGCTGGCGATGAAACGGGCTATTTTACAAATTCAGGTGCCGCTCGCTGAAGTTCTGATTGATGGGAACAAAGCCCCTGAAATTGATATTCCAACACGTTGTATTGTTGGTGGAGATGCGAGTATCGCAGAAATCTCTGCCGCCTCTATTCTGGCTAAAACAGCGCGCGATGCGTCCATGCAGACTTTACATGCGCAGTATCCTGAGTATGGTTTTGATCAACATAAGGGCTATGGGACGGCGTTGCATCGGGAGCGTTTGCTAACGCTTGGTCCCACACCTGAACATCGTCGAAGTTTTGCACCTTTGCGCCAGTGGCTCTTGAATCAGTCATCCTCATGAAATACATTGAATCGCGTCATAATCCTCTCTATAAAGAATGGATTCGGAACCGTCGCCTAGCAGGTCGACAAGGCCATCCGGTTTGGTTAGAAGGTCCGCATTTGTGCGAAAGCTGGTTAATTAACGAGCATCCACTTCAATGGCTTATTGTGGATGAAGCGCGCCGGGACCTCCCAGAAATTAATTCATTGATTCAGATGGTTCAGATTCGTGGTCAATCTGATCAGATTCTGGCTTTGAATACACAGCTTTTTAAAAATCTATCTGATGTGCCAAGTCAGCAGGGTGTTTTATTAATCGCGCCTAAACTCCAACAGGCTTTGCCGCAGTCGTTAACCCAGTCCGTGGTTGTTTTGGATGGTGTGCAAGATCCTGGCAATGTGGGTGTGATTTTGCGTATTAGTGCGGCGGTGGGTGTAGGAACTATCATCACACAAAGTGGAACAGCCGCTTGTTGGTCGCCCAAGGTGCTGCGCAGTGCACAAGGTGCGCATTCGGGCTTACAGATTGTTGAAGATGTGGATGTTGTAGTCTGGTTAAGTGATTATCGGCGTGAGGCAAACCGATTGCCGATTCTGGTGACCACACTTGAAGAAGCTAGTGATTTATATGCCACCAAGTTGCCTGACCAGGGTATTTGGGTTTTTGGGCATGAAGGGCAGGGTGTTTCACCAGAACTAACTGCGCTTGCAGATTTGCGTATCCGGATTGACCATTCCACTCAGTATGTGGAATCACTCAACGTGGGGGTGGCTGCTGCTCTTTGTTTGTTTGAGCAGCAGCGGCAAGGACGACATTCATAAACTGTCGTCATCAATAAACAATGCGTTGATCCTGTTTCATTGCTTGTAGAACTGTTGTGGAAATCTCTTCAATCGATTTAGTCGTCGTCGACAAAGACGGAATGCTCTCGATCCGCATCATGCGTTCGGCTTGCATGACTTCATAACGGCACTGTTCAATGGATGCATATTGACTGTCAGGACGACGTTCGTTGCGAACTTCAGACAAACGTTCTGGCTGAATCGTTAATCCAAATAGTCGTTTCCGATAGGGCACTAAGGTCGATGGTAGTGTGCCGCGCTCAAAATCCTCAGGAATCAAAGGAAAGTTAGCGGCTTTGACGCCATATTGCATTGCCAAATAAAGACTGGTTGGGGTTTTTCCGCAACGGGAGACACCCACTAGAATCACGTCTGCTTTAGCGAGGTCTTGTACAAACTGACCATCATCGTGAGCCAAGCTGTAGTTGATCGCGTCAATTCGATTTCTATATTGCTCGGACGTGCCGCCCATATGGGAGCGTCCAACAGAGTGGGTCGATTTGACGTTTAAATTCTCTTCAATTGGTGCGACAAAGGCTGCAAACAAGTCCAAAAACATGGCGTTGGCTTGTTTGACACGGGCTGAGAGCTCTGGGTTAATCACAGTGGTAAACACAATTGGCAGGCCAGATTCTGTCGCAGCTGTTTTATTAATACGATTGATGGCCTCGTCAGCTTTGTCGAGCGTATCGACAAAAGGAATCCGAATCTGAGTGAATTCTACATCCTCAAATTGAGACAAGACGGAGTGGCTAAAAGTCTCTGCCGTAATACCCGTACTGTCAGAAACAATAAAAACAGTTCTTTTGATTGATTCGTTGTTCACATCAGATCCCATATCGTGTGCGTTCGAGTAGTACAATGCACTGCACAAAAACAACGTGAGTGCTGTAACCGTAAGTCAGTTTGACTTGGGCTGTACATCCATAAGGTCAGTTTGATGAGTGTAGCGCGACCAGGCGCACATTGATCAAACTTACTTTTTTATTTGCTATTAAGGATGACACCATGTCATATGTAATTTCATTTGAGCATCTTCGGATGACCGACGTTGAGACCGTCGGGGGTAAAAACGCCTCACTGGGCGAAATGATCAGCCAATTGGCTGGTGCAGGCGTGCGAGTGCCAGGTGGTTTTGCCACGACAGCACAGGCATTCCGAGACTTTCTCAGTCAAACCGGTCTCGATAAAAAGATTGCCGATCGCCTCTCCACATTGGATCCTGATGATGTACGTGAATTAACCCAAGCGGGTACGCAAATTCGCGAATGGATTATTAATGAACCTTTGCCCAAACAGTTGGAAGCTGATATTCGCACAGCTTTTGCAGAACTGGATAAAGACGGCCAAGGCTCTTTTGCGGTGCGCTCATCAGCCACAGCTGAAGATCTTCCCGATGCTTCTTTTGCAGGTCAGCAAGAAACCTATTTGAACGTCGTTGGCATTGACGAAGTGATTGAAAAAATCCATCTGGTTTTTGCGTCACTGTATAACGATCGCGCTATCTCTTATCGTGTCCATAAAGGCTATGCCCATTCCGATGTCGCTTTGTCGGCTGGTGTGCAGCGCATGGTGCGTTCTGATTTGGGTAGCGCGGGCGTGATGTTCACGATCGATACTGAATCAGGCTTTCCGAATGTTGTCTTTATCACCTCGTCATACGGTCTGGGTGAGACCGTGGTGCAAGGTTCAGTGAACCCAGACGAGTTCTACGTCTTTAAACCCACTCTGGAAAGTGGTCATGATCCCATTTTGAGTCGCCGGATTGGTTCTAAGCTCATCAAAATGGAGTTTGATCCAGATCGCACGACAGGACACGCTATTCGTACAGTCGATGTGCCAGTTTCCGAACGTAACCGTTATTCATTGACGGATGAAGAAGTGACCGAATTGGCTCGTTACGCTGTCATCATCGAGCAACACTACAAGCGTCCCATGGACATTGAGTGGGGTCGCGACGGTTTGGATGGCAAGATTTACATCTTGCAAGCCCGCCCAGAGACTGTGAAATCGCAGCAAGTGAACCATGATGTTCAGTTGCGCTATCGCCTGAAGGCGACGGGTGACGTCATCGTTACAGGTCGTGCCATCGGTCAAAAAATTGGTGCTGGCCAAGTCCGTGTGGTCTCCGATCTGGCGGAAATGGATAAAGTGCAGCCTGGTGATGTCCTAGTGACAGATATGACGGACCCTAACTGGGAACCCGTGATGAAGCGTGCAGCTGCCATTGTGACCAACCGCGGTGGACGGACGTGTCACGCAGCCATTATTGCGCGTGAGTTGGGTATTCCAGCGGTTGTTGGATGTGCCACAGCCACAGATCTGCTTAAGGATGGTCAGTCTGTAACCGTATCCTGCGCAGAAGGCGATGAAGGTCGTATTTACGATGGCTTGATTGAGACTGAGGTTGAGGAAGTCCGTCGTGGTGAGATGCCTGAAATCGACGTCAAGATCATGATGAACGTGGGTAATCCACAGTTGGCCTTTGACTTTGCGCAGCTGCCCAACGAAGGAGTGGGTCTGGCACGTCTTGAGTTCATCATTAACAACAACATCGGTATCCACCCGAAAGCAGTTTTGGATTATCCCAATGTGGACCAAGAGCTCAAGATCGCGGTTGAATCAGCTGCACGTGGGCACGCAAGCCCCAGAGCTTTCTTTGTCGATAAATTAGCTGAAGGCATGGCCACCATTTCAGCGGCATTTGCCCCTAAAACGGTCATTGTTCGCATGTCTGACTTTAAGTCCAACGAATATCGCAAACTGATCGGTGGATCACGCTACGAACCCGAAGAAGAGAACCCAATGCTGGGTTTCCGTGGAGCATCCCGCTATCTGGCAGAAGATTTTGCGGAGTGCTTCCGCATGGAATGTGAAGCCATTCGCAAGGTGCGTGATGAAATGGGTCTGACCAATATGGAAGTCATGATTCCGTTTGTGCGCACTGTTCCTCAAGCTAAGCGCGTGACTGAGTTGTTGGCTGAACATGGTCTGGCCCGCGGTCAAAACGGTCTGCGTCTGATCATGATGTGCGAATTACCATCTAATGCGATTCTGGCTGAAGAGTTCTTGGAGTACTTTGACGGCTTTTCAATCGGATCAAACGACATGACGCAGCTGACGCTGGGTCTGGATCGTGACTCCGGTATGGAATTGCTGGCGAGCGATTTTGATGAGCGTGATCCTTCTGTGAAATTCATGCTCACGCGTGCAATTGAAGCTTGCCGCAAAGCGAACAAGTACGTTGGTATTTGTGGTCAGGGGCCTAGCGATCATCCTGATTTTGCGCACTGGTTGCGTGATCAGGGTATTGCATCCATTTCGTTGAACCCGGATACGGTGATCGAAACTTGGAAAGGTCTCGCACAAGGCGAGTAAGGTGTACCCGGGTGGATCGGCTTGCCGATCTGCCCGAATTGATTAGGGTTCTGGTCAGTTAGTTGCGGTTTGGTTGTGGTTTTGATGCGAGATTAGTCGTTGCGTGAAGATCGACGTGTGTCATGCTTCATGATGCGTTCACGTTCTCGTGCCCAATCTCGATCGCGTTCGGTATCGCGTTTGTCGTGTTGCTTTTTACCTCGACCCACGCCGATTTCGAGTTTGATGCGACCATTGCGGTAATGCAGATTGAGTGGCACCAGTGCATAACCTCGTTGCTCGACACGTCCAATCAGTTTGCTGATTTCGTCGGCTTTGAGTAACAGTTTGCGGGTACGCACAGGGTCGGGTCGGATATGAGTCGAAACCGTGGGAAGCGGACTGATATGCATACCGATTAACCAGATCTCGCCATCGCGAATGATGACGTAACTTTCTTTGATCTGAGCACGTCCGTCGCGTATGGCTTTAACCTCCCAGCCTTGAAGGACCATGCCTGCTTCGTATCGCTCTTCGATGAAGTAATCGTGAAATGCCTTTTTGTTGTTAATAATGCTCATGAATGGTTCGTACTCAAAACGTTAAAATCCTCCCATTCTAGCGATTTGTGAAATGTGATGCACTCAATCAACCGATCTGTCCTCGTTCCTTTTAGTGCCGCCCAGATGTTTGACCTCGTGGCTGCTGTCGACAAATACCCTGAATTCATGCCCTGGTGTGGCGGCAGTCAGATTCTGTCCGAAGATGAACAAGGGATGCGTGCTAGTGTCACAATCGCTCTGGCGGGAATTCGCCAGACCTTTACTACCCAGAATGTACACGACTATCCGAACTCAATTGAGTTGTCCCTAGTCGATGGCCCATTTTCTTCATTGAAAGGGCGCTGGAACTTCATTGCACTAGCTGATGATGCGTGTAAAGTGGAGTTTTCACTGACGTATGCGTTTTCGAGTCGTACATTGGAAAAAATTGTTGGACCCATCTTTAATCGGATTGCCAGCAGTTTTATCGACTCATTTACAAAACGGGCTGAAGCTTGTTATGCATAAGCCCGACGACGTCAACTACCCCTCCCTAAAGGAAGGGCTTGTGAAAGCAAGCCAGGTTGACCAGGGTCAGCGGTTTCGCACCGCTACGTTTGTAACAGGTCGCTAAGACCCACTCCGGGATGATTTCTCAGTCCCGGACACTGGAAGGTTTGGATCATGCTGGCGAAAGGTAAAGCGCCGAAGGTTCTCACTGCAGTACGTTGTGCTGGAGCCGGTTACCAACATTCCCGAGGGGAGATAGGGCGCAAGCCTTGCGTGACTAGGCCTATGTTGACACACAGGGGGCTTTGTTTTGAAAGGAGTTTCGTCATCGCTGTATATGTATTGGACAAGCGAGGCAAGCCATTGATGCCCTGCACTGAGAAACGAGCCAGGTTGCTGCTGGAGCGCGGGCGTGCGGGGTACACCGGAGGGTTCCTTTTGTGATTCGGTTGATTGACCGAACACAAGAGGACAGTGTGTTGCAGCCACTACGCTTAAAAATTGACCCAGGCAGCCAAGGAACCGGCATGACACTGGTGCAAGATAAAGAAATCATCGACACAGGCACCGATGAGATCATCCGTCACGTCAAAGTACTGAACCTGATGGAGCTGCAACACTGGGTCGATACGACCATGGCCTGGATCAAGCGTCTTCAGCGCTGGGCACCGCTCACGGCCTTGTCGTATGAGCAGGTACGCTTTGACATGCAAAAGCTGCAGAATCCCGCAATCACTGGGATTGAATACCAACAGGGCACATTGTTCGGATACGAAGTGCGCGAATACCTATTGGAAAAATGGAAGCGCTCATGCGCTTACTGCAAGGCGGTCGATGTGCCTCTGGAAGTCGAGCATATCCAGCCCAAATCAAAAGGCGGCAGTGATCGTGTGTCCAACCTGACGCTTGCGTGCCGTCACTGCAATCAGCAGAAAGGCAACCAACCCATCGAGCAGTTTTTGGCTAATAAGCCGGATGTGCTCAAACGCGTACTGGCTCAAACCAAGGCCCCCCTACGGGATGCGGCTTGTGTCGGCACGGTCTCTGCAGTCACCCATATTCACCGACCAACCCTACTCATTCAATGTACGAGCCGGGACAGCTACCAAAGAACCCGATTAACTCGGCACGGCTTTCCCCGTAGCTACCTAATGCGTCAGAAACAGGTACATGGCTTTCAGACCGACGATCGGGTCAAGGCTATTCTGCCTTCGGGCAAAAAAGTCGGAACTCACATTGGCCGCGTCGCTGTTCGGCAAATCGGCAGCTTCAATATCCAGACACAGACCGGTGTCATACAAGGCATTGGCCACAAATACTGCCAGTTACTCCAACGGGGTGATGGCTATGGTTACCACCTGATAGCACAACACAAGATGGAGGAAGCGAGAGACAGGGTGGTCTAATGACTACGCGCTATCCCTCCCGGCACTAAAGTACCGGGTTTCTCGCGCAAAATTGATGACAAAGCGTGTGTCTGTTCAAGCGGGTGCGCGACCTGAAAATCATGAAGTGAACCCGGATGCCTTTGAAGTCACGGTGTGTTATGCCGTGACCAGTGATCTTATCTGGTATAAGTCATGTTCGCTGACGCTGGGCGCCTGTGTACAGGACGCCATTGAGGCAAGCGGTTTTGAGCAGGCGTTTCGGGAAGTGGATTGGGTTCGGGCAGGTGTAGGCATCTATGGTCAGCGCTGCTCAGCCAATACGCAGTTGAACCCGAATGATCGGGTTGAAATCTATCGACCTTTGGTGTTTGATCCCAAAGAGTCCCGGCGTCGTCGCGCACAACACCGCAAAAAACAAATTGCTAAAGGAGCACGCTCGAATGGAAAATAGTTTGTTGGTTGAAACGATCAGCTGTACAGATGGTAGTTTGGTTGGGATTGCAACGTTAAATCGTCCTCAGGCGCTAAACAGCCTGGATCTGGAAATGACCCGTATCCTGGATAAAGCGCTCAAAGACTGGTCGCAACAACCTGAAGTGGTTGCGGTGATTTTCCGGGGGGCTGGTGAAAAAGCGTTTTGCGCAGGTGGTGATTTGCACAGCCTGTACGACACGATGATTGAATACAAAGGTCAACCTGCCAGTGCCAATGAACACGCCAACCGTTTTTTTGCTGAAGAGTATGAGCTGGATTATTTGATCCATACGTACCCCAAACCCATCATTTGCTGGGGGGATGGCATTGTAATGGGCGGTGGTATGGGTCTGATGGCGGGTTGTAGTCATCGGGTTGTGACTGAAACGTCGCGTCTTGCCATGCCAGAAATCAACATCGGTTTGTTCCCGGACGTGGGTGGCTCCTGGTTGTTATCCCGTAGCCCAGGTCATACAGGCCTCTTTTTGGCGCTCACAGGGGCCTTGATCGGTGCTTCTGATGCCATCTATTGTGGATTTGCGGATCATGCGCTCGCCCGCGACCAATGGGAGCCTTTGTTGCAAGCGTTGCAAAGCACGCCTTGGGCACGCACAGCCGAGGATTTCCAGAAAGTCACTGATTTAATTCATGCATTGCCATCCATTGAGTTGCAGACCGGTCCTTTGGAGTCTCATCGCGCACTGATCGATCGGATCTGCCAGGAATATGACCTTGAGCGTATCGGTGTGAGTATTGCGGCATTGAGCCAGAATGAAGACAAATGGCTCTCCAGAGCAGGCCAGACTTATATGAATGGTTGTCCAGGCACAGCACGCTTATCGTGGGAGTTGTTGAGACGCGCCCGCCACATGTCATTGGCAGATATTTTCCGCCTGGAGTTTGGCGTGGCCGTGGAATGCGCAGCTGCGGGCAACTTCCAAGAAGGCATTCGTGCGGTGCTGATTGATAAGGACAGACAACCTAAATGGGAGCCCGCCACACTCGAAGAGACGGCAGGTGATTGGATGGCACCGTATTTTGCATTGAGCATTGACGATCCATCCCATCCATTGGCGACATTAGGACGTTAAAACTCGCTGACCTGATTTAAATGCGTTATTAAAGTAATGAACGGCTGATTCGTTTTGATGGCGAATCAGCCGTTTTAAATGGGCGGCTCATTTATATTGAACAAGCTTGTGCTTGCCCAATCTGAGGCGTTGAATTACTCAGCCGCTGTGCTGTAGGGCAGTGCCACGAGCTCAATCGCTTGTGCACCGTCTTCATTCATAACGGCAAGCTTTTCTGGATCTAGCTTGTCTAGGGGAGCTTCAAACAGAACAACGGCGTGTGCACCTTGATTGATTTGAGCCGTTTGAATCACGCGACCAACGGGTCTGTCGGATGCATCTTTCTCAACAATATCGGCGGCGGGTGCAAGTTCAATATTAGACTCCAGCGTTTGTCCAGCGTGCATACGACGTCTGACTTGCGTCCGGTAGTGCGCACGTGCGACAACTTCTTGACCTGGGTAACAACCTTTCGAGAAGCTCACGCCATCAATCAAATCCATGTTGAGCGATTGTGGGATAAATAAATCGCGCGTACTTTCAGCAATCCAAGGCAGTCCCGCCAGAATGTCTTGTGCTTGCCAGTCTTGATTGTCTGCAGGTTTGAGTTGACCCTCAAAAGCCATTGGCTTGTCGGTGGGACGTACAAGCCAAGCCCGAGCCTCATCTGTGTTTTTGGAGGGTGCGCGAGTGATCTGTCCCTGTTCGGTTGTGATGGTTTGCCAAACTGTGTCTGGTAAGGATGGCCAGTCGGCTTGGACAGCATCGGCAGACCAGTTTAATCCTAGAATACTTAGATCGTCTCTAACGGTAAATGTGGCTTTGCTGCGCATCACGAACATTCGGATACGTTTTAAAAAGCTCTCAGCCAAATCGGCTCGAATCAGTATACGCACGTCTTCTGCAGTGGGCCCTGGCAATAAAATCATGGTTGCCAGTAATCGGCCTTTTGGGCTGCAGTAGCCTGAGAGCGCTGCACGACCTTGGCTCAGAAGCTGTACATCTTGTGTGAGTTGTGATTGTAAAAAAGTGATTGCGTCGGCACCTTGCACTTCAATACAAATGATTTCCGGGCAAGAAACGAGTGTGGCAACCCCCGATTGCTTTGCTTGCATATTTTTTCCAGTTGTTCAGTTCATCAAATGCACATGGCAATGTCAACGATCAAGCACGGCAGTTCAGTGCATCGACCGCCAACATTGTGGTAGCTATGGCAAAATGATACCTACGTTCGGTGGTCAATGGTGGCAAACCCGTCCTAAGACTGGGGCTGCTGCTTCTCAGTTTGTTCGATTCGCCATCTTCCTTATCTCAACTGATTAGTTGCTATTGGCACGAGTCTGGAGCTGCTTTTTCAATGCGTTGGATGATTAAAACTCTGCTGGTGCTGTTGTTGCTTGCTGTGATTGCCGCGGGTGCGCTCGCGGGCTATGCTTGGCACTGGGTGCATCAACCGCTGGCTTTGTCTGCAACAACAATCGATGTGCGAGTGGCTCGCGGTGCAGGCTTGGGTGCGATTGCTGACACCCTGATTGAGCACGGTGTCACCATGCCCAGAGAGGCGTTTATCTGGTTGGCTCGTCTGAGCGAGAAAGATCGTCTGATTAAAGCAGGTGGTTATCAGATCAGTGAAGGCGAAAGTCTCTGGGATGTACTCAATAAAATGGCAAGTGGCGATGTGTCTCAGCGTCAAGTGGCTTTTATTGAGGGGTGGACGGTTCCTCAGGTGTTACAAACGCTACAAAACCATCCGGATATTACAAAAACATTGTCCGATGAACTGCTAGCAGATCAAACAAAATTGAGTAAGCATTTGGGTTTGAATGAGACCTACCTAGAAGGATGGTTGTTTCCAGATACTTATTTATTCCCTGTTGGATCGACCGATGAGGAAATTCTGCGTCGTGCTGTGCGTACGCAGCAAGAAATTCTACAAAAAGCCTGGGATGAGCGCGAAGAAGGCTTGCCCCTGAAGTCACCTTATGAGGCGTTGATTTTGGCATCCATCATCGAAAAAGAAACTGGCCGTCATGCCGAAAGAGCGCGCATTGCCGGTGTTTTTATCAATCGCTTAAAAACTGGGATGCCATTACAGACCGATCCCACGGTGATTTACGGCATGGGTGATTTATATCAGGGTCGCATTCGTAAAGCGGACCTACAGCGAGATACACCTTGGAATACGTATACGCGCAATGGTTTGCCACCGAGTCCGATCTCGACAGTCAGTCGCGCTTCACTCGAAGCTGTTTTACATCCTGAGGCGCACGATTATTATTATTTTGTGGCACGCGGTGATGGCAGCAGTGAATTTGCTAAAAATCTGCGCGATCACAATCGCAACGTGTCTATGTATATTTTGGGTAAAGGTAAACCACCGGCCAAGCCGCAGTCTGACACGGCTGGCGACAAAGCTCGTCCTTGATGTCATACACGGGTAAGTTGGACCTATTTATTTAGAAAGGAGCACTGAAGATTGTGAAGACCACAAGAGGTCGTTTTTTAACCCTAGAAGGTGTAGATGGTGCGGGTAAAAGTACCCATCTGGAATGGGCCGCCGAGCATCTCAGACAACTGGGGATTCCAGTGCTCTTAACTCGTGAGCCTGGTGGTACACCGTTGGGTGAGCGTTTGCGTGAGATTTTACTCAGTACGCCGATGGCGCTTGAAACAGAAGCGCTTTTGATGTTTGCGGCCCGTTGTGAGCATCTTCGCACAACAATTGAGCCCGCGCTCGCACAAGGGACCTGGGTGGTTTGCGATCGCTTCACGGATGCGAGCTTTGCATATCAAGGGGCAGGGCGAGAACTGGGTACAGCCCGCATCAAAGCGTTACAGCAATGGGTACATCCTAATCTTCAGCCTGATCGCACTTGGTTGTTTGATCTTGACTTAGGAACAGCGCGCCAGCGGATGACCGGTAGCCGCGATTTGGATCGGTTTGAGCGCGAAGATGCCGCTTTCTTTACGCGAACCCGCGGAGCCTACCACCAATTAGCTCAAAACGAGCCGAGCCGGTTTTTAGTGATTGATGCCAGTCAGTCGATTGAAGCGATTCGTGATGAGCTCGGCGTAGATTTAGATCGTTTGGCACGATCGAGTTCAATCTCTTAGGAAAGCTCGTTTGAATCTCGCTTATTACCCTTGGCAACGTGATTTTGCACAAATATGGCTTGCGCAACAGGATCAAATGGCCCACGCCTGGTTGTTTCATGGCTTAGAAGGCATTGGCAAACGGCAGCTCATTTTGGCGCTGGCAGCACGCCTTTTATGTGAAACACCTTCAGGGATTGATGCCTGTGGTCAGTGTCAGTCTTGTTTGTGGATTAAGCTGGGCCATCATCCAGATTTGATGCGAGTGCGACCTTCTGCCGTTGAGATTCAAGAAGCGCTTGATAACCCTCAGGAATCAATCGAAGTTGACAAGCCTCGTAGTTCAACGACCACCAAGCCGTCATCGCACTTGCTAGTTGATCAGATCCGTGCGCTTGAGCCCTGGTATCATCGCAGCACGCATCGATCAGGCTGGCGCATTGTGCTTTTATATCCGGCACAAGCCCTGATGGTTGAAAGTGCCAACGCTTTACTCAAGTCGCTTGAAGAGCCGCCCCCAAATACGTTGTTCTTATTGTCTACGCCCACACCCGATCGGCTGTTACCGACCATTCTGTCGCGTTGCCAACGGCGTCTACTCCCGACGCCGGATATACAGGTGTCCCAAACGTGGCTGAAAGCGCAAGGTGTTCAAAACCCTGAGTCCTGGCTCGCAATGGCGGGTGGGGCGCCTGTGCAAGCGCAGTTGCTGTCACAAACCATGGACAGCCCGTGTCCAGGCTGGTTGCAGACTTTAATTACTGATTTGGCCAGACAAGGTCAAACCAATTTGGCTGCGATTCAGACAGCTTTACAGGATGTGGAAGCCACCGCTTGGTTGGATAGTTTGCAGCGTCTAGCCATTGACTTGTGTCTGAGTTGTGCGCAGCAACCTGTGCGTTATCTTGTGACCTTACAAGCGCCGATTCAGGCATTGGCAGCACGTCAGCCGTTGACCCAGTGGATGCATTGGCAGCAATGGATTACAGAACAGCGCCGTTTTGCGCAACATCCTTTTAATGCACGGTTGTTTATCCGTGCTTGTTTACAGAAATTAGTGGATACCGTTCATTCATGAGTATTTTTATTGACTCACACTGTCATGTGAATTTTGATGCGCTGCGTGATGATTACCCAGCCATTGCCGAAAAAATGAAACAAAATGGTGTGCAACAAGCCCTGTGCGTCAGTGTCAATCTGCCCGATTGGGATAGCATGATGACCATGGTCGATGCACAACCCACGCTCTGGGCGTCCGTCGGTGTGCATCCGGGTTATGAGGATGCAATCGATCCAACGATTGATGATTTAGTCACACGTGCGCAGCATCCTAAAGTGGTCGCCATTGGTGAGACGGGGTTAGATTATTACTATGCGAAAGGTGATTTGACGTGGCAGCGTGAGCGATTTAGAACCCATATTCGGGCTGCGCGTGAGGCGCAGTTGCCTTTGATTATCCATACGCGTGATGCCGTTGAAGACACTTTACGCATCATGGAAGAAGAAAAAGCCCATGAAGTCGGTGGCGTGATGCACTGTTTCACAGAGTCTCTGGAGATGGCACAGGCTTGCATGGCGATGGGTTTTTACATCTCTTTTTCTGGGATTGTGACTTTTAATAGTGCCAAAGATCTTCAGGAAACAGCCAAATCGATTCCGCTAGAGCGTATGCTGATAGAAACAGATTCACCTTATTTGGCGCCTGTGCCATATCGTGGCAAACAGAACGATCCTTCCAAAGTGATCCACGTAGCTGAAAAACTGGCCGTCTTGAAGTCTGTCAGTCTTGATCAGATTGCGCAATCCACAACTCAAAATTTCTTCAATCTTTTTAATAAGATAGATGAAAAACATCATGTTAAACATTAAGAAGAGTTAATATGACATATTTCAGTTTAAGAAAATCCTATATCTATTTGTTTTTATTTACTTTGTTGATGTCATTTAGCTTGATATCTCAGGCACAAACCTCTCCGACTTCTAAAGACTTTTGGATTGATGTAGCCAATGATCGCAGTGATCGAGTGCGTACGCAATTGAATAGTGGGCTCGATCCAAATGTTCGCACAGAAATCGGTAATCCGCTGATTATGCAAGCAGTGCGCGATGGTGCGTGGGGTGTGTTTGATGTGGTCTTGGCGCACCCACAAACTGAAATTGACATTATGAATGGTTACCAGGAAACGCCTTTGATGTATGTGGCGCTCGTGGGCGATCTTGAGCGCGCCAAAAAACTGGTGGCTAAAGGTGCACAGATCAATCACCTAGGATGGACACCTTTGCATTACGCAGCAGCGAAAGGGCACGCGGATGTCGTGGAATATTTGCTTGGACTAGGCGCCATGCCCAATGCACCTGCACCCGATGGTACGACACCCATCATGATGGCTGCTCAAACAGGTGGCTTGACGGCTGTGCAAATTCTGCTTAAAGCTGGTGCGGATCCTGAAGCCATCAACCTCAGTGGAGAAAATGCAGTGGCCGCAGCTAAAAATGGTGGGCATAAGGATTTAGCCAAGGCCTTGAGCGATGTGATTAGTAAGCGCGATGCACAGCGCCAATCCAATTAAGAATGTCAGTCTTTGTCAGCTTTGGGCGCCGGTATGACAAAATAGAGCGCTTTCAATTCTCAAGTTGATTTGACCTTATAGGATGCAGATGAAAACAATTCAAACCGATGTCGCTATCATAGGAACGGGCACCGCAGGCATGACCGCTTATCGAGCCGCTGCTCGGACAGGCCAAAAAGTGCTTTTAATCAATGGCGGACCCTATGGTACGACCTGTGCTCGTGTGGGCTGTATGCCTTCCAAACTCCTGATTGCCGCAGCCGATGCGGCTCATGCAGTGCGTACAACGCGAGATTTTGGGGTGTATGTAAACGGTGATGTGGAGATTGACGGTGTCGCCGTCATGGATAGAGTCCGACGCGAGCGCGATCGTTTTGTGGGGTTTGTGTTAGAGGATGTCGAAGGCTTTCCTGAAACGGACCGTTTGGTTGGCTATGCGCGTTTTACCGGACCGAATACGCTACAAGTCGAAGACCACACACAGATTCAGTTTAAAAGTGCTGTGATAGCGACTGGATCCGCACCTTATATTCCTGAGAGCTTTAAGACCCTGGGTGATCTAGCGATCGTCAACGATGATGTGTTTGACTGGCAAGACTTGCCTGAAAGCGTGGTCGTCTTTGGACCGGGCGTGATTGGTTTAGAGCTGGGTCAGGCCTTGTCACGTCTGGGTGTTCGAGTTCGTGTCTTTGGTGTGAGTGGATCGCTTGCCGGGCTGACGGATCCCGTTGTACGAGAAGAAGCCAAAACCATTTTTCAGAAAGATTTCTACTTAGATACGAAAGCCGAAATCTTGGAAACATCCCGAGTGGATGACCAGGTTCGCGTACGCTATGTGAATTTAGATGGTCAGGAAGTGACAGAATCGTTTGATTATGCACTGATGGCCACGGGTCGACGTCCCAACCTTGCGGTACTGGATCTGTCCAAAGCTGGCATAGAGGTCGATGAATCTGGTTTGCCAAGCTTTAATACGCAAACGATGCAAATCGAAGACAAGCCAGTTTTTATTGCAGGTGATGTCAACGGCTATCTACCTTTATTGCATGAAGCCGCTGATGAAGGTTCGATTGCGGGTTTGAATGCAGCGAAGTATCCGGATGTGCAACCTGGGTTGAGACGTGCACATTTGGGCATTATCTTTACAGATCCACAAATTACGACCGTGGGCCAAGGGCCTCATGAGCTGGTGGAAGGGCAGTATGTAACCGGTTCTGTGAGCTTTTCGAATCAAGGTCGTTCACGAGTCATGCTTAAAAATCGTGGCGTGCTCCATTTATATGCAGAAAAACAAACGGGCCGTTTTTTAGGAGCACAAATGGTTGGACCTAGTGCGGAGCATCTTGGTCATCTGTTGTCATGGGCGGTTCAGCAAAACATGACGATTTCGCAGATGCTGCAAATGCCGTTTTATCACCCTGTGATTGAAGAAGGCTTGCGCACTGCCTTGCGTCAGACTAGCGCGGCGTTAAAGAAAGCAGACTAATCAGAAACAGATTGTAAACATATTGGGCTGCGGGTTTAGCAGCATTGAAAAACCGCATAACTTCCTGAGATTTCAAGATTTATGCGGTTTTTATTTGAAGGTTAAATGCCTTTAACTCTGGCTTAAGCGTCTTACGATCTGCCAGCTTTCAGAAACTCAGGCTTTAAAACACCTTGGAGTTCAGAGTAGGGGATCGTCAGGCTAGGTTGACCCATGGAACCGGGACCCAACACGTATTTGGCAAATGTGACCGTTAAGCCATTGGGCATCAGAGCGACATTATCCGTTGTCGCAAAAGGCCAGGTTTTTACGAAATCATCGATGTTGTCAATGTTGCCTTGTTTTTTCTGTTCAGCCAACCATTTTTGATGTTGCGCTTTTAGACGCGCTTCAAAAGCAGCTTGTGCATTGGGTAAGAGCATGGTTTCAAGCGTTGCAAAGGCGGGCGCGCCGGTAAGCCAGTTCACATACTGACTACTGGGTTCACCATGTGCACCGCCTGTGTCGATGTAATGCTCTAGGTTTAAAACAACCAGATTGTGCTGATTGCGCAAAACGTCTGTTTCAAGAAACTCGATAGTTCGCCAAGTGGCATGACGGTCAAAGTTTTTGATCAATGCGTCTACTGAATCAAAACCCGCAGGTTTTTCCGTCAGACTGCTGGCCATTGACAGCAGTTTTTGGTTCACCTGACGAGAAAATGCTTCTTGTTTATCAAACTGAACCGTTGAAACCTGAAGCTGTGCACATCGATCTTGCTGACAAGGGCCTGTGACGAACTGCTTGAGTTCGGTATAGGCCAGTGGACTTGTATCGTTTTGTGTGGCGATAGGCTGGGCAAGCGCAGAACCTGAAAAGGCCAGAGCAACACCCGACATCAGAAGAGGCAGTTTTTTAAACGAAGACATAAAAAATTTTCCTTAACAATGCATAGAGGGCGTCAAATAGACACCCTCAGAATACGCAAAGTTCCCGAATCTGCCAATTACCGACGATTTAATGGCGTTGCTTTTTCGCTGATAGTCTGACCTATTTCGTAAACGCGTTGGGTTGCCGGTCGGCTCGCAATGGCATCAAACCAGCGGGCCAAATTCGGGAAATCATCCAGATCCTGCTGCTGGCGCTCATAGGAATTCACCCACGGGAAACAAGCCATATCGGCAATGGAGTATTCGTCCACAATGAATTCACGGCCTTCGAGGCGTTTATTCAAAACACCATAGAGACGAGCGGTTTCCTTGACGTAACGGTCGATAGCATAAGGAATGCGTTCAGAAGCAAAGACACCAAAGTGATGGTTTTGTCCGGCCATGGGGCCCAAGCCACCCATTTGCCAGAACAACCACTCAGAGATTTGCAAGCGTTTGCGCCAATCGGTACTGGTGAATTTTCCTGTTTTTTCAGCTAAATACATCAGAATCGCGCCAGATTCAAAGACAGAAACAGGACCGCCACCTTGGGTAGGCTCGTGGTCAACAATCGCAGGAATGCGGTTATTGGGGGAGATTTCTAAAAAAGAAGGTTGAAACTGTTCATCCTTACCGATATTAATCGGATGAATAGTGTAGGGCAGTCCAGTTTCTTCGAGAAAGAGTGCGATTTTCTGACCATTGGGTGTCGGCCAGCAATAAAAGTCAATCATTGTGTGCTCCGTTTAGTTTTGTTTGTTGATTAAAAGTTGCTCAATTTGTTGTTTAAGAGAGATGGGTGGGGTCTTTGGCCCAAACCGTTGAACATTCTCGCCAGAACGATCAATCAGAAATTTGGTGAAATTCCACTTAATGGCTTTTGTGCCCAGTAACCCAGGTGCTTTAGACGTCAACCATGTAAAAAGAGGTGCCTGGTTTGAGCCTTTCACATCCATTTTGGATAAGAGCGGAAATTGCACGTCGTAGCGCGTTTGACAAAAATTTAAGATCTCATCTGATGTTCCAGGCTCTTGTTGGCCAAACTGATTGCATGGCACACCTAAAACAACCAAGCCTTGTGATGCATAATCAGCAAATAATTGCTGTAACTGAGCATACTGAGGCGTAAAGCCGCAACGGGAAGCGACATTGACGATCAGAACAACTTGCCCCGCATGTTGTGACAGAGGGTAAGGTTGTCCGTGAATATCATTCACCACAAAATCAGTGAGTTTGTTTTGTGTCAGCGTCAAAATAATCCTTTGGTCGCGTTGATGCGATGTCGAAATTTATTTGGGTCACATGGGTTGTACTGATTCAGATTGCGTTTTAAGTGCCAACTCTGATTCGCAGTCAGCATAGATTCTCTCAGAGAGGACAACTCTAGACCAGTGTTTGCGCACAAGTGGTGTGGTTGTCAGTCTACATCTAAGTTTAGCAACTGCGCTTAAAGTCAGTACTGTGCTCAGGTCGTATTCGCAGATGGGGCAGCAGACAGTTTATGATGTTCATAAGATGAATCAAATTGACTTTTATAGGATAGAGCGTGATGTTGACAATTAAGCGTCTCAGAAATGTGTTGCTGACAACTTGTGTGTTGGGAGTTTCCGCAGCGGGATCGAGTCTGGTGCAGGCACAAACAACTGAAAGAATACGTTTGGCGCCTGATTCCAAAGACAACATTTTGGCGCCAGCAGCTTCCTACGATGAGATCCTGAAAACCTTTGAGCGTGAAGCCAAAGCGGCTTACGCCATCGCCAAACAAGAATGCCAAGCGCTCAGTGATGCGCAGGAACGTAATCAATGTCTGGCCAAAGCCAGATTACAATACGATCAGGATTTACGCTACGCACAAGAACGTGCGCAAATGGGACATTAATAGAGGTCATTTGAAGTCGTCTTGATCGAGAAGGTGATTGATGATGGGTTATGCGCAAGGTTGAAATCCGTACAAATCCGATGAGATCAAATCAGGTTTTAGTCTTTTAAGTGTGGACTGCGCACGCTACATTGTCAGCCTTCGTTTAATCAGAAAGGAGGGCAGTCGTCATGGACACACAGTTAAAGCTAGATTTTTTGGGGGCGGCAGGGACCGTCACGGGCTCTAAAACACTGATCCGCGATGGCATGCACAAAATTCTGATTGATTGCGGCTTATTTCAGGGATTTAAAAACCTACGTCTATTGAACTGGGCACAGTTTCCCTTTGACGTGCGCAAACTGGATGCCGTGGTTTTGACTCATGCTCACCTAGATCACAGTGGCGCGTTGCCGCTGTTGGTGAAAGAAGGCTATCAAGGACCCATTTACGCCTCGAAATCGACAATCGATGTGTGCGAAGTGCTACTCAAAGACAGTGCCAAGCTTCAAGAAGAAGAGGCAGAATACGCAAACCGGCATAAAACAACCAAGCATGCGCCTGCAAAACCACTCTATAACTCTTCGGATGTGGCTGAAACGTTAAAGCTTTTCGAGCCATTAACGTTTCATGAGAAGCAAGAAATTCTGCCCAACGTGAATGTTACTTTGCAGTATGCGGGACATATATTGGGCGCTGCGAGTGTGCGTATCCATATTCGAGATCAGGAGATTCTGTTTTCTGGCGACCTGGGTCGTGCTGATGCGCCAATCATGATGTCACCAGAACCCGTGGGTGATGCAGATTATGTCGTGATGGAGTCGACCTACGGTAATCGGCCTAATCATCATGATCACCCAGAAGAGGAATTGGCTGAAATCATTAATGAAACGGTGCGACGGGGTGGGGCGATTCTTATTCCCTCGTTTGCGGTGGGTCGAGCGCAAATGCTTTTGCATGCCATCTCGTCCATGAAGCAAAGACACATCATTGGGCAAGATATTCCAGTTTTTCTGGATAGTCCGATGGCTGTGAATCTCACCCAGCTTTATGAGAAGCATCACGAAGATCACCGTTTTAGCCGACGCGGCATTCAGGATATATTTGATGTGGCGCACATGGTTCGAACCGTCGAAGAATCCAAGCAGCTCAATGCGATTAAGTTTCCGAGAATTATCATTTCTGCAAGCGGCATGGCTACGGGCGGTCGGGTTTTGCATCACTTGCGCACACTCGTGACGGATCATCGTAACTCTGTTGTGTTTGCGGGTTTTCAGGCTGGTGGGACTCGGGGTGCACGCATGGTGAGTGGAGAGCCCACTGTGCGTGTATTCGGTGAAGAACTTCCCGTACGTGCGGCTGTACATTGCATTAACGGATTTTCCGCGCATGCTGATGCGAGTCAGTTGTTAGATTGGTTGAGAAGCGCCAGTTCGCCACCTCGACGCGTCTTTTTGAATCACGGTGAGCCGACAGCTTCCGATACGCTCAGGCAACGCATTGAGAGAGAGCTTCAATTGAATTGCTGCGTACCACTCTTGGGTGAGCAGGTCGTTTTGGGTTGATTGATAACATTATCAATAGATTATTTAAAACTATTAAAGTAATCTATTGAGTAAAACCACAAACAAAATTTATCCTTAAAATAACTAATAAAAGACTTTAACTATGGCTGATACAACACTGAAATATAAAGAGTTAGGCATAGACACGATGCAGGAGTATGTGGCTTTTCTACAGATGGATTGCCATATTGTTCGTTCCGAAGGGATTCAGGCGCAAACGCGCGTTGAACTGATTGCTTGTAACATCCGAATTGTCGCGACAGTGAATGTGATTCACTCGGACATGATCGAGTGTGGTGAGATTGGTTTATCGATGAGCGCACAAGCCGCATTGGGGGTTCAGGAAGGTGATGAAATTATCGTTGCACAAGCGCCCGTAATGGACTCTTTAAGTGAAGTGCGCGGAAAGATTTATGGTGTACAGATCGATCGCCATGGCTTTGATGCGATTATTAAAGACATTTCAAAAGGTCGCTACACCGATATCCATATCGCGGCTTTTTTAACTGCAATGGCAGCGCATCCACCCGTGATCCAGGAGATTACCGATCTAACAGCAGCTATGGTGGATGTCGGTGAGTATTTGGATTGGGGTGCAACTCCGGTGGCCGATAAACATTGTGTGGGAGGCCTGCCAGGTAATCGAACCACCCCCATTGTGGTGGCGATTATGGCTGCTTGCGGTGTCACTATGCCTAAAACATCATCCCGAGCCATCACATCGCCTGCAGGTACGGCCGATGTGATGGAAGTGGTGACGCCTGTCGATTTGTCTGTTGAAGACATGAAGCGCGTCGTGCAAGAGCAGGGGGGATGTTTGGTTTGGGGTGGTGCGCTGGCTTTAAGTCCAGCGGATGATTTATTGATTCGGGTCGCTCGGCCTTTAGAGCTTGATAGTGATGCCCAGCTTGTGGCATCTGTTCTATCTAAAAAAATTGCAGCAGGTGCCACCCACGTGGTAATCGATATTCCCGTGGGGCCAACTGCCAAGATCCGAACTCAGGAACAGGCCATTCATCTTGAGAAAGTTTTGACTGAAGTTGCATTTGCCAATGGTTTACATCTGCGTGCGATTCGCACCGATGGTCGTGCACCCGTTGGACGCGGTATCGGGCCGGCTTTGGAAGCGCGTGATGTTCTTAAGGTTTTACGTTGTGAAGCCGACGCACCGCAAGATTTGCGTGAACGGGCACTAAAAATTGCTGCTGAGCTCCTGGAGTTTTGTGAAATCGTCAAACCCGGTCAAGGCATGCTGCACGCCGTTAGCATTCTGGATCAGGGTAAAGCACTGGAGCGATTTATGGCGATTTGTGAGGCGCAAGGTGGTTTTACAGAACCTCAGACAGCACCGATTCAACACCTCGTGCGTGCGAACCAATCCGGCGTGATCCGTGACGTACACAATAGGCGCTTATCGAGACTGGCGAAGTTACTCGGTGCGCCTGAAGCACAAATGGCAGGGATTGATCTGCATGCCAACTTTAAAGACACCGTGGCGCTGGGTGATCCTTTATTCACATTACATGCGCAAGCCTGGGGCGAAATGGAATACGCCAAGACGTATTTAGAAACCCATCCGTTGTTTCTGATTGAAGCGAGTGATTAATCCAGTATGTGATTAGTCACGCAAAGCTAGACGGGGAATGTTTGATCTAGGTGTTTTTGATGAAGCAGACTCGTCTAGAACTATATCTGAAAATTATGACTGAAATCGCATAATGTGTATTATGTAAAGTTGGGTGGCAACATAGTTGAATGATTCGGTCTTTTTGATCCTCAGTGATACCATTGACGTTTTATGAACAAACCACGGTTCTGACCCCGCAATGCGATGAATCGGTGGTTTGTCTTGTTTCTGAATAAGGGTCCCCCGATACATGGGCGTCACAATACTGTTAGAGCTGATGGGCGGCGTTGCACTCCTGCTATGGGGGTTGCATATGGTTCAGTCCGGCATCATTCGTGCATTTGGTGCCAAGCTGCGCCGTTGGCTCTCCAGTGTGCTGCGTAATAGAACCCGTGCTTTTCTAGCGGGTATTGGGGTGACCTCCGTTTTACAAAGCAGTACAGCCACGGCTTTTATGCTGAGCTCGTTTACGGCCTCAGGTTTAGTCCAGCTTGCCCCGGCCATGGCGGTCATGCTCGGTGCCAATGTGGGCACGACATTAATCGTACAGGTGCTCTCTTTTGATACGTCGGCATTTGCGCCCGTTATGATTTTGGTGGGTGTGATTAGTTTTAAACGAGCCAGCCGAACAATTTATCGAGATTTGGGGCGTGTCGCGATTGGTCTGGGCTTGATGTTGCTTGCGTTAGAAAATCTCGTGCAAGCGTTAAGCCCAATTGAACAAGCACCGGTTGTGCATGAGTTGTTCATGTCAATCACGGGTGACCCGATCTTAACCATTCTGATTGGCGCTGCCCTCACCTGGGCTTCGCATTCTAGCGTGGCCACGGTTCTACTCACGATGTCATTAGCATATTCCGAAGTACTGACACCGACGGCTGCCATGGCATTGGTGCTTGGGGCGAACTTGGGTTCTGCCATTAATCCATTGATTGAAGGTGTTGGCAGTGGCAATCCAGCCGACCGACGTTTACCTGTGGGCAATTTAATCAATCGGATTGTGGGTTGTGCGATCTTTGTACCGTTGCTGGATCCGATTGGCAATTTTTTACATTCCATCGAATTGAATCCAGGTCGGGCAGTTGCGGATTTTCATACGCTCTTTAATCTCATTATGGCCGGACTGTTTATTGTCCCTTTGATGCCGTTTTCGAGATTGCTGGAAAAGTTACTACCTGATCGTCGTAAAACGGCCGATCCAGGCGCCCCACTCTATCTTGACGAAAGTGCGATTGAAACACCGGCTGTCGCACTCACAACAGCCACGCGAGAAACCATGCGCATGGGTGATCTGGTCGATGCCATGTTAGATAACACAATGAAGGGATTACTGACAAATGACCGCAATTTAATCTCTGATGTCGGTAAAAAAGACGATATCGTTGATCGTTTGCATGAGGCTGTGAAGCTCTATGTAGTGAAAGTCACGCAGCAAAGCTTAGATGACAGACAAAGTCATCGCGCCATGGAAATCATGGGCATGGCAATCAATCTGGAACATATTGGCGATATTATTGAAAAAAATCTGGTGGAGCTGGCCAATAAGAAAATCAAGCGCCAATTGCAATTCTCCAAAGACGGCGCCGATGATTTGCTGGAATTTCAAAGCATTGTCCGCGACAATTTGCGTTTGGCGATGACGGTGTTTTTGACGTCAGATACGCGTTTAGCCAAAGAATTACTTGCGCAAAAGTCCAGAATCAGTGAGCTCGAGCTCGCTGCGTCAGAGAATCACATGCAACGCCTGCGTGAAGGTCGCATTGAAAGTATTGAGACAAGCTCGTTACATTTGGATATTTTGCGTGACTTTAAACGGATTCATTCTCACATCACTGCGGCAGCCTATCCAACATTAGAGGCGGCCGGTGAATTACAAGCCTATCGCCAGCATATTGCGTTATTACAAGCCCAACGGACTAAAGCGCAAGATGATCGTAAGAAACGCTAGAGGCCTTTGTGAATTCATTGCGTTAATTAGTTAGATAAACCATTCGTACTGATAAAACGAAGCCCCTAAAGTAATCGACCAGAAGCTATTGAGCGTTCTGGTCGATCAATCAAACAACGTAGATTATCTTTAGATTAGAGCCGCAATTGCATTACCTAAATCTTGAGTACTAGCAGACCCACCAAGGTCTGGTGTTCTAGGTCCATCAATCAGAACCGTTTCAATGGCTTTGACAATCTCATCATGCGCTTGGATCCATGCACCCTGCTCTGCCTCTGGCAATCCGCGCCCCAAGAAGTCAAGCATCATGGCACCGGACCAGATCATAGCAATGGGATTTGCAATGTTTTTTCCGTAAATGTCGGGCGCTGAACCGTGCACGGGTTCAAATAAAGATGGGAAGAGACGATCTGGGTTGAGGTTGCCGGACGGTGCAAGACCAATGGTTCCTGTACATGCAGGGCCCAGATCCGACAAAATATCACCAAAGAGGTTGGATGCCACCACCACATCAAAACGATCGGGTTGCAACACAAAACGTGCGCACAGAATATCGATGTGATGTTTTTCAGTGGCAACGTCTGGATATTGTTTGCCCATTTCCTCAGCACGACTATCCCAATAAGGCATGCTGATGGCAATGCCGTTGGATTTGGTTGCGATGGTTAAGGATTTGCGGGCACGTTGGCGAGCCATATCAAAGGCGAATTTAAGAACTCGATCAGTTCCTGTGCGGGTAAAGACGGCTTCTTGAACCACGATTTCACGGTCAGTGCCTTCAAATAAAACACCGCCTAGTGATGTGTACTCACCTTCAGTGTTTTCACGTACGACCATGAAATCAATGTCACCAGCTTTGCGACCGGCCAACGGGCATGGAACCCCATCAAACAAACGTACTGGACGAAGGTTGATGTACTGATCAAATTCGCGACGAAACTTCAGTAATGAACCCCAGAGTGAGGTGTGATCAGCCACGGTATCAGGCCAGCCCACTGCTCCAAAATAAATCGCATCGCAATCTTTGAGTTGATCTTTCCAGTCATCTGGCATCATTTGACCGTGTTTGGCGTAATACTCGCAGCTCGCCCATTCGTGATGCTCAAAAGTGAGTTTCAGATTGAGTTTTTTGGCCACTTTTTCGAGGATTTTCAAACCCTCAGGCATCACTTCGCGACCAATGCCGTCGCCAGCTAAAACTGCAATACGCATACCTTGACTCATAATCAATTATTCTCCAGATTCTTATTGATGACGATCTTTAACCGTCGCTCTATTTGTTGCTCTGTTTGCTGTACGGTGTGTGTCGATTACGTTCAGATCTGGCCGAACTCATCAGATAACTCAGCAGCACGGATGTGTGCAGCTTGAACCGCTTTGACGATTGTCTCCATAAAACCCTCTGACTGCAAGACATCCAGTGCCGCCGCGGTCGTTCCGCCTTTTGAAGTGACGTTTTCTCTTAAGGCGTGGATAGGTTCTTGGCTATTGGCTGCCAGAGCTACCGCACCCTGTACGGTTGCAATCGCAAGGGCTTTCGCTTCATCTGCGCTTAGGCCAACTTCAACGCCGCCTGCGATGAGCGATTCCAGAAATCGAAACACATAAGCAGGTCCGCTGCCTGAGACAGCAGTGACGGCATCAATTTGCGCATCGTTTACGACCCAAACGACTTGCCCTACGCTTTCTAGGACCTGTGTAGCCAGTGCCTGATGAGCTTGATTCACGCCGCTGCCAGCTGCTAAGCCTGTGACCCCCTGATTTACAAGGGCTGGGGTGTTCGGCATAGCTCGAATGATGTTGGTAAACGGTTGATCCGTTTCACCCAACCAGTTCGACAAGCTTGAGAGAGAAATCCCCGCAGCAATGCTAATGACCAGTGTGTCCGGTTTCAAAAATGGACGAATGGCTTGTGTCACAGCATGAAGCTGTTGTGGCTTGACCGCTAGAACCCAAATGTCACAACCTTCTAAAAAAACATCGGGTTTTGGTCGTGTTTTTAATCCTTGCGTAGCCCAGCGTTCCCGAGTTGGCTCATGAATATCCACCACCAGTAATTGGTCAGCTGGCAACCCTTGGCTGAGCAAACCGTTAATTAGTGCGCCGGCCATATTGCCGCCACCCAGAAAGGCAATTCTAGAAGGTATACTCACAAAAATGCATCCTGAAAAGTTGGGGTCAAAAAATAAGCACCCTACTTCAGGCGCTCAATGCATACTCGAGTACAACGCCCGCAAAAAGCGCAGCACCAAACCAGTTGTTGTGACGGAAAGCGCGGAAACAGGCATCGCGTTCACGATCACGAATCCAGTACAAATGGACACCTGCAATCGCGGCAGCCACCAACACACCGAGTGCGTATGGCCAACTAAAATCAAGCCAAACACCACACCAAGCCATCAGGGCAAGTGTGAGTCCATAGCAAATGCCAATAGCCAACACGTCAAACTCGCCAAATGTAATGGCGGCAGTTTTGAGTCCTAATTTCAGATCGTCATTGCGATCCACCATCGCGTATTCGGTGTCGTAGGCCACTGCCCAGAAGATATTGGCAACCAACAAAATCCACGCAATGGCGGGGACTGTGTCATTGATCGCAGCAAACGCCATGGGAATACCAAAGCCAAAGGCAATCCCGAGATAGGCCTGCGGTACACCAAATAAGCGTTTCATCAGTGGATATGTGGCCGCAATGGCTAAAGCTACAAATGAAAGCTGGATGGTCAGTGTATTTAATAAGAGCACTAAAAAGAATGCGATGAGCGACAGACCGGCTGCAACAAGCAACGCTTCTTTGGGTTGAATCTGACCAGTTGTCAGTACTCGATGCTGCGTGCGTTCGACATGCAAGTCAAAGTCACGATCAAAGTAATCATTGATTGCACAGCCTGCAGAGCGCATCAAAAATGTGCCAACAACAAAAACGAGGAGGATGGGCCATGGTGGCACACCTTCGGCCGCAATCCATAGTGCCCAAAGTGTGGGCCAAATGAGCAGCAGTGTGCCAATAGGCTTATCAATACGAACGAGTCGGGCATAAAGCCCGACTCGGTGCAATACGGCGCTGTGTCCCATTACTGCAGCATGGAACGCAACATCCATGCGTTTTTCTCATGCACATCCAGACGCTGCGTGAGAATGTCAGCGGTTGGCTGATCATTGGCGGCATCGGCTTTTGCAAAGGCAGCACGTGCCGTTTTAGCAACAGCCTCATTGCCTTTGACCAGCATTTCAATCATCTCCATGGCGCTAGGCACACCTTGTGGCTCTGCGATGGTTGAAAGCTTGCCATATTCGGCGTAAGTCCCTGGTGCATAGTGACCCAAGGCACGAATACGTTCTGCGATTTCATCTAGTGCGTTCCATGTTTCGGTGTACTGATCCATGAACATCTGGTGCAACGCATTAAACATAGGACCCGTCACGTTCCAGTGAAAATTGTGGGTCATCAAATACAAAGTGTACGAGTCGGCTAGCAGCTTGGAGAGTTCTTGCGCAACCGCGGCACGATCTTCTGAAGTGATGCCAATATTGATGGCGGGTGCATTATTTTTATCTGTCATCGCGTACTCCTTAACATTGTGATTGATGCTTTAAGCATAACATTTTCACGCGTGTTTAAGTGATATTTCCATGGCAAGAACGCGGCTTAAACCATGAGTTCTCGACGTACACCCTGTAAATCGGTGGCCATGATCGCTTCAGCGAGAGCTTCAATTGCTGGTAAGCGCGTAAATGTTTTGCGCCAAGCTAAAACAACTTGACGACTGGGCACCGGATCTCTAAACGGAATGTATCGAATCAGCGCTGATTCACTTGGATCCGTGGCAGCCACTGCGGTTTGCGGCATAACGGTCACCCCAATTCCTGCTGCAACCATATGGCGAATGGTTTCTAGTGAAGAGCCTTCAAATGTGCGTTGCATGCCTTCAGAGGTATCTGAATAATGAGAGAGCTCCGGACAGACCCCGAGCACATGATCTCTGAAACAGTGACCACTCCCCAGAAGCAACATGTTTTCTTGTTTGAGCTCGTCGGCTGCAATGGATTCTTTGTTTGCCCACGGATGTTTGCTCGGGACGGCAACGACAAAGTCTTCTTCATACAGGACTAAGGACTGCAACCCCGCATCGGGTAAGGGTTCAGCCATAATGGCACAGTCCAATTCACCTTGACGTACGAGCTCAATCAATCTGACCGTAAAGTTTTCTTGCAAAATCAAAGGCATTTGTGGTGTCTTTTGAATTTGCAAAGGGATCAGTTTAGGTAAAAGATACGGCCCGATTGTATAAATTACGCCAACATGTAAAGGCCCGGCCAATGGATCGTGACCCAAACGGGCGATGTCACGAATAGTTTCACTTTCCTGTAGGACTTTGTGCGCTTGCGCAACGATTCTTTGTCCAATCGGGGTCATGCTGACTTCTGCCCCACCGCGCTCAAACAAAGTCACACCCAGTTTGTCCTCTAATTTACGAATGGCAACAGATAGCGTTGGCTGACTCACAAAACAGCTTTCTGCTGCTTTCCCAAAATGGCGTTCTCTGGCTAATGCCACGATATATTTCAATTCCGTTAATGTCACTACCTACTCCATCGGTTGACCTAAAAGTTCAACCATTTAAATAGCTATGTCGGTTCGGCATCCAGCGATCAAGATGGGCTTGTGCAGATTCGGGATGATTTTCAAGCAGTTTGGTTGCCAGCGCCCTTGCCTGCTCCACCCAATAAGCATCTGCCTGATAGTCGGCAAATCGGAGTAAGGCCAAACCAGATTGTCGTGCGCCCAAAAATTCACCAGGTCCGCGTAATTGCAGATCACGCTCGGCAATCTTAAAACCATCGTCCGTTTCATACATGGCGCGAAGACGCTCACGTGCAATTTTTGAAAGCGGCTCTTCGAACATTAGAACGCATATTGACGCCCTTTCCCCACGACCAACCCTGCCGCGCAACTGATGGAGTTGCGCCAAACCAAATCGTTGTGCGTCTTCAATCACCATTAATGCGGCATTCGGTACATCCACGCCCACCTCAATCACGGTGGTGGTCACGAGCAAATCCAATTCATGTTCAGCAAAAGCTCGCATGACTTCACTTTTCTGAGCGGCGGGCAAACGACCGTGCACCAATCCGATGCGTACATGTGGCAGGGCTTCTTGCAACATTTCAAAGGCTAGTGTGGCGGTTTGTAGTTCAAGTGTTTCACTTTCTTCGATGAGCGGACACACCCAGTAAATCTGACCACCCTCTTCAATGGCGTTGGAAATCCCAGCAATCACTTCGTCGCGGCGTGCTTGGTTAATGAGCTTGGTGACAATTGGTGTGCGACCTGGCGGGCGTTCATCGATGACAGAGACGTCCAAATCTGCAAAAAATGTCATAGCCAACGTGCGAGGAATCGGTGTGGCACTCATTGACAACTGATGTGGAAAGATATTGGCTTTTTCTGACAAGGTCAGGCGCTGCATCACCCCAAACCGGTGTTGTTCGTCAATGATGGCTAGACCCAAATCATGAAACGCCACGCCTTGCTGAATCAAAGCTTGGGTGCCCACGATTAAATGCGCTTCACCGTTGGCAATTTGTGCCAGTGTTTCTCTTTTTTGCCGAGCACCTAAAGCACCATAAAGCCACACGCAACGGAGGCCGACCAATTCCGACCACTGATGAAACTTTTGAAACAACTGTTCTGAGAGGATTTCAGTCGGGGCCATGATGGCGGCTTGTTTGCCGTTTTCGACGGCCCTTAAAGCTGCCAACATAGCCACAATGGTTTTGCCACTACCCACATCGCCTTGCAATAAACGATGCATCGGGTAGTTCAGCGTCATGTCGTGATGAATTTGATCCAGACACCTAGTTTGCGCATTTGTTAACGTAAACGCCAACTGCGCCATCAATTGCTCAGTGAGTGATACTTGCGGAGGCACGGGTGCCTTCAGCGGAATGGCCTGCCGATGATGGCGAGCATAGCGGGCAGTGGCCAAACTGAGTTGCTGCGCTAGAAGTTCATCGAACTTGACCCGAACCCAAGCTGGATGGGTTCTCGACTCTAACGCATCGAGGTTTTCAGCCGGTGTTGGGGCATGCAAAATATGCACAGCGCGCGCAAAAGGCATGAGACCAAGCGGTTCATAAAACTCAGCACTGACCACCTCATCGAGCGTTGTGCTATCGATAGCTTTGCGCACTGCGTTGGCAATTTGCTTTTGACCTAAGCCATCGGCAGAGGGATAAATCGCTGTTAATGTTGTCGAGAGTGGCGCGTTGCAAACACTGACTTTAGGGTGCACCATTTCCAGCGTATGAAAGCCATGGCGCACCTCACCGCGAATTCTCCAGCGCTTGCCAGACTGCATTTGTTCGCGCTGACTCGGATAAAAATTGAGCCATCGTAATTGAATCTGACCACTATCATCTCGCACTGTCGCTACTAATTGACGTCGAGGCCGAAAAAGAACTTCTGAATGTGTCACCTCGGCTTCGATTTGAACAGATTGACCTGCTCGAGCTCTTGCGATGGGCATGACACGGGTTTCGTCTTCATAGCGTAAAGGGAAGTGCAAGACAAGATCCATTTGGGACGTCAGTCCCAAACGAGTCAGAACGCTGGCAGATGAAGTGGTTTTAGTCGCTTTTTTAGGAGAAGACATCCGAGACGCTGTGTGTTACGGATAAAAACTAAACAACGACCACTGCGTCGACCTCAAACGAGGCACCTTTGGGCAAGCTCGACACACCCAAGGTAGAACGTGCCGGATAGGGTTCATCAAACACTTCAGCCATGATCGTATTGACCTCCCCGAAGCGAGATAAGTCTGTGAGATACAGCGTGAGCTTTACCACATCGGTGCGTTGAGCACCGCAGGCTTCAATCACGGCGAGCAAGTTGTCAAAAGCCTGACGGACTTGGTTGTGAAAGCTGCTTTCAACCAACGATCCACTTTGTGGCTCAAGACCAATCTGACCAGACAGATAGTACGTTGTGCCTTTGGCGGCACCCACTGCCTGAGAATACGGACCGACGGCGCTGGGGGCCTGATCGCTGTGAATAATTTGATGGCTCATAGAGAAGACCTCATTCAGGTAACTTGTCATGGCTAAATATTCAGATTGATCACAAACGGATTGTTTAGATCATCTGTGCTTTAAAACCATGGTTTCTTTGTGTTTGCTTGTACTGAATCTTATCTGAAATTTCATGGAAAAGCCGAGATCACGAGCACTTTCTATCCACCAATGAGGTCTTTACTGTGATTTCTCGGCATCACCATGACTTCAGCGGATGTGCATTGATCCGCTGAAGTGTTAGAAAGCTTTTAAAGGCTGTAGTACATATCAAATTCAACGGGGTGGGTTGTCATGCGCAAACGCGTGACTTCCTGCATTTTTAGATCAATGTACGCATCAATCATGTCATGGCTAAAGACACCGCCTCGGGTCAAGAACTCACGATCCTGATCCAAAGCTTCAAGTGCTTGCTCTAAAGAACTACAAACCGTTGGAATTTTGGCGTTCTCTTCCGGTGGCAGGTCGTATAAGTTCTTGTCTGCGGGGTCGCCTGGATGAATTCGGTTCTGAACACCATCAAGACCCGCCATCATCAAAGCAGAAAATGCGAGATAGGGATTGGCTAATGGATCTGGGAAGCGAGCTTCGACGCGACGCCCTTTTGGATTGCTCACATAAGGTATGCGAATGGATGCAGACCGGTTTCTAGCTGAGTAAGCCAGTTTCACAGGCGCTTCAAAATGAGGTACCAAACGCTTATAGGAGTTGGTGCCTGGGTTGGTGATGGCGTTCAGTGCGCGGGCATGGCGAATAATGCCACCAATGTAGAACAAAGCGAACTCAGATAATCCAGCGTAACCGTCTCCAGCAAAGAGGTTTTGGCCATCTTTCCAGATGGATTGATGCACATGCATGCCAGAACCATTGTCACCGACAATGGGTTTGGGCATAAACGTGGCTGTTTTGCCATAGGCGTGTGCCACATTGTGGACGGTGTATTTCAAGATTTGGTTCCAGTCAGCACGTTGCACTAAGGTGTTAAACACCGTACCAATCTCGAGTTGCCCGGCGCCACCCACCTCATGGTGGTGGACTTCAACACCCACGCCCTGCTCTTCAAGGAGCAGACACATTTCGGAACGTAAATCGTGATGACTGTCGACGGGTGGAACGGGCACGTAGCCCCCTTTTGTCTGCGGACGGTGGCCTAGATTGCCACCTGGAAACTCAATGCCACGACTCCAAGCACCGGTTTCTGAATGGATTTTGACAAAACAGCCAGAGAGACCATCGTCCCAAGTGACGCCATCAAACACAAAGAATTCGGGCTCAGGCCCAAAATAAGCGGTATCACCTAATCCAGTTGACTGCAAATAAGCTTCGGCGCGCTTGGCTAAAGAACGCGGGTCGCGATCGTATCCCTTCATATCGACCGGGTCGACAACATCACAGGTCAGAATGAGGGTCGGTTCTTCGCGAAATGGATCCAACCGGGCTGTGTTGGGATCAGGCATCATCAGCATGTCTGATGCTTCAATACCCTTCCAGCCTGCCAGTGAGGATCCATCAAAAGGCTGACCCGATTCTAGGCTATCCTCATCGACTGTATGCGCGGGTACCGTCAGATGGTGTTCTTTACCGAGTGTGTCAGTAAAACGAAAATCAACAAATTTAACGTTGTGTTCGGCAATTTGTTTGAGAACGGCTTGTATATCCATCTGTTATTGTGCGGGAAACTTGAGGCGTGCCAAGTTTGATAGTCTGACACTGCGCTGTGTCTGATACCCGCTTCCTCCGGTTTGCTTGTGGCTATCAACTGATTAATCGGTGCGACTGCGTCCCTATCCGTATCTGGACTGACGATCAGCCTTTAAAACTGTCGAGATTGCAATATTGAAATCAATCTCTTAGCTCAGGTGTATTTTCCCATATCTTAAAGGTTTTCAGGCAAAAAAATGCTTTGCAGTGTTGTTAGATGACGCCAACCGAGTTCGGTTGCCACAATTCGTGTGGGATCTTCAGATAATAAGCCTTCATCCATTGCCCGATTGAGCGGTGCTGAAATTTCCCGCAGAGGCATGCCGGTGTAGCTTTCAAAGAGATCGCTAGGTACACCCTCTTTCAGTCGTAACGCATTGAGCATGAACTCAAAAGGCATGTCTTGGCGCTCAATGGTGGCATCATGCGTAATGTGCGAGTCATCTCTGCGTAAGGCGTTTTGCATCCACTGCTGTGGATTACGGGTGCGTGCTTGTCGAATGATTCGGTCTTGAAAGGACAACTTACTGTGGGCACCCGGTCCGATGCCTAAATAATCACCAAATCGCCAGTAATTCATGTTGTGCTGGCATTGTTGGCCGCGTTTGGCGTAAGCAGAAATCTCGTAACGATCCCAGCCATGGGACACGATTTCATCCGTGATCACATCTTCCATATCAGCCAAGGTATCGTCATCGGGCTGTTTGGGTGGATATTTTGCAAAGACCGTTTGAGGCTCGATTGTGAGCTGATATAAGCTTAGATGCCCTGTGGCATAGCCGCGAATTTCTTGCAGAGCTTGGCGCCATTGCGACAAAGTTTGCTCTGGCAAACCATACATGAGGTCCAGATTAACGCGCTCAAACGTCTGACAGGCCAGATCGATGGCATGGCGTGCCTGAGACGCGTCATGGATACGTCCTAAAGCAAGAAGCTGCGCATCATCCAGTGCTTGAACACCCAGTGAAATTCGGCTCACACCACTGGCGGCGTAGCCTTTAAACCGATTGGCTTCAGCCGTGCCTGGATTGGCTTCCAACGTAATTTCCGGCAAGATACAGAGTGGCAAGCGTGAGCGCACCATCATCAAAATTGCATCGAGCGTGGCTTCTGATAATAAACTAGGTGTACCACCCCCAAAAAACACCGCCTGAATTTGGCGACCCCAGACATTGGGTAAAGCCGCTTCTAGATCTGCCGTTAGCGCTTCCAGATACTCGGCTTCGGGTAACTGATCAGGGACTTCGTGCGAATTGAAATCACAGTAAGGACACTTTTTGATGCACCATGGCACATGAATATAGAGTGTCAGTGGTGGTGGTGCGGCCACACCCCCAACTGGTGCGCTCGGTGCCTGCTGGCGGCTGATCTGATCGGCTTGCAGAATGGGAATAATGCGGGAGTCTTGTTTCATAAAGTCACCGCGCAGCCCGCATCGGCTGCATTTGAGTGGGTGGCAGAAGATTTAGGTTGTGCAACAGAAGGCGTATTGAGGATTTCAATGAGACGCTGACTGGCCAAGGCACGATGGCTGATCTGGTTTTTAACGGCAGGATCAAGTTGTGCGACGGTTTTTTGCAGCGCGTCTATCCAAAAGTGTGGGTCGTATCCAAACCCATGCGTACCCTGCGCTTCTAAAACGATCTCGCCAGGCCAGATAGCTTGCGCAACGATTGGCAACGGATCTTCGGCGTGGCGCACTAAAACCAGCACGGCGACATAATAAGCATGACGGTTGGTTACCTGACTGAGGACCTGGACCAGCTTGGCATTGTTCAGTGCGTCTTGCTCCATCCCCTGCTGTGGTTGCGCAAAACGGGCTGATTGCACTCCAGGTGCACCATCGAGGGCACTGACACATAAGCCGGAATCATCGGCTAAAGCGGGTAAACCACTTTGCGCACTGGCATGACGGGCTTTGGTGAGTGCGTTTTCTAAAAACGTGCCATAGGGCTCGGGTGCTGGTGTAATGCCCAGGCTTTTTTGAGAAACGACCTCTATCCCTAGAGGGGCGAGTAAAGACTCAAACTCTCGGCATTTACCGGGATTTCCTGAAGCTAGGACAGTTTTTTCAAAAGCAGATTTCATGGGTTGGTAGAAGTTCTTCCTTAAAACTTGGTCGCAGATGCTGGGGGTTGGACCTCATCGGCAGGCACGTCTTCCAAGAGTAAATCCACCAGATCTCTGGCAAAAGCCGGGAGTTGTTTGAGGTCACGCACACAAATATGGAGTTCGCGCTCAGCCCATTGTTCTTTAAGTCGTATGGTATGCAAGTTCATGAGTCCGGCATAACGCATGGCTGCACGTTCGGGCACAACGCCAATCCCAACACGCGCTTCAATCATGCGACATACGGCCTCAAAACTGGCCACTTCGACCCGGAATCGTAAAGCAACACCCACCAAGTCCGCTTCTTTAATCAGAAAGGGGTGAATCGCGCTCCATTCTGACAGACCGACATAGTCGTATTCAAGCGTATCGACAAACGAAATGTTTTCACGTTTGGCTAGTGGATGATCTGGATGCGTCACTAACGTTAGGTGATCTTTGCGATAGGGTAAATATTCCAGTCCGACGCCAACGGGTTGACCAGCCACGATGCCAATATCGGCGGAACCTTCACTCACCGCTTTGACAATCTCAAAGCTTAAGTGCTCACGCAAGGTGACATTGACTTCCTGATGGTTGGTCAGATAGCGGCTTAAAACAGCGGGCATGAACTCTGTCATGGCAGTCGTGTTCGCGAGAACACGGATTTGCCCTTTTGTTCCGCTCGCAAATTCATGCAGATCGCCGCGTAGCTGATCAATTTGCATGAGGACTTGTCGGGCATGCTTCAGAAATGCTTCACCGGCAGCCGTGAGCGTGACGCCTTGGCTGTTGCGATGAAATAGTCGCGTCCCGAAATGCTCTTCGAGATTTTTGACGCGGTTACTTGCAGCGGGCAACGACAGATGGGTGCGCTCTGCCCCACGCGTGAGACTGTGCACGTTGCTAATGTTCACCACAAGTTGTAGATCGGTCAGGTCAAAATGGCTGGCCATGCAATATTTAGAACCACAAAAGCAATAATCGTTGGCTCGCCTGACCGTATTTGTACGGCTTTTGTGGCGAAGCCCCTAAAGATTTGAACAGAGTCGGTTCATAAGCGTAAAAGCGAGACTTAAGCAAACACCAATAGGCAATTTGGTCGCGGTACGGCAAAGTATGACTATGTTCAATTGTTTATTCTAAGCCAACTATGACAACGCACGCCGAAATGTACCAAGATATCCGCGAAGGGGTTCGTAGCCTTTGCGCCCAGTTCTCCGACGAATATTTCCGTAAGATCGATGAAGTTCGTGGTTACCCTGTCGAATTTGTGGATGCATTGACCGAAGCGGGCTGGCTCGCTGCCCTCATTCCTGAAGAGTATGGTGGTGCAGGTCTGTCCATGACGGAAGCTTCTGTGATTATGGAAGAAATCAACCGTTCAGGCGGTAACTCAGGCGTTTGTCACGGACAGATGTATAACATGGGCACTCTGGTTCGCCACGGTTCCAAAGAACAAAAAGAATTCTATCTGCCAAAAATTGCAAGCGGCGAATTGCGTTTGCAATCCATGGGTGTGACAGAACCGACAACCGGTACTGATACCACCAAAATCAAGACAACGGCCGTTAAAAAAGGCGATCGTTATGTGATTAATGGTCAAAAAGTGTGGATTTCTCGCGTTCAGCATTCCGATCTGATGATCTTGCTGGCCAGAACCACACCACTCGAAGAAGTTCAGCGCAAAGCCGACGGGATGTCTATTTTTATTGTCGACATTCATGATGCGGTTAAAAACGGCATGACCGTGCGCCCCATTCCAAACATGGTGAACCACGAGACCAACGAACTATTCTTTGACAATCTGGAAATCCCCGCAGAAAACCTGATCGGTGAAGAAGGCAAAGGTTTCCGTTACATTCTGGATGGTCTGAACGCAGAACGTTCGTTGATCGCTGCGGAATGTATCGGTGACGGCTACTGGTTTATTGACCGTGTCACCAAATACGTCAATGAGCGCATCGTGTTTGACCGTCCAATTGGTCAAAACCAAGGTGTTCAGTTTCCTATTGCAAAAGCGTATATCAACGTGGAAGCTGCAAGCCTGATGCGCTTTGAAGCCACACGTTTGTTTGATGCCGGCAAACCTTGCGGCACGCAAGCCAATATGGCCAAAATGCTCGCAGCCGATGCATCCTGGGAAGCTGCCAACGCCTGCTTGCAGTTCCACGGTGGTTTTGGGTTTGCGTCTGAATACGACATTGAGCGCAAATTCCGCGAAACCCGCTTGTATCAAGTTGCCCCCATCTCGACTAACTTAATCTTGTCTTATGTGGCTCAGCACGTTCTGGGTATGCCACGTTCTTTCTAAGGAATTGGGAATATGACGAACAATCTGAATCAACGCGACAATCCGAGCTCGGTTCTGGCCCGATTTGCGTCTGAGCTGCAATACGACGACATCCCGACAGACGTCGTGAGTCGTTGTGAAGACCTGCTGCTCGACACCATGGGTTCAATTTTGGCTGGTAGCGTGACTCGCCCTGTCCAGGCCATGGCCACATTTGCAGCGCAAATGGCGCCTACTGACGGTCCTAGCGAAGACTACGTCCGTCGCACAAAAACATCGCCCTACTTTGCTGCGATGGTCAATGCCGCAGCTGCACACGTTGTCGAGCAAGATGATGTGCACAATGGCTCCGTGTTTCACCCAGCGGCAGTTGTGTTTCCACCGGCGTTGGCTGTTGCGCAAGCCGTGGGTGCAAGTGGCCGTGAATTCATCACCGCCTGCGTGGCTGGTTATGAAGTCGGCATTCGGGTCGGTGAATTTTTAGGCCGTGCTCACTACAAAATCTTCCACACCACAGGAACAGCCGGTACGCTGGCTGCAGCTGTGACCGTGGGTCGTTTGCTTAAGCTGGATTTTGAGCAAATGTGTCATGCCATCGGTTCGGCGGGCACCACCGCTGCAGGCTTGTGGGAATTTCTCAAAGACGCCGCAGACTCCAAACAGTTGCACACAGCGCATGCGGCTGCAGCAGGTATGCAGGCTGCTTATTTGGCACGTGAAGGCTTTACAGGTGCCTCGCATATTCTGGAAGGCTCGCAAGGTATGGGTGCTGGGATGACCGAAGATGCGGATCCAGCCAAACTGGTGGATCGCCTCGGTACACGCTGGGCACTGGCAGAAACTTCCTTTAAGTTCCACGCTTCTTGCCGACACACTCACCCGGCAGCAGATGCGCTGCAGGCAGTGATGCAAGCGAACAATCTGAAAGCCGATCAAATCGCTTCTGTTGTGACGCATGTGCACCAAGGTGCGATTGATGTGCTCGGTCCCGTGACTGACCCCCAGACTGTTCACCAGTCCAAATTCTCCATGGGGACTGTCTTGGCACTGATCGCATTGCGTAATTCTGCCGATCTGAAGGGCTTTGATGAAGCGCTCAATAACGATGCAGTAGCCGCTTTCCGTAATAAAGTCACTATGGAGTTGGACGAAGAAGTTGACACCGCCTACCCACAACGCTGGATTGGTAAGGTCACCGTAACCACCACCGATGGTCAAACACTGTCAGGTCGTGTTGATGAGCCCAAAGGCGATCCAGGTAACACCCTGTCACGTCCAGAAATTGAGGACAAGACACGTCGCTTGGGGACCTACCAAGGTGCAGCTTCTGCACAGGAAGTTGAAGACATCATTGCGCATGTCTGGCAACTACGTAATCAGGAGGTGCTGCAAGCTTTGTTGTTAAAGCAAGCCGCGTAAAACCTGAGTCACACAAACTGGTTCATTCTGACTGAAGTTCCGTTTGTGTCAGTTGCTTGTGGGGCGTCTTCATGACAAAGTGAAGACGCCCTACTTGCGTATACACCCAAACGTTTGAAAAGTTCTTTGATCCAAGTGCTCTACCCTGTGACTGGTGCCTAAGCTGCAATGAACCGATCACCTTGAAAGACTGCTAAAGTGCAGATTGCTTACTATGATTGGACAAAGTGTCGGGCAAGGTCTGCTTAGACACTGCCGATCGAATCTGAACCTTCAACGCGTTAAACGCAGGAGACTTGCATGGATACCAAAGCCATTGATGCCATTGTGTTACCCAAACCAGTGGGTAATTTTTTGTTTTACAGAGTTGTGAGTGATCTGGTTTATCTGTCAGGTCAAACCTGCGCACGTGATGGACAGATGTTGTTTCAGGGACGTGTTGGTGAAGATCTTACTGTTGAGGAAGGTTATCAGGCGGCACGCGTTTGCATGGAGAACTTGTTTGCAGCCCTCAAAATGTCGGTCAATGGTGATTGGTCACGTGTACTTGAGTGCATCCGTTTGACAGGCTATGTCAACTCGCAAGCCCCTTTTGCAAAAACACCGGCTGTCATGAATGGTGCCTCTGACCTTGTGGTTGAAATCATGGGCGAAGAAGCAGGCCAACATGCTCGATCTGCTGTGGGTGTATCTGCCCTACCCGGCAATGCCGCTGTTGAGGTTGAAGCGATTTTCCGCATCCTCAACTGATTGGATAGTTGGTTTGACTCGGGTCACCACATGACTGTTGTCTTCGTGGTGGCCCGATTTGACACGATTCAAACTAAAACGAATGTCAAAAGTAAAACAGAAATAAATAGAAAAACAAAAATCTAAAAAGATAAAACTATTTATATCAAATAGTTACTTGATAATATTAATAAAATATTTAAAAAATAAATTTAATTGATTAATAAATAACACTATTGATTGATTTTAAAGATACAGATTTGTAATCAAATTTGATCTATTTTATTAAATTATTTCTATAGACTTTTGTTTTTTAACGCTTAGTCAATTCGTCTGTCTGGCAGTGTGTGCTGCATCTAGTAACTCACGAATACCTTTCTCAGCCAGATCCAATACTTTGTTAAATTGCGCTCGGTTAAACGTCTGACCTTCGGCTGTGGCTTGTACTTCAATGAGTTCGCCTTCGCCTGTCATCACAACATTCACATCGGCGTCGCAACTGGAATCTTCTTCATAGTCCAAATCGAGTCGGGCTTCACCATCCAAGATACCCACAGACACGGCTGCAACACGATCGGTGAGTGCGGATTTTTCTAAGAGGCCTTTTTGCAATAAGCCATCCATTGCATCAGCCAGTGCAACCCACGCACCCGTAATGCTGGCGCACCGCGTGCCACCATCTGCTTGCAAAACATCGCAGTCAATCTGAATCGTGCGCTCACCCAGCGCTTTCAGATCCACCACTGCTCTGAGACTGCGCCCGATTAGGCGTTGAATTTCTTGCGTGCGACCAGATTGTTTGCCGCGAGCCGCTTCGCGATCGGAGCGTGTATGGGTGGATCGTGGCAACATCCCATATTCAGCCGTCACCCAGCCTTGACCCTGTCCTCTTAGGAACGGTGGTACTTTATCCAATACACTGGCGGTACACAACACCTTGGTGTGCCCCATACTCACTAATACAGAGCCCTCTGCGTAACGTGTGAACTGTCGCTCAAAGGTCACGGGGCGCAAGGCATCCAAGGCACGCTCATCAAGGCGTGTCGAAGTCGTTATTGTGGAACCAGACAAGATGTTCTCCCTTATGAATCAATACAAACAACAATCGACCATCATACGCTGTCAGTTCAATCCTGTATCGAGGATGCGTCAACGACGTGTAGACAGAAGAACGTTTGGTTTTAGATATTTCTCCATGCAAAAACTCGCTGTCCTTGGTTTGGCGCTCAGTCTGAGTGTTTTGAATACGGGCGTTCTGGCAAGATCAACCGCGGATCAGGTGATTCCCAAGCCTCAGGCAGTTCTGAACTATCAAGATCGAGCCGCTATCTTTGAGCCCGTGCAAGCCCCCTATGGCATGGTGGCTAGTGATCATGTATTGGCTTCTGAGGTTGGTGCAGATATTTTGGCGCGCGGTGGGCAAGCTGTCGATGCTGCCGTGGCAACTGCTTTTACGCTGGCCGTTGTCCTTCCCTATGCGGGTAATCTGGGCGGTGGCGGGTTTGCCGTTTTATATCAACAGCAAACCAATGAGGCGCGTGCACTCGATTTTAGGGAAACGGCCCCTGATGAGGCGCATGAAACCATGTTTCTCGATACAGATGGCAATCCTGTGCCGGGCATGTCGATTCAGTCGACCGCTAGTATTGGTGTGCCAGGCAGTGTCGCAGGTCTCCTGACCTTGTTGGAAGAAGAAGGCACGATGACACGTGAACAGGTGATGTCTCAGGCCATTGCGTATGCGCGACACGGATTTAGAGTCACGCCGACGCTGGCCAGACTTTTGCGCAGTCATGAGAAGCATTTGTATAAATCAGCACCAAATCGATCCGTATTCTTTAAAAAACGTCAGCCTGAGGCAACATGTATCCTGATTGACTGCCCATTAGAGGCTTTGGAGCCTTTGCAGGTTGGAGATCTTTTAAAACAGCCTAATTTGGCGAAGACCTTGCAATCGATTGCAGACGATGGTGTTGACGGTTTCTATACCGGTGAAGTGGCGCAAGATATTGTGCAAACCGTCAATGAAGATGTGGGCGCCATGAGTCTGTCCGATTTGGCGAATTACCGCCCTGTCTGGCGAACGCCAATTCGGAGTGAATATCGAGGCATGGAGATCGTGAGCATGCCACCTCCGAGTTCAGGTGGTATTCATCTGGTGCAAATGCTCAACATGTTGTCACACTATCCGATTGCAGAGCATGGCTTTGGAAGTGCGATTAGTCTACATCTGCTCGCAGAAGTCGGTAAACGTGCCTATGCAGACCGAGCCCAATATCTGGGCGATCCGGATTTTACGAAGATTCCAGTGTCTTGGCTTGTCAGTCAAGACTATGCGCAAGAACGAATTGCCGATTTATCGTTGACGCAAGCCACATCCAGTGAGTCCATTGCAGCCGGTGAAGCACCTGAAGAAGGGACACAAACCACGCATTTATCGGTGACAGATCGATGGGGTAATTTGGTGAGCCTTACGACAACGCTGAATTTGAACTTTGGTTCGGGGTGGATGACGCAGCAAAGCGGGGTTTTGTTAAACAATGAAATGGATGACTTTTCTGTGAAAGCTGGTTTGGCCAATGCGTTTGGCCTCACAGGCAGTCAAGCCAATCGCATTGAGCCAGGTAAACGCCCCTTAAGCTCCATGACACCCACACTGGTTTTTAAAGATGGACAGCCCTGGTTGGCAACAGGTTCACCCGGTGGCGCACGGATTATTACGATTGTCTTGCAGCAAATCTTGAATATGGTGGATCATCGGATGAATTTGGCAACGTCAATCGCGGCACCCCGTATGCATCATCAATGGAAGCCTGATCGACTGTTTTTGGAGCCTGGCTATAGCCCTGATACGATTCATATTTTGCAGATGCTCGGTCAAAACGTTGAGGCTTCACGGGCTGCCGGTCGCGTGGAATCCGTAATTTTTACGCCTGAAATGGCACTGGGCTATTCAGATCCCCGAAGTGGTGATGGGGCTGCAATTGGACCATTAAGACTTAAAAAGAGCCGCTAAAGGCATTTTTGGCTTAGATAATCCGAATGCGATGAGTGGCTTAGAGGAAACGAAGACGCCAGCCTTTATAATCGCCCGTATTGAAAATGAAAATAAAGAATTGAGGTTATTAAATGCAAAGTATGACGGGGTTTGGCACGGGACGTGCGCAAGGCGATCCTGGTACTGTGACACTCGAAATTCGTAGTGTGAACAGCCGCTATCTGGATGTTTCATTCAGAATGCCTGAAGAACTTCGTTATGCAGAAATGAGCATGCGCGATCTCATCAGTCGTGCCATCAGACGGGGAAAAATTGAAGTTCGCGCAAGCTACGTACGTAGTGCTGAAAACGAAGCCCAGATGATCAGTCCATCCACGTTGGCTGCTGTGCGTGATACGTATCTCAATGCGCGTGAAACTTTACCTGAATTGCAAGCCCCGACGATGAGTGATTTATTGCAATGGCCTGACAACAACCGTGCACAAACAGATCCCCTCGCTTGGGTTGCCTTGTGCCAGCAAGCATGCCGCACCGCTTTGACTGAATTGCGAGCCAACCGGCTGCGTGAAGGTGAAAGATTGGCAGTTGTCATGCAAGGTCTTGCCCGACAAGTGGATGAGAAAGTCAGTGCGTTGACAGACCGTTTGCCAGAACTGATGGCCTTGCAACAAGATCGCCTTGCAACTCGCATGCGCGATGTGCTGGAGCAAGCGGCCCCTTTAAGTCAGATTAGTCCGTCCGAGCTGTCTGAACGCATCCATGCTGAAGCCAGTCTCTTCTCATTGCGTTCCGATGTGGCCGAAGAACTGGATCGTTTGCGTTCACATCTAGCTGAGCTAGAGGTGATTCTGGAAGATACGACTGATGCTGGTGGTCATGGAAAACGATTAGATTTTCTGCTGCAAGAAATGAATCGTGAAGCCAATACACTGGGTTCAAAAGCAGCCCATCTAGATATCACACGCACTGCCATGGATTTAAAGCTACTTGTTGAACAGTTGCGAGAGCAGATTCAGAATATTGAGTAAGGCACCCTCAACGCCTGGCTCATTCCTCTACAGAAGCGAACTTTTAACAACTAGTATTTAAGGACAAGCCGAAACCTTAGACCCCTGAGTGCTTTAGTGGGGCAATTTTCTGAACACTATCGGCCAAGCTCTTTCAAAACGCTGGATCATTGGTGATACCCAGCATAAATGCCAATTCGGCAACAGCGTAAACGCAACAACTTGCACGAACAGTCTTAGCGAACAAGCCTAATAGTTGGTTTGTTTTAGTCATTGATCTACACCTTCGTATTGACTGTCTTAGGATGTAGTTTTTATAAAACGATTTTTACGCTTTTATGCGCATAAAAATTGAAAATATTACACTTTTATGCGCATAAAAATGCAAAACAAAGTAAACTATCGGCTGATTAACGTTCTTAATAAGCAAGAAACAATGCAGCGCATCCTACTAAAGTCTCTGATGGTATGGAAAAACCAGTCGGTTCGTAAACCATTGTTGATCGATGGTGCTAGGCAAACAGGTAAAACGTACTTGTTGCAAGAGTTGTTTGGTCGCACATTTGCCAATGTTCTTCGTATCGACTTTTTAGAAAACCCCGCTTACAAAGAGGCGTTCGCTGGCTCACTTTCTCCAGATGATGTGTTGTTAAATCTTGAATTGCTCAGCAATCAGGCTTTTAACCCTGAAACTGATCTGCTAATTTTTGATGAAATTGGTGAATGTGAACGCGCCGTAACATCACTCAAATATTTTGCAGAAAAAACACCATCATATTTCGTTGCAGCCAGTGGCTCGAATATTGGATTGCTCAATACTTTCCCAGTTGGTAAGGTCGAGCAATACAATTTACGACCGCTCACATTTCAAGAGTTTATTTACGCCTCCAAGGAACAGGCGCTCATCAAAGCCTATGATGATCAGGCAAACACTCAGGTTGCACATACTCTGTTAATGGATAGGCTGACAGACTATTTTTTTACGGGAGGTATGCCAGAAGCTGTTAACGCTTGGTATCAGTACAAAGACTCGAGCATTTTAGAGCGTATCGAGAGAGTCTCTAAAATTCAAGCTGATTTAGTTGACGGGTATCGGCGTGATTTTGGTAAATACGCTGGTAAGGTGGATGCCACACTGATTGAATCAGTTTTTAATAGCATTCCATCACAGCTTTCACTTGTGTACGATGAGTCCGTTAAGCGTTTCAAATTTAAGAATGTGCACGAACGCAAATCTCGGTATAACGATTTCGAAACAGCCATTCACTGGCTCACTTGCTGCCGCTTAGCTTTGCCGAACTACCCGATTGAAGGACGACCAAAATCACCGCTAGCCGCTTATAAAAAAGAGAATATGGTCAAGCTATTCCTATTTGATGTGGGTCTGCTCAACCATATGCTGGGCAGTAGTTATTTAGAAATTAAACAGCAAGACTATGAATACAAAGGTTTTGTGGCAGAAAACTTTGTACAACAAGAACTGACGGCTATTGGTATTGACCCGAATTATTCATGGAGGGACGCTCGCGCTGAGATTGAATTCATTTTGGCGACCGATGAAGGCGACATTGTTCCTGTTGAAGTCAAAAGTGGGAAACGCACAAGAGCTCGATCGTTGGCTTCTTATATTGAAAAATGTGCACCCGTAAAAACCTTTAAATTAACCGGCACGCTAGGCTCATCTGCCCTTGAACAAACACATATCGTGATGCCTTTGTATTTTGCTCGATTTTTACCACAGAGGTGGTGAAGTGCTTGATGCTGTAAAGAGGTCTACACAAAATAACCTGATTGGTCACAATGTGTAGACCCGTTGTTCGATTGAATTCGCTTTGGCTAGATTGTTAGCCTCGACCCACAAATGGCATGTTGGTTGCCATGATGACCATGGATTGGACATTCGTTTCCAAAGGCCACTGTGCGATTTGAACAATGGCTTGTGCCACGTGTTCAACATCCATTCGAGGTTCGACTTTGGTTGAGCCGTCGGCTTGCAAGATACCTTTGGCCATACGGTCAGTCATTTCTGTCGCAGCATTGCCAATATCCAGTTGAGTGCAAGCAATGCCATAAGCCCGGGTATCAAGTGATATCGATTTGGTCAGACCGGCCACTGCATGCTTGGTGGATGTGTAGGCGATGGAATACGGTCGTGGTGCGTGGGCAGAAATTGATCCATTGTTAATAATGCGCCCACCCTGTGGTGTTTGTGCTTTCATGAGACGAATTGCGGCTTGTGCGCAATAAAACATGCCGTTTAAGTTGACATTGACGACATCTTGCCAAGTTTCAACGGGTAGATCCTCAATGGGAACTGCAGGTGCGCCCCGCCCTGCGTTGTTGAACAGGAGATCAAGTCGACCAAATTGTTGCTGAATCTGTTCAAACAACGCTTTGACCGCATTGGGATCTGTCACATCAGTTGGCATCACATGAAGCTGCTCACGTAATTCGGGGTGGATTTCACGGGTTTTTTCTAGGGTCTCTTGCTGTCGCCCAACGAGCACGACTTCCCACCCTGCTTTGGCCAATGCCAGAGCGCTTGCACGACCAATACCGGAGCCTGCGCCCGTGACCAATGCAACTTTTTGTTGTGACATGATTTTCCTCCTATGATGTGGTTCTTAAGCAGCTTTTGTGCTGATCTGCTATGCTTTGACGCCATTGTACGCAGCGAACTTCTCTTATGACTACTTCTGCCGGAAACGTTTATTTAATCACTGCACCCAGTGGCGCTGGTAAGTCCAGCTTGGTAAATGCCTTGCTTGCACGCGATGCAGGCTTGGCGCTATCAATCTCCTATACGACGCGTGCACCCCGCCCCGGTGAAACTGACGGTGAACACTATCACTTTGTGAGTGAAGCGCAGTTTTTTGAGATGCGTGATCAAAATGCGTTTCTGGAATGGGCGCAAGTCCATGACCATTTTTACGGAACCCCTAAAAAACCACTGGCCGATGCACTCGAGTTCGGTCGTGACATGATTTTGGAAATTGACTGGCAAGGTGCACGCCAAGTACGTCAGTTGCTTCCCGATGTGGTCGGTGTGTTTATTTTGCCGCCTTCACTCGAAGCGCTTGAAGATCGTTTACGCAATCGCGGACAAGATAGCGAGGCGGTGATTGCACGGCGTATGCAAAATGCGGGTGAAGAAATCCTGCATGCACCTGAATTTGAGTTTGTTGTCATCAATCAGGAATTCGATGTGGCTTTACAACAACTACAAGCCATCGTTCAAAGTCGACGTTTACGTTACGCACGTCAGAGTTTGCTGCATCGAACCTTATTCGAATCCTTCAAAATCCGTTGATTTTCCGCGGATTACGCGCTATAGCAGCCTATTAGCGGCTATGATAAAGGCGCAAGCGCATCTATTTATCAGATGGATCAGTTCATGACTGGTCCGCTTTGCGTTTTTTGTTACCCATTTATTTAACCTGAGTTAGGTACTTTATGGCACGTATTACTGTCGAAGACTGTTTAGAACAGATCCCCAATCGTTTCCAGCTGACGCTGGCTGCAACCTATCGTGCACGTGAACTGGCACAAGGTCATGAAGCCCGCTTGGATTCTAAAAACAAGCCCACCGTGGTTGCTTTGCGTGAGGTCGCAGCAGGCCTGACTGGTTTGGAAATGCTCAGAAAAGTTCCAACCTGAGTCTTCTGACTGACTTTATGAACGGACCGACGGATACTCAGCAGACTCTTCTCTGTTTCACAGAACAAGTGGACAACCTTCAGGTGGATTTTAGGTATGACACATTCTGAATCTTCTTTAAGAACTCAACCCAGCTTCCCTGAGGCGGGCTCCTTTGCGGGTCAAACTCAGTCAGTGTCTCCTGCCGCATCCGAACAGTCGAATGAATTCCAGTACGAAACCGTACAGAAGGAAGAATCTGCAGCCTTGGTGATTGCTGCAATGACCAACCTTCATAAAGTCGTCTCTGAATACTTATCACCCAAAGAAATCGAACAGGTTCGGGATGCGTTTCGTCTAGCCGATCAAGCACATCAAGGACAATTTCGTTCTAGTGGTGAGCCTTATATTACGCATCCGATTGCGGTGGCAGAAATTTGTGCTGGCTGGCAGCTTGATGTGGAAGCGATTATGGCCGCCCTACTCCATGACGTTATGGAAGATACGGGAGTCCCAAAATCCGAGCTCGCAGAACGTTTCAATCCAGATGTCGCTGAACTAGTCGATGGCTTATCGAAGTTAGATCGTCTCGGGTTCGAATCAAAAAGCCAGCAGCAAGCTGAAAGCTTTCGCAAGATGCTGTTGGCAATGTCGCGTGACTTGCGCGTGATTCTGGTTAAGCTTGCCGATCGTTTGCACAACATTCGCACGCTCGATGGCGTCAAACCAGACAAACAAAGACGCGTCGCTAGAGAAACACTCGATATTTATGCCCCGATTGCCAATCGGCTCGGTCTAAATCAAGTGTTTCGTGAACTGCAGGAACGCTGTTTTGCGGCGATTCATCCGAATCGTTTTCGGGTGTTACACAAAGCGGTTCTTGCAGCACGCGGCAATCGTCGGGAAGTGTTAACCAAAATTTTCGACAGCGTGAGCGCTGCCCTGCCCGCAGCTGGCATCGAAGCCAAGGTGATGGGGCGTGAAAAAACGCTCTTTGGTATCTATGACAAGATGAGTTCACAAAAAAAGAGCTTTTCAGAAGTCTTAGATATTTACGGTTTTCGGATTATTGTGCATACCCTGCCCGAGTGTTATTTGGCTCTGGGTATCATTCACCAGCTGTTTCGCCCGGTACCAGGCAAGTTCAAAGACTACATCGCCATTCCTAAAGTGAACGGTTATCAATCTTTGCACACCACGCTTGTGGGTCCTTTTGGAACGCCTATTGAGTTTCAGTTCCGCACAGTTGAGATGCACAATGTTGCTGAGCAAGGTGTCGCAGCTCACTGGATCTATAAAGCTAAGCATGAAACATTGAGTGACATTCAGAAGAAAACCCATTCTTCGTTGCAATCGTTACTCGACATTCAGAGTCAGACAGGTGACTCGAACGAATTTATTGAACACGTCAAGGTGGATCTCTTCCCTGACGCGGTCTACGTGATCACACCGGATACCGAAGTCGTATCTCTGCCACGCGGTGCGACGCTGATTGATTTTGCGTATTCAATCCACACTGATGTGGGGAATCGGGCCATGGCCAGTAAGATCAATGGCGAATATGTCCCACTCCACACCGAACTTAAAAGTGGTGACTCGGTCGAGATCATTACATCAGATGCGGCCAAACCTAGTACACAGTGGTTGAACTATGCCCGCACAGGCCGTGCGCGTTCTGAAATTCGTCATTATTTACGCACCATTCGTTACAAAGAATCGGTGCAGTTTGGTCAACGTTTGCTGACCCAAGCATTCTCTGGACTGTCGATTGACTATCCGGCTGATGATGATCCGACCTGGGACAAACTCGTCAAAGAAAGTGGCGCAAAATCTCGTGAAGAGATTCTGGCAGACATTGGTTTGGGTAAACGGTTGGCCGCTGTGGTTGCCAGACGTTTTGCCGCCGCACACCCACTGATTGCGACGACAGCTGCTGAAATTGACACCATGAGTGCGGCTAAAGCAGCCCCCATCCTGATTCAAGGTAATGAAGGTCAAGCCATTGTGTTGTCACGCTGCTGTGGTCCCATCCCTGGCGATGAAATCATCGCCAGCGTGCGAGCCGGTGCTGGTCTGATTGTGCACACTGCTGACTGTCCGGTAGCACGGCGTGCTAAAAATCGTGAACCAGAACGCTGGGTGGATGTTTCCTGGGATCAGAATACGGCCAAACACTTTGTGGTTCGGCTCGAAGTCATTGCACTCAATGAGCGCGGTGTGCTGGGACGAATTGCCGGTGAAATTGCCCAAGCCGACTCCAACATTGTTCAGGTCAACAGTCAGGATGATGCAGGTGAAACGTTGCTGATGTCGCTTTCCATTCAAGTCGAAGGCCGTAAACATCTGGCTAAAGTGTTTCGCACCGTGCGACGCATTCCACAAGTTCGCCGCATTGTCCGCGTCAAAGGTTAATCCGCCGATTTAAACCCGTCTCGGAGCGATGTATTTCGCTTCTGAGGCGTATGTGAGTTCCTCGGGTCTCAATATATACCCCCCCTCATCACAAAGAGCGTCGCGTGCGCGTATGATAGGCACACGCATTGACTAAGGTTTTATCCCGATTCGTTAACCAGGACGTCTTTTGTGAATAATCAACATCTCCCTATGCCCAACATGTTGCTGGGTTTGGTTTTGTTTTACAGCTCGATGTGGTCTTTATCCACCATGGATGCGAGTGGTAAATGGTTGCTGGGATTAGGGACACCATTAATTACGGTTGCCTGGATGCGTTATTTGGCGCATTTTGGCATTTTATGTGTTGTGGTGCTGCCTAAGCATGGCATTCAAATTCTACGCACCCAAGCGCCTCTATTTCAGTTCTTGCGTGCTTTTAGCATGCTGATCTCTACATTAACCGTCTTTACGGCATTGCATTATCTGCCACAAGCGCAAACAACAGCGATTGCCTTTCTAGCGCCACTGATCATGCTGGCATTAGCGCCTTGGGTACTTGGTGAGCAACAGCGTCTCGCTCGTTGGATTGCAGCCGTGATTGGGTTTGCCGGTGTATTGATCGTGATTCGACCGGGTGCTGGTTTGGATCCCATTGGCGTAATTTTTGCGTTGGCGACTGCTTTTTTCTTTGCAGTGCAACACTTGTTCAATCGCCGGGTGGCCGTGGATTCGGCTTACACCACGTTGATATGGAGTGGTTTATCCGGTGCCGTTGTCATGACTGTCACGTTGATCCTCACTTGGAAAGCCAGTGTCCCCGTGTTGTGGACCTTTAGTCCATTTCAATGGTTGGTCCTTGTTTCTATGGGGTTCACAGGCGCTTTAGGACATTTTTTACAAATCAAAGCCTATCAACATGCGCCGGCTTCATTTTTAGCGCCATTTATGTATTTGCAAATCACGGCTGCCAGCGCATTGGGTTGGTGGATCTGGGGAGATTTCCCTGATTTGATGACATGGGTCGGAATTGCTGTGATTATCTCGAGTGGGGTTGGAATTGCCTTCTATGAACGCTGGACGTTTAAAAATCGCTGATATGACTGCTGATATGGCCATTTAGTCAACTGAGATTGGGTCTGGTTTCTCGACCAATCGGCCATCCTGCATTTCCAATCGTCGAGCACACTGACTAGCCAAGTCCCGATCATGTGTGACTAGAATCAGTGTGGTGCCACGGGCGCGATGCATTTCAAACATGAGCTCGGTAATCCGTGCACCTGTGGATGCGTCTAATGCACCAGTGGGTTCATCGGCAAATAACAAATCAGGTTGTGTCATGAAAGCACGTGCCAAACTGACACGCTGCTGTTCACCGCCTGATAAAGTGGTTGGGTAGTGATGGAATCGATGCCCAAGCCCGACAGACTCTAGTAAAGCTTTGGCCTGCTTTTCATTGGTTCGGCCCATGAGTTCTAATGGCAGCATGACGTTTTCTAGGGCCGTTAGATTGGGTAGCAGGTGAAATGCTTGAAACACAAAACCGACGTGTTGGGCTCGAAATTGCGCGCGTTGATCTTCATTCATCGCAAACAAGTTTTGTCCGAGCAAAGAGACTTCGCCTGCACTGGGAACATCCAAGCCTGCTAGGAGTCCAAGTAAGGTCGATTTACCTGAGCCTGAGACGCCGACAATGGCAACTGATTCGCCGCGATTGACGTCAAAGTTGATTGAATCCAGAATACGCAGGTCTCCTTCTACGTCCTGAACCAATTTAGACAAACCCTTAACTCGAATAGCAAACTGTTCTGACATGAAATTACGGTCCTTTTTATTACACGGCGCAATGGCCATGTGTTTGAGTCTTTCAAGTGCGGGTTTCGTGAACGCACAGCTTGCGCAAGCCAGCCAAAATGTTCAAACACCGACTACCAACGCACAACACATTTTAGTGGTTGGAGACAGTTTGTCTGCAGCTTATGGCATTGAACGAGAACTTGGCTGGGTTGAGTTGCTTAAAAAACGCCTGCATACGATGAATCCACAGCATCAGGTGACCAATGCCAGTATCAGTGGCGATACCACAAGTGGTGGTGCGAGTCGTTTATCCGCTCTATTAGAGAACCATCAACCATCGATTGTGATCATTGAGCTAGGCGCCAATGATGCCCTACGGGGCTTACCTTTATCGATGAGCCAACAAAACCTGACCAAGATGATTGAGCAAGTACAACACGCATCCGCACAACCGGTCTTAATTGGGATGCAGATTCCACCCAATTACGGCCCAGCCTATACCAACGCCTTTAAAACGATGTTTGCAGATGTCGCACAAAACACTGGTGCGTCGTTTGTGCCTTTTTTATTGAAAGGCATTGAAATGGATCGCAACCTTTTTATTGAAGATGGCATTCACCCATCTGCGCAAGCACAACCCCAACTCCTAGAAAACGTTTGGGCGGTATTTGAGCCGCTATTGGATTAGCCGCTCGTCATCCATTTCCGTAATAGCAGAAGACATCAAAAAGCAAAAGGCCTGAGTTTGGATGTTAACTCAGGCCTTTTTGCAGACAATGCGAGAAATAAAAATTAAGTATTAGTCATTATCATTGGACTCAATCACAGCACGACCCTCAGGTGTGATTTTGGCACCAAATTGTTGACGCAAAATTTGCATCGCACTGGCCTCTTCCGCCTGTCCCAATGCCTGAGAGAACTGGGCTTGCAGTTGAGCGCGCTCTGAACTTTCAATTTGCAGATTGGGTTCAATGGCCAAAACGTCAACCAATGAATAGCCATTTGACGTTTCAACGCCAACGACACTGGGCACTTCATCTTGAGGAACAGCTAGGGCTGCGGACAGTTCAACTTCGCTCATATCCATCGCAGACACACGCGAGACGACTTGAGCCGATCTAAAGCCTAAAGCCTCACCACCTGCTTTGATGGCCTCATAGGCTTTCTCGCCCTCTTCTCGTGCCAGTTTGAGTGCGCGTTCTTGGGTCAGGGTGTCACGAATCAAATCTTGGACAATATCAAAGGACGGGATATGCGCTGGCTTCAAATCGGTGACGCGCAAAGCAATCATCGTATCAGCTGAAAGTTCAATAGCACCTGAGTTTTGGCCTGACTTTAAAACCTCTTCAGAAAACGCCGTTTGGCGCACACGCGGATGCTCAAGTAAAGCACTGACATCGGCTGTCATGGGCACTTCACGGTGCATCAAGGCATCGGATAAAACACCATCACGACTTAGACCATCGGCTTTTTGCAAGGTCAATCCCAATTGCTGCGCAATCGGTTCGAGTGCTTCAGGCTGGTCATAGACCATGGCTGTGAGTTGATTGCTCAGATCGGCAAACCGGGCTGAGGCCAATTGCATTTTGATTTGACTTTCGATGTCATCGCGAACCTGCTCGAGTGGTTTGACTGAAGCGGGCTGAATACCCGTAACCAGAATCAGGTGATAGCCAAACGGACTTTCGATGATGTCACTAATGGCGTTTTCATCTAAAGCAAAGACAGCGTTTTCAACTTCAGGCACCAGGGTGTCTTTGCCAATCCAACCCAAATCACCACCTTGGCTGGCAGAGCCTGGGTCTTTTGAGCGCTCTTTAGCGATGTCCGCAAAAGCATCAGGTTGTGCACGCACATCAGTCAAAGCTTGTTCAGCGTTGGCCTTGGCTTCTTGACGTGCTTCGTCACTTGCACCGGGTGGGACATCAAACAGAATGTGACTGACACGACGACGCTCGGCTTGACCGTAACGGGATTGATTCTGACCATAGAAAGACTGAATCTGATCGTCGGTGACGGTTACACCTTGGGTGGCAGCGTCTTCATCGAGTACGACATATTCAATGCTAACGCTGTCAGGCACCTCTAAAGATTTGGCATGGCTGTCATACCAAGCTTTGAGATCTGCTTCGCTGAGATCGACTTGATCCAGGTAAGCATCAGCTAAAAAGCGTCGAGTGGCCACATTGCGTTGTTCTGTCAACGCATTGAGTATGCCGTCCATCACTACTGTGGGGATTTGTGCTGTAGAGCCAATAGGCGTTAAGACTTGCGACAAAATCATATCTGAGCGCAATTGCTGCTCAAAATCATCGGGTGTCATGCCTTGTGCCGCTAAAACCTCGCGGTAGCGATCGGGAGAAAACTGACCGTCAACCTGTAAGACGGGTACGTCGGCAATGGTTTGGCGCAACATCTCGTTTGAAACACTATAACGGCCTGCCATGGCAGCAGCGACCAGTACACGTTGGTCAATCATTTGATTCAGCAGATTCTCACGAAACGCAGGTGTATCAATGGCCTGCGCATCAAACTGTGGGCCCAATTGCATGCGCATGGACTCGAGTTGAGCGCGTCTGGCCTGATCAAACTCAGGCAAGGTGATCGAACGATCATTCACAACAGCCAGTTCTTTTTCATCGGACATAAAGCTCATATAGCCTTCAAGGCCAAAGAAAGCAAAAGCCGGCACAATCAGAATCAGCAAAATAAACTGCATCCAGCGGCGGTGATTACGTATTAAATCAAACATGTTTTAGGTGCTCGTAAACCCTGATCAAATTTGGGATTGAGTGTAACACTGACACTCTGAAATCGTAGGCGTAATCGCTGACTTTACACCTATTTGCAGTCAATATGAACGAATTTTTAGCTGACTTTAAAGATCAACTCATCGCCTTTGCTTCAAAATCGTTCATCAGCTCGTAAAAAACGCCAAGTGCCCGGTGCCAATTCACCGAGCTTCACTTTGCCTACACGAACCCGTTTCAAGCCAATGACTTTAAGTCCGACGAGTTCACACATGCGACGGATTTGGCGCTTGCGCCCTTCTTTAAGCCTAAATAACAATTGATCGTTATTGAGCCAACGAACATTGGCAGGTTTAAGTGTTTGCCCGTCTAATTTGAGACCGTGATTCAGCAGAGCCAGTCCATTGGGGATGAGTTTGCCACTGACTCGAACCAGGTACTCTTTTTCAATATCACTGTCTTGGCCAATGAGCTGTCGAGCAATTCGACCGTCTTGTGTGAGCACCAAGAGACCTGTGGAATCGATGTCGAGTCGACCAGCCACGGCTAAGCCATGGCGCATCGTGGGCTTGAAACGCACACCACTGCGATCTAAAGGCGATTGGTTAGATGGCTTGATCAAGGTGATCGCGGGTTGATAACCATCTTCGGCTTGGCTGGATACAATCCCCATCGGTTTATGCAATAAAATGGTGACCCGATTTTGTTGGGTTTTTTGAGCCTGACCTTTCAGAACCAATTTTTGATGCGGCCATGCTTTGTCGCCCACTTGGGCAACTTCACCATCGACTGTCACCAGTCCCTGAGCCAGATAGAGGTCAGCTTCACGTCGTGAACACAAACCTTGTTGGGCTAGAAGTTTAGAGATACGCATTTTTTCCATAGGCTGCGATAATACGCCACTATGATGCCTTTTCTCAAAACGACCGGCTGGCAAGAACAGCCTTTTCCGAGTTGCTCCTCCATTCAAACGGCGTGGCTCATGCGCCCTGGTGCCCTAACCACGGGTTTACGTACGTTGGGTCAGTTCCATTTGCGCGTGGTGTTTGAAGGAATCGAGTCACCACGCTTGGAAGATCGCGCCCTCTTTGGTGATGGTCCAGTTTGGAACCGTGAAGTGCTGATGTCGATTAACAATCGACCCTGTGTGCTGGCTCGAAGCCTGACGCCTTTACGTGCATCCCATGGTTGTTGGCAAGGGATTCGCCGCTTAAGCAGCCGCCCTCTAGCTGATATTTTGTATCAAGATCCACAAATCGTACGTAGCCGCTTTGAAATTAGTCGCATTGGGCGTCATCACGGTTTGTTTCAGAGTCTGCAACGCAGTGGGCTTGAACTGAATCTGGACTGTGCGCTTTTGGCGCGCCGGTCTGTGTTTTGGCGCCAACATCAGCCTCTGATGGTGTCAGAGTGCTTTTTGCCTGATTTCTGGTCGATGGTGCTTTAGTCTGTGCAAGTTCAGTGGATAAAGTGACTCGCATCTGTGCCAATATTCCTTGCTCATCCATCTCTTGAAATAAAGTATAAATCTCTTGTTCAAGCACTCGAACTGCGGATGTCATTGGGCGATGGGCTGCTTTAATCAAAATCAATCGAGTACTGACTTCTGGTGAGATTAATCGGCGAACTAATAATTGTTTCTCGATGTCTTTGCCTGCAAATGCGGGACGTGCCAGCACACCGTGAACCTGTCCTTGAGCGACTAGTTCTAAAAGTAGCGGCAAATAATCCATCTCCTGCACAATCTCTAACGTGATTCCGATCTGTGAGGCTGCAGTTTCTAGGGTGCGTCGCAAGCCGTGATTGCCACTCGGTAAAATGAGTGGCAACTGCCTAAGCTCATTTAATTTAATCAATATCTCAGAGTCTTTAGCCTGATTTTGCGAAGCTTTAGACACAGGTGTTTGGCCACTGGAAATCAGATACAACCCCATGTCAGCCAAGTGTTGAGCTGCAAAATATTGACTGCGACGTGCATCATGCAAAATGGCCAAATCCACGCGAGCATCGACCAACCATTCGTGCACATAACCGCTATAGCCTGACACCACATTGAGCTCGATCTTTGGGTATCTTTCGCGTATTCGGCGCAATAACGACATCCCAATCAATGAAGCAACCGTGGGGGTGAGCCCTAGGGTAATTTTTCCGGCAGGTTGATCGGCAAGTTTTTTCTGGGCAGCCATGACATCGGTCACAGCGAGCAGAAGCGGTCTCATCTTGTCTAGAAAAGCTTCGCCTTCCGGTGTCAAAGAAACACCACGACCGTGGCGATATAGCAACCGTGTGCCACATTCTTTTTCCAAGCTCTGTATTTGGCGGCTTAATGAAGGCTGCGTGATGCCAAGCACCGCAGCTGCTCTAGACAGACTTTTGGTTTGTGCCACATGAATCAGATAATGCACTCGCGTTAAATCCATGCCGAGTGACTCCGTTGACTTGGTTAAATACTTTCACTGTTCTGTTATGCAATTAAATACTAACTGATATACAAAGAAAGTATTGAAACAGACGGGCTCAAGACGCAAAATGACTCTCATTCATTGTTCAGATTCTGGAAATTATCGTGCAAACCTCTTCTCATGCTCTGATGTCCGTCCTTGCAGCCAATGGCGTTGACCGTGTGTTTTTAGTGCCCGGAGAAAGCTATCTCGGCATTTTAGATGCACTCAATGAGTTTCCTCAGATTGACGTGGTGACCTGCCGCCACGAATCTGGTGCTGGGTTTATGGCGTGTGCCGATGGTCGTCTAACACGTCGTCCCGGCGTGTTTATGGTCAGTCGTGGCCCAGGTGCTACCAACGCCGCGATTGCTGTACACACTGCACAACAAGATGCGGTGCCTTTGATCATGATTGTGGGTCAGGTCCCTAAATCACATTTGCGCAAAGAAGCTTTCCAGGAAATTGATTACGGTCATATGTTTGGCCGAATTGCCAAATGGGTTGTTGAAGTCACCGATCCCGCTGAATTGGCGACCGCTACATTTAGAGCCATGCGAGTCGCGACCAGTGGTACGCCAGGTCCAGTCGTGATTGTCGTACCCGAAGATATTCAGCAACAGACGGTTGAGATTCCTGAATGGACATGTCCAGAGCCAGTTGCCACGACGCTGACTGAAGCCTCACATCAAACCCTAACTTCGCAAATTCAAAACGCAAAAAAACCGCTCATCATTGCCGGTGGCATGATGGATCAGCCCGGTGGTCGTGAAGCCTTGTTAGCCTTTGCGGAGCAGTGGCAAATTCCAGTGGCTGTCGCCTTTCGTCAGCAGGATTTGTTCCCCAATGAGCACCCTCTTTATGTGGGCGATTTGGGATTGGCCAATCCTCAGAACCAAATGGACGCATTTCACGAAAGCGACTTGATTATTGCGTTAGGCACTTTGTTAGATGACATCACCACACAGGGGTACACCTTCCCCAACCATCCTTGGCCACAACAAATACTGATTCATTGCTACCCAGACCCCGACGTCGTTGGTGCACAATTCAACGCACAGTTTGGCATTGTGGCCAATCCTGTCACGATTGCACAAAACTTGACACCTGCTCAGGCAGAGCCCGCCAATGCAACGCGTACAAACTGGATTGCTCGATTAAAAGGTCTGTATCAACAATACGCAGCCTGGCCTGATTTCACGGCACAGAATAAGTCGCAAGAGACAAAGCAAGAAGGTGTCCCTTTTGCGCAAGTGGTTCAAGCACTTAAACGTTTGGCCCCGTCGGACGCCATCATTGCCTTGGATGCTGGCACGTTTGCTGCACCGGTCTACCGTCATTTTGAGTTTCAGCCACCGCAACGTTTGATGGCACCACTCGTAGGTGCCATGGGCTACGGCACGCCAGCAGCATTGGCCAGTCAGCTACGTTTCCCAGATCGCAAAATCATCGGCATGGCCGGTGACGGTGGGTTTTTAATGACTGGCAATGAAATCATTTTGGCGTGCGAGCGCAAATTACCCATTCTGATGATTGTGTCAGACAACCAGTGCTATGCCTCGATCCGGATTCACCAGCTCCAAGAGTATCCAGGCCGTGATTGCCTAGGTACGGGCTTGTTCAATCCAGACTTTATTCAAGTGGCTAAAGGCTACGGCTTAGAGACACGTCGGATTGCCTGTGAGTCAGAAATTGAAGCAATCCTGAAAGAAGGTCTGGCCTATGAGGGTCCGATGCTCATTGAAGTGGCCTCACTCGCACCTTGATTCACAAATTTGTAGTCTGTTGTATGGGCACTGCGGTGCCCACTGAATGACTGAACTGGAGTTGTCTATGCATGCTCTCGAAAGACTGATTCTATTTTTCGAACGCATCTTTAATGCTTTAGCCGCGGTTTGCATGTTTGCCATCATGTTGATTGTGGGTCTTGATGTGGTGTTGCGTTACGCCTTTCATGCGCCGCTGATCTGGGCCTACGACTTGGTCAGCCTTTACTTCATGGTGGCTGTTTTCTTCTTTGCTGTTTCAGGAACCTATGGCGCCAATAAACATATTTCACTGGATATTTTAATTCAGAGATTTAGCCCGCTTGGTCAACGATGGGCTGAAGTTTTTACGTCTGCCATCAGCTTGGTGCTGTTCTCTCTGATTACGTATGTCGGTGTGGAGCGAGCCTGGAATGCATTCGTGCAAGGTGATGCTACGGCAGGCCTTGTATCGTTTCCAACTTGGATCCCGGCGGCCATTGTGCCTTTGGGCGTTGGTCTTTTGGTATTGCGACTGTTTTTTCGGTTTATTGGACAACTAGCCAGCATTCTCACGGGTCGTGACATCGTACAAAACATAGCGGCTTCACACGAACCCGGCGGGGAGATTTAAACCATGATTGCGATCACATTAACTGTTTTATTGTTGGTTCTCATGGTGCTGGGTGTGCCGGTTGGTTTTGCGATGGGCATTATCGGCGCCATTGGTCTACTGATCGTGGGCGACTGGGACATCATGATGGGCATTCTGGAAACCGTGCCTTTGTCAACGGTGAACTCCTATGAGCTCATTACCATTCCCATGTTTTTACTCATGGCTGAACTGGTCTTAAAAAGCGGTATTGCGGACGATTTGTTTGAGGCAGCCGCCGCCTGGTTTGGTAGTGTCCGTGGTGGTCTGGGTATGGCTACCTCAGTTGCTGGTGCAGGTTTCGGTGCGATTTGTGGCACAAGTACAGCAGCTGCTGCGACTTTGTCTGCCACGAGTTTGCCTGCCATGATCAAACACGGCTATGAACCCAAAATGGCCGCAGGCGTTGTGGCCATTTCAGGCACGCTGGCGATGTTAATACCTCCTAGCGTGATTCTCATCATTTATGGGCTGCTAGCCGAAGCCAATATTGGACGACTCTTGATTGCCGGGATTTTTCCTGGACTCTTGATTTGTCTGACAATCATTGTGACGGTTTATATCCTGGCGACTTTGGACCCCAAAGCGGCACCGACCACAGAGCCTAAATCCTGGGCTTACAAGTTCAAATTGCTCAAAGTTGTGGGTCCCATGTTAGTCCTGATTCTGATGGTGACGGGTGTGATTTACAGTGGCATTGCCACACCCACGGAAGCGTCTGCACTGGGCGCCTTTGGTGCATTGTTAATCACATTAATGCGTAAACGTGCTTCACCACGTGATCTTTTCGATGCCACACTGCGTGCAACGCAAGGCACCTGCATGATCGCCATGATTTTGTTGGGCGCCCATGTGTTTGGTTACTTCTTTACCTTGACGGGTGTCACACAAGATTTGGTCGGTTGGGTGAGTTCGTTGGATGCGCAGCCCTGGATGATTATGGCCGCCATCTTCCTCATGTATGTGATTCTTGGCGCTTTTATGGATCAGATCGCAATTCTGGTTCTGACAATCCCCGTGGTTCTACCTGTGGTTGTGACACTGGGGTACGACCCAATCTGGTTTGGCGTGTTGGTGATTGTGATTGCAGAGATTGGTTTACTCACACCACCGATGGGGTTGAATTGTTTTGTGGTGGCGTTTTATGCAAAACGCCCCGTGACAGAAGTCTTTGGTGGAATCTGGCCACACGTGCTGGCTCATTTTGTCGCCATCGGACTCATGATGGCGTTTCCGCAAATTGTGCTGTGGTTGCCGTCACTGATGTAAGCCTTAGGCATTGATTCTTCAAAAACCTAAAAACCTAAAACTAAGCAGCTTTTAAATTGTCGTTAATGACCTGTCCTTTGAGGAGATTCAAAATGAAAAAACAAGTCCTTCGTACCCTGACAGCCAGCCTGGCTACAGCGTTTACGCTGGGTGCTGGTCTGAGTGTCGCGCACGCAAAACCAGTCACATTGCGTGTGGCTGATATTTTGCCCAATGGTAGCTTTATCTATAACTTATCAACCAAGCCATTCATGGATGAGGTTGAAAAGCGCACCAACGGGGAAGTGACCTTTAAATACTTTCCAGGTCAGCAATTGGGTAAAGCCGCGGACATGCTCAAACTCACACAATCCGGTGTGACTGACATTGGTTATGTCGGACCGTCCTACTTGAAAGACAAAATGCCCTTGTCGGCCGTCTTGGAGCTGCCCGGTGCTTTCTCAAACAACTCATGTGAAGGTTTTGTGGCACTTTGGAACATGACGCATGATGGTGGTTTTCTGCAAAAACAAGAGTGGGATGCACAAGGAGTGATCCCGGTGTTGGTGTTGATGACACGTCACCATATCTTTGTCTCCAAAGACAAAGATATCAATACCATGGCTGATCTTGAAGGCCTGAAAATGCGCTCAGCTGGCGGTGCCATGGCCCGTACCCAAAGTGAAATGGGCATGGTCCCCGTTGATCTTTCGGCACCAGAAACCTACGAAAGCATGTCTCGTGGCACGGTTGACGGCACATTCTGGCCTGCACAAAGCTTGTTTGACTATGGTCTAGACGATCTGGTGAAAACTGGCAGCAACAAAGACCACGTCGCAGGGATTGTGTTGACCTATTCCATTAGCAAAAAAGCTTGGGATAAACTCACACCTGAACAGCAAAAAGTGATTATGGAAGTGGGTAAGGAAGTTTCGTCCACGAGCTGCAAAAACTTTGATGAAACTGAGCAAAACGCATTGAAGAGAATTCAGGACAAAGGCGTCAAAACATTGGCCTTTAGCGATGAAGATCAGAAAAAAATGTACGAAGCCTATGATCGTTCAGCACAAGCTTGGGCTAAATCATTGGATGATCGTGGTCGCCCGGGCTCTGAAGCGTTGAAAGCCATGCGTGAAGCGGTTGAGCAGGCGAAAAAAGAAATCCAGTAACACGTTGATCTAGCAGCTTGTGAATGGGTCGCCCCATCACGTCGAACAGGGGTTTGTTTGAAGCGATGGCGGCGATTGATTCCAATTTTTGATGTTTTTAAATGAAAACAAATTCATGAGCATATTCTCTTTACGTCGCGTTCAGAATATCGAAAACTTACGTCAACTGGCACGACGTCGGTTACCGCGTGCAGTATTTGATTTTTATGATGGTGGCGCTGAAGATGAATTGACGATGAAGTTCAATCGTCAAGCATTTGATGAAATTCAGTTCATTCCTAGATTGTTACGAAATGTCTCTGAAATTGATTTGGAAATAAATTTGTTTGGCAGTCCTTGTGCCCTACCCATGATGGTGGGTCCAACTGGGGCACCTGGATTTGGTTGGCCACGTGCGGAAATTCCATTGGCGCGCGCCTGTGCCAAGTTTGGTATTCCGTTTACGTTGTCGACCTCAGCCACAGTGTCAATCGAGGAGCTCGCACAAGAAGCACCCGGTCGACTCTGGTTTCAGGCTTATGTGTTTCGCGATAAGCCGTTTTTAAAGAAACTAATTACCCGTGCTAAAACCGCCCAATATGAAACTTTGGTGATCACAGTCGACATGCCGGTCGGGGGAAAACGTGAAAGGGATTTCCGAAATGATTTCGGATTACCCTTTCGCTACACTGTGCGCAATACATTAGATTTTGCGCGTCATCCAGGGTGGGTTTGGCAACAGCTGACAAATGGTTTACCTGAAATGGCGAACTTGCGAGATTTTGTGCCACAAGCAGCGAACTTAAATCAAGTGGCCTCGTCAGTCGGTAAGAGTTATGATCCCGCGCTCGATTGGGATGAGTTAAAGCGATTGCGAGATTTATGGCCTGGGTGCTTTATCGTCAAAGGTCTGCTGCATCCAGACGACGCAAGACAGGCTAAAGCCATTGGTTGTGATGCCATTATGGTGTCCAACCATGGCGGACGCCAGTTAGACGGGGCAATCTCGGCGTTAGATGCATTGCCCGCGATTCGTGAAGCGGTTGGGGAACACTTCACATTGATTCTGGATAGCGGGATTCGACGAGGCCGTGATGTGATGGCGTCTTTGGCCAGTGGCGCTGATCTGGTTCTTTTGGGGCGCGCCACACTATACGGTGTGTGCGCAGCCGGCCAGGCCGGTGCAGAAAAAGCCCTTGAAATCCTAAGCGATGAGTTACAGCGCACGATGCGTTTAAGTGGGGTCACAACACTTGAAGAAATTGGCCCCGAATTACTTCATCGCCGCTAATCCTTAGATTCTTAGATTCACCGACTCACAGAGTTTTTGCCGATTTTGTGACGCACTAAAGATTGCTCAGACCGGTCTTTTCTCGTCCTTTCAAGTCCTGCACTGCAACCCAAAGCGCAATGGTAATGACGGTCGCTATGATCAGCAAACCCACAACCATGGACACAGTCCAATCATAGTGCGACAAGCTGAAAAAGACAGCGGCCGTGATTAAAGCGATCCCCACGGACGTCCCCATGCGCTGCCCCGTTTGTAAGATGGCACCGGAACTGCCCGCATATTCCAAGGGGACTTCAGACAAAGTCAGTGCTTGGTTTGGACTGATGGTCGCCCCCTGCCCGATCCCAAAGACCCCAAGGGTCAATAAAAGCCACCAAACACTCAAACCATGTGTTGTGTTCAGAATCACCACAGCAATGGTCATGGCCAGACCCAGTAACGCAATGGCCAGCCCACCAATCACAATCTTGCGACCCATGCGGGCAACCCGATCCCCTGCCCAGTGGGCTGAATAGGCCGAAATTAAAGCCGAAGGCACACCCACCAGACCGGACAGGAAAGCTGACCAGCCATGCCCTTCTTGCACGTAAAGAGCGACAAGCACCCAAATACTGGTCATGCCAAAGAAATAGAGTGTCATGATGACAACCCCGTTTCGAAAGCTCGGAGTGACAAATAAAGACAGATCCACCATGGGGCTATGTCCCTGACGTTTGTAGCGTTGTTCCCAACGCACCCAGGCATACACTAGATAAAACCCAACAAACAGCAAAACCCAAAACCAGGCAGAACGTCCGGATTCCACAAATGGAAACAGAATTGCTAAAACGGCCAATGCCAGTAGCAACGATCCTACAGGATCCAACATGTACCACCAAGGGGCTCCAAAATGACGCTGTGCGACAGTCCGGCGAATCAATGGGCGTGGGAACCAGCGCCAACCGAGAATAAAGGTCATCAAACCGATCGGCACATTCACCAGAAAGGTTAAGCGCCAGCCTAAGTCCATGCCACCCAGTTTAATGAGTAAGCCACCCATGACTGGGCCGATAGCCACGGACAAACCCACTGTCGTCCCAAAATAGCCAAAAGCTTTACCGCGCTCAGCACCTCGGAAATATTGTTGAATCATGCCCATCCCTTGCGGACTGAGCAATCCAGAACCCACGCCTTGTAAAAAGCGCGCTGCAATCAACCAGTCCCCGCTAGGGGCAAGCCCGGCAGCAACTGAAGAAAGCGTAAAAATGGCCACACCAATCAGAAATAAACCCCCACGACCCAGAATGTCCCCTGCTCGACCTGCGGCGACCAGTACCACCCCAAAAGTCAGTGCATAACCAGATAAGACCCATTGAATTTCTGAGTGGCTGGTGTCTAACGATAAGCGGATAGACGGCAGCGCCACATTCACAATACTGACACCGACCAGCGACATAAACATGGCCACCAGTAAAACAAACAACACGCGCCAGCGTACAGCGCTGTCTAAGCCACTGTCGAATTCAGTTTCTGAATTCATGGGTGTCGTGGCAATTTCTTGGGCAGACATGCAACTCCTTTAATCGATCTCGACAAGCTGGGTTGTGTTGTCCTTCAGAATGTACGCTTGAGTCAGGCTCTCTCAACACAGAAGGATTAGACGTAGACAATTGTCCAGTATAAAGCGTGGCACCCTAAACCGAGTAGTTGTCCTAGGTAATGCAACGTATTCAAGCGTTCAATGAATGCGTCTTGTGTGCTCTCTCTTTTAGACCGTCATTTATTCTAAAAAATATCTCTGATTGTGCTGTCTGAAACTGTCTGCCCTGTGATTCGAAGCTTTTTACTCACGTGAGTAAGGTTGTCCAGTATAGTGAGCAAAAGTCCGTAGAGACTGATTAAAAGTCCGTAGAGACTGATTATAAAACTGACAGAGTTGTCATGTGTTTAATAACGAGGAGACTGGTATGTTGAAGAAAAAGCATGTACTTGCATTGAGTGTCTTAACGACAAGCTTGGCATTTTGTATGCCTGGTTATGCAAAGGACTCCGTTAAGATTGGTGCTGTTTTGCCGATGACAGGCAATGCAGCGGTGTTTGGTGAGAAGTTTCAAGCAGCGTATGGCATGGCTGTCGATGAAATTAATGCAGCGGGTGGCATTAACGGTAAAAAACTTGAGTTGATTATTGAGGATTCTCAAGAAAAACCGGCTATGGGCAAAACCGCCACTGAGAAACTCGTTTCAAATTCAGACATTATGGTCTTGACGGGTGGTCGCTCGTCGGGTGTGACGCTGGTTGAAGCACAGGTTGCAGAAGAAAACCAGACACCCTATCTGATTGACCATGGCTCAAGTGACTTGGCGACACGCTCGGGCTATGAGTATGTGTTTCGGATGAACCCAACCGCTGGCATGTACCCCAACACCCTTAAAGAGTATTTCAAAGACAACAAACCCAAAACAGTTGTTCACGTCAACGTCGATAACGCGTATGGCGAGGCAATCTACGATTACGCCCTCAAGGACTATATGAAAGATGAGGGTATCAACTACGAAGTCATCAAGTACGCGGGTGGCCAGCTCGACTTGAAACCCATCATGGTGAAAGCCAAAAGCTTTAATCCCGATATCGTCATTATGACTGCCGGGGATGACAACGATGCCACACAGTTGATGAAGGCCGCACAAGAAGCTGATTTGTCACCAGAACTCTTTGTGGGCACGGGTGCAGGCCACTCCATCATGGGTTTTGCAACCCAGGCGGGTGATTTGTCTGAAACAGTGTTGACCGCAGGACCTTGGCATGGTGATCGCAGTCAAGAGAAATTCCAAGCTTTTCATAAGAATTTCACGGATAAATATAAACATGAACCCGGTGAACATGAAGTTGAAGGTTATGCCGCCATCTATGTCTTGGCTGATGCGCTGAGTCGAGCCAATCCCATGACACGCGATGGGGTACGTGACGCATTGTCTAAAACGGATTTGTTGACCGTCTTTGGTCCAGTGAAGTTTGAAGCATTTGATGGGTATACCAATCAAAACCGGGCGCTCACAGACTTGTCGCAATGGATCGACGGCAAGATGGTGACGGTCTATCCGAAAGATCAGGCACAAGCCGAGATCGTTAAATTCCCGGGCTGGAAGCGTTAATCACAAACCACTGCGCAAGTACCCCACGGTATTTGCGCAGATTCGCTTCATCACGTTTCTTCGATCATTGCCTGACTGATCTATGGACGGACTATCATGATTCAGACTTTTTTTGATGGACTCATGATTGGCGGAGTCTACGCCATCATTGCGTTGGGGCTGACACTCATTTTTGGTGTGATGCGCGTGATTAACATGGCGCACGGTGAGTTCGTCATGATCGGCATGTTTATCAGTTACTTTCTATTTCAAACAGCGGGTTTTGATCCGTTTGTCAGCATCTTTATCACTGCACCAGTCTGTTATCTGATCGGGTATTACCTCTACAAGTTTTTTGTTGAAAAAGTTCGCGAAGGTGGCGAAGAAAATACATTACTGCTCACAGCCGGGGCCAGTATCTTGCTGGTGAACGTTGCTGCCCTGCCCTTGTTTGTGGGTCCTAACTTTTTGCGTCTGACTGGATCTGGGCTTTATTGGCAAAACCGAATCTGGCATATCTTTGGAATCACTTTTAATGCGTCGTTACTGGTAGGCTTTTTTGTCACGATCATCTTGATCTTCTTACTGAATCTGCTGCTAAGACGTACTGACTTGGGACTGGCCATGCGTGCGGCTGCTCAAAACCCACAGGCTGCACAAATCGTTGGCATTAACGTTTCTGTTATTTCAGGCATTACGTTTGGTTTAGGGGCTGTGTTTGCAGGTGTTGCCGGTGGTGTGCTCTCAACCACCTACCCGATTTATGCCGCCATTGGACCTCTCTTCTTAGTTAAAGCTTTCATCATTGTGGTGCTTGGCGGGATGGGCAGTATCCCAGGGGCTGCGATTGGTGGCTTGGTGCTTGGTTTAGTCGAAAGCTTTGGGGCGACCTACATTGATGGCGGCACCGCTTACCGCGATGTGTTCGGTCTGGTGCTGTTCTTAATTGTGTTGCTCTACAGACCCCAAGGTTTGTTTGGTAAAGGAGCGTAAACCATGAAAACTTGGATACCCTCCTTAATCGTTGCCGCGCTTTTAGCTTGGATTATTCCGGCGGTTGCGAACATTCATATTTATTCAATCGTCATCACCATTCTGATCTGGATCATGCTGGGTCAGGCTTGGAACCTATTGGGTGGTTTTACCGGACAGGTTTCTTTTGGGCATGCCATGTTTTTAGGCGTAGGGGCCTATACGTCCATGTTGCTGGTGAATAGTTTGCAGCTGGATATGGCATTGACCTTGCTGCTCAGCGGTTTGCTGGCTGGGCTTTTCTCCTTGGTGGTTGGCTTTTTTCTGTTTCGCCTTAAAGGTCCCTACTTTGCCTTAGGGACACTGGCATTTGCTGAAATTGTGCACATTGTTGCTCGCAACTTAAAAGGAGTCACTAACGGGGGCGAAGGCATTTTGCTCGTTAAAAGACCGACATTTTTTGGGATTCAGATCTTCACAAAAATGGAGTATTTCTTTGTCGCATTACTGCTGACCACGCTGGTTTGCTTGTTTTGTTATTTCCTAATGCGCTCTAAAACGGGATACACCTTTATTGCGATTCGGGAAGATCAGGAGTCTGCCGAAGCCATGGGGATGAACTCCAGCCTTGTCAAAAGCAAAGCACTTTTTATCAGTGCGTTTCTGGCTGGACTCGCAGGTGGTTTTTACGGTTTATATAACAAGTTCATTGATCCTGACATGACGTTTACCGTGCCATTATCTGCAGAAATGATCTTTGTGACCGTGATTGGTGGGATTGGGACTATTTTGGGGCCCATTTTAGGTTCAACCTTGCTGATTGCTTTACAAGAATATCTGAAGACAGTGCATTTCTTGCAGGCATTTCCTTCACTTTATCTAATCGTCTACGGCCTACTGATTATGCTGGTGATTGTGTACTTACCGGGCGGCATGGTTCAGGGATTGCGTCAATTGCGTGATCGCATCACGAGAAGGAGTTAAACGATGGCGATTCTTCAAGTCAATGGTTTAACGAAACGTTTTGGTGGTGTGACCGCAGTCAGCGATGTGTCATTCAGTGTAGAAGAAGGTCGCATTCTGGCACTGATTGGCCCCAACGGAGCTGGTAAAACGACTTGCTTTAATATGATTGCCGGAGCTTTTGCGCCCACTGAAGGTCAAGTACATTTCAAAGGCAAGGATGTCACCAATTTCAAATCGTATCAGCTCAATGCGCTTGGGATGGCACGCACCTTTCAGGTCGTCAAGCCCATGGCAAAATTATCGGTTTTTGAAAACTTGATGGTCGCTTGTTTGGCAAAAAGCCGAAATATTCGCCAAGCACGCCAAAAAGCGCAAGTCGTCCTTGAGCGCACTCACCTTGAGAATCTGGCTGAGCATCTTGCTGGTCAATTGTCGATCGGCAACTTAAAGCGGCTTGAAGTGGCTCGTGCGCTAGCGACTGAGCCAGACCTTTTGCTTATGGACGAGCCCATGGGCGGATTGACACCGCCCGAAGTGACGCAAGCGATTGAACTGATTAAAAGCATCAGAGATCAAGGCGTGACGATTGTCCTGATTGAACACATTATGAAAGCTGTAACGGCCGTCGCAGACGACATTGTCGTTTTATGTAATGGTGAAATCATTGCCAATGGCAAGCCTGATGTGGTGCTGAAAAATCACGCTGTGATTAAAGCCTATCTGGGAGAAGGTTATGTTGCGAGTCACTGACCTCAACTGTTTTTATGGACAGGCTCAGGCTGTCTGGGATGTGTCTTTTAACGTGAAGGCAGGTGAAATCGTCACCATCATTGGCGCCAATGGTGCAGGTAAAACGACGATTCTGAAATCTATCGTCAGTCTAGTGAAAAAAACAGGTCAAATTCACTTCGATGGTCAGGATATTTCTCAGAATGCGGCACACCAAATGGCTGCTAAAGGCGTTGCCTACGTGCCCGAAGGTCGTCAAATTTTCCCGGCCATGACGGTACGAGAAAATCTGATTGTAGGGAGCTATAACAAACGAGCCAAAAGTCGGCGTTTCATCACACTGGACGAGGTGCTGGAAATATTCCCGAGTCTGCAAAAGCGTCTCTACACCATGGCCGGTAGCTTGTCTGGCGGTGAACAGCAGATGCTGGCGATTGGTCGGGCGATGATGGCGCAGCCCAGTGTTATGCTTTTAGATGAACCATCGCTAGGGATTTCGCCGATTCTGACTGAAGAAATCTTTGCGCAAATCGAACGCATGCGTGGACACATGAGCATTGTTCTGGTGGAGCAGCATGTTCAACATGCGTTGGCCATTTGCGATCGTGGCTATGTGGTGGAAAACGGTCGGATTATTCTGGAAGGCGATGGTGCCCAGTTGCGCGCCAATCCACAAGTTCAGGAAGCGTATTTGGGTATCTGATCGTTTGCGATTCCAATCATCTCATTATTTTTATGATGGTTTCGTCGTATAGTGCATTGCGTGCGCTCGGGTCAAACGAGTTTGCTTTTGATGAGAATTGAGCTCATCTAACTTCTCTACGAATCGTTCACTTCAATTTTATGACGCTTGAAATTGCACTTGTGTTGGCGATTGCGGCCGTTGCGATGGTGCTCTTTATCACCGAGCGACTGCGCATGGATATCGTCGCAATGCTCGTTCTTGTGAGCTTGTCTGCGCTCGACCTTATCAGTCCGACTGAAGCACTCAGTGGTTTTAGTAATCAGGCAACGATTACTGTGGCGGCGATGTTTATTCTTGCAGCAGGTCTGCAAAACACGGGTGCATTAAATGGTGTGGGCAAGCTTCTGAGTAAAAGCCGATCCCCCACGACTTTCTTGTTGCTGTTATTTGGTTTGTTGGCGTTGATTGCACCGTTTGTGAATAACACAGCGGTTGTGGCTGTCTTTATGCCAGTGGTGATTGCTGCAAGTTTACAGATCGGTTTGTCTCCGACTAAAACATTGATCCCTTTGTCGTATGTGTCACAGATGATTGGGGTCTGTACACTGATTGGTACCTCAACCAACCTCATTGTGAACGCTATGGCGCAGGATCTGGGCCACAAGGGTTTTACGATGTTTGAGTTTCTACCGTTAGGGGCGATCTGTGCATTGGCGGGCTGTTTTTATTTGCTGACCTTGGGTCGTTGGATTTTACCGGAACAAGGGCTAGTCGATGACAGCATGTTCCACGAATCTGGTCACTTTGTGACTGAAATGCGTATCCCTCAAAACAGTGCACTGATCGGCACATCCGTTGAGAAATCAAAACTGGCGCAAACCTACAAAGTCTATGTGTTGGAGCTATGGCGTAAAGACGAAAAACGTTGGGCTCCTAGAGCTGAAAAACTCAAAGAATCCGATACGTTATTGATTCGCGGTAAATGGGAAAACCTATATCGCTTGAAAGAGGAAATGGGGCTGTGCTTTAAATCAGAGCAAGAAGTCGATACCGAACAACCCGCCTCACCCGATGTCGTCTGGCCACAAAAGCCAACACAAGCGGTGCGTCAGGCACTTGAAGCGACCTCAGATCCAAGCACCCAGGAAGTCGACACAAAACCATCGTCGACCAGTGGAATTCCGGCAGCACCCAAAAACAAACGGGTTTTAGCCGAAGTCATGATTTCACCCAACTCACGTAATATCGGACAACGTTTAAGTGTCCTAGACCAACGCTTGAGCCGAGATGTATCTATTTTAGGGGTGCAGCGTCGTGGTCAAGTTTTACGCGAGTCCCTACAAAACACCGTTTTACATCTGGGTGATATTTTATTGGTGCTCTTGCCGCAATCGCATGTGGCGCAATTGCGTAAAAACCGGGATCTCATTCTTTTATCTGAACGCGATGAACCCTTAGGCCGCGGATGGCGCACGCCCTTCTCTTGGGTTGTGATGACGTTGGTGGTGGTTTTAGCGGCGCTGGATTGGCTTCCCATTGCTGTGTCTGCGCTGGCGGGTGCGATGGTCATGGTGATGACGCGTTGCGTGGAAACTGACGACATGTATGACGCGGTGGATTGGCGCATTCTATTTTTAATGGCTGGACTGTTACCGCTAGGGATTGCCATGAGTAACAGCGGTGCGGCTGGTTTCATCGTGGACAATACCGTGGGGTTAGTGAGCGACTTTGGACCTCATGTGGTTCTAGCCGTGTTGTATCTGATGGCTTTGCTGTTGGGGGAACTGATGAGTAACTCTGCAGCTGCAGTTTTGCTGACCCCCATTGGAATTTCAACAGCTCAGTATATGGGTGCAGATGCGACACCGTTTTTAGTGGCCATCACATTTTCTGCATCGACAAGCTTTTTAACGCCAGTTGGCTATCAAACCAACACCATGGTGTATGGAGCCGGTGGTTATCGGTTCTCAGATTTCATCAAAGTGGGTTTACCCTTGAATCTGATTTTCTGGGTATTGGGGGTGATTTTTATTCCAATGTTCTGGGCGTTTTAAACTTCTAAGCAATTGGCACTGAAACCCCAAGCCGTAGTCGCAGGGTATTAAGAATTGGGCTTCAGTGCCCCGATTATCTTTTTATCAATAACCAGTCTGAAGGTTGACGCGTCCGCTGACCGTTTCACCACGTGACCATGCACGGATCTTGTCTGAAATCTGAGCCACCGTCTGATCTCGTAAGCTCGCTGCCGCAATGTGCGGCGTGATGGTGACTTTGGGGTGCGTCCAGAATGGGTGCGCTGCTGGCAGCGGCTCTTCTGTAAAGACATCGAGCGTTGCGCCATCGATGTGGCCTGCGTCCATGAGCGCCAGCAAATCATCATCGACCAAGTGCTCTCCCCGTGCAACGTTAATCACGTAGGCATTGGGCAGCAGTTGCGACAGGGTCTCTTTGTTCAAGATGCCATGTGTTTCGGGTGTCAGTGGCAAAATATTGATCAGCACTCGGGTTTGCTTTAAAAACGCTTCAAACGTGTCAGAGCCCGCAAAACATTGAATGCCTGGGATGGATTTTTGTGAGCGAGACCAACCGGAGACGGGATATTCCAATGCGCTCAGAGTCTGAGCAACCCGCTCTCCCATAAGCCCAAGACCTAAAACGCCGATCGGCCAGCGGTGGCGTTGAATGGGTGCCATGGTTTTCCATTGCCCTTGGGCTTGAAGTGCCCGATAATCCGCAAAACGACGTGATGCGTCTAAAACGGCATGCGCGCAGTACTCAGCCATTTGAACGGACATTCCAGCGTCTTCTAAACGGTAGATTTCGATTCCATCGTGCAAACCGGGTAGTTTTAGGATGCCATCGACACCAGCACCGAGATTAAAGATCGCCTTTAAATTAGGTTCTCGCGACAACAAAGTGGCGTCCGGGCGCCAAACTATGGCCAGCTCTGCACCTGTGGTTTCGTTGGTCTCATTCCAGGACAAAATTTCAGTGTCTGGCAAAGCAGTCTGTAACAAACTAATCCACGAGTCATCACTTGAACCAGCATTCGATGCAAAAAGAATTTTCATCAATCAAACTCTCACATTAAAGAATTGACAAGGACAAAACAAATCGTCATCTAGATGCACTTCACCACACCTACACGCTTCTGGCAAGCATATCAAGAGTTCAAGCCTGAATTATGGCTAGTTTCAAGGAACTTCAAGTACAGTTGGAAGTCAGACAGAACGATTGTCGTTTAACTACAGTTCTATTACTCGGTCGCTATACATGTCAACACCACCCGAATCAGATAACCCTTCCAGCTCTAAAAAACCATTGGCCGATCACGCATTGATGGCTAAGGGCACGGGTGCGTGGCTGCACATCATTCGGTTTTTGCAAACCATTCTACTCGTTCTGCTGGTAGGCCATCTCTATACGCTCTGGCGTCTTTGGTCAGTCGCGGGTAGTACGCTTGGTCATATCAGTCTGGCGGTGTTTTTATTAATCGTCTATGTACTGATCATCGGTGGCTTTATAGCTAGACTCACCAAGGAAACAGCTTGGACTCGTGCGATTTCATGGGCTGGGTATTTGTTATTGGGGTTTTTCTCATGGCTGTTCGTCTTAACAGTCATTCGAGATGGCACTTTGATGGCGCTTTGGGCGACTGCCATGTTGAGAGGCGAAATCCTCTTTTATTACACGCCCTTTCTTTGGTTGGATGATTATCGCTTCTGGAGTGCGGTCGCTGTTTTGACGATCAGTGTGCTGGCTACAGGTTTGGGGCTTATCAACGTCAGTCGCCGACCGGCGGTTGTGCGTGTACAAGTTCCCATTGACAACTTGCCACAGGCGTTTGCAGGCTATACGTTTGCCCAAATTACGGATTTACATGTGGGACCCACAATTCGTGAAGGCTTTGTGACAAAAGTGGTTGAGCTCACCAACTCCCTTAAAGCTGACAGCATTGTCCTGACAGGTGATTTAGTTGATGGTACGGTCGCTGCTCTTCAGTCGCACACCGCTCTGTTGGGCGACTTAAAAGCCCAGGATGGTGTGTATGTCATCACGGGCAATCACGAATATTACTCAGGTGCAGGTTCTTGGATTCAAGAGTATGAACGTCTGGGTTTGCACGTTCTACAAAATACGCATGTCACGATTACCCGCCAGGAAGACATCATGATTCTGGCAGGTGTGAATGATCCAGTGTCTGAACGCTTTGATCCGCAGCACGCATGTGATCCTGAAGCTGCATTACAAAACACACCTGACGATGCTGCGGTACGTGTTCTTTTGGCTCATCAGCCTCGTACTATGACCCAAGCACAGCCGTTGGGGTTTGATCTGCAACTTTCAGGCCATACGCATGGTGGACAATTCTGGCCGTGGATGTACTTTGTGCCAATCGAGCAGCCTTTGGTATCCGGCCTGCATCGCTATAAAAATATGTGGGTTTACGTCAGTTGCGGCACAGGCTACTGGGGTCCACCTATGCGTTTGGGTGCACCGGCAGAAATCACCTTGATCACGCTAGTCCCTGCTTAGTCAGACTCGTTCGCAGGGACTTTATGTTTTTTAATTGTTTTCTGGTTTTTGAACGATCGTCAGTCGCTCTAGCGATACACAAGATCGCGTAAATATAGTGACAAATCAGGCCAGTAAGTAATAGCCATTAAACACAGTAGCGTGACAGTGATAAAGGGAATTAATGGTTTCACCATGTTTTCAAGTGGAACTTTGGCCACTTGGCTGGCTGCAAAGAGATTGACGCCAAATGGTGGTGTGACCATACCCAGTGCCAGATTCACAACCATAATTAAACCAAAATGAACTGGATCCACACCAAACTGAATGGCCACAGGTAAAAGTAACGGGGCCAGTACGACGATCGAGGCGGACGTTTCAATAAACATGCCAATCAACAGCAACGCTGCATTCACGCCTAACAGGAACGTCACTTGATCTGAGAATACGCTGGTTAACCATTGACCCAGTGCCATCGGCACACCGGCGCGATTCAGTAAGAAACCAAAGACTCCCGCATTGGCCATGATGAACATAATGACGGCAGTCGATACAACAGAGCGGTGAAAGGTTTTTGAAAGCTGCTTAAAGGTCAGCTTTTTGTAGACAAACCGTCCCACAATCAAAGCGTAGACAACGGCCACGGCGGAGGCTTCTGTGGGCGTAAAAACACCACCATAAATACCACCTAGAATAATGACAGGCATCAAGAGCGCCAACCACGCTTGGCGCAAAGCGGCCCAGATGCTTAGTCGATTTAAACCGTCTTGATGACCCAGATCATGGCGTCTGGCATAAAGCCAGACGTAAGCCATTAAAGCCACTGCAATGAGAATTCCGGGACCAATTCCTGCGATAAAAATCTCACCCACCGAGGTGTCTGTCGAGACGGCGTACAGAATCATTGGCACCGAAGGTGGCACAATAACCCCTAATTCAGCAGAAGTCGCTTGTAATGAGGCAGCAAATGGTGCGGGGTAACCATGCTTGACCATGGAGGGAATTAAGATGGCACCTACCGCAAACGTAGTTGCCACACTAGAACCTGCCACTGCCGCAAAAATCATACAAGTCAGCACGCAAGAGATGGCTAAACCACCACGAATACCGCCCACAAGGCTTTTGGCGAACTCCACAAGACGGTCTGAGATACCGCCCGCCTCCATCAAGTTACCCGCCAAAATGAAAAATGGCACAGCCATCAATGGATATTTATCCAGTGATGCATAAAGTTGCTGGGCAATCACGAGCCAAGGCAGGCGTGTCTCCATGCCAATGCCCAGCATACTGGCCAGACCGATAGAAACAGCCACCGGAACCGTGAGTCCAAAGAACAACAACATGGTCAAAACCATTAACTGCGACATGATGTGTCCTCGTTACTCAGACTCTGAGCTTTGTGCGCGTCTGCCACCGCGTGCCCAGTGAAATAGAACTGCGATGAGCGACAGACAGGCGCCAACCGGAATCGAGAGATAGACCCAGGAGATCGAAACACCTAAGGTCGGCATGGTTTGAAATCGAACCCGCCAGGTCATCGAGATGCTTAACCAAAGTAAAAATGCCAGAAATGCGACCACAATGAGCGTCACTAAATGTTCAAGCAAACGACCATAACCATACTTGTCTAGTTTGCTGTGTAAGTAATCAACCCCTAGCATTGCACCTTGGCGAAATGCCAGTGACAATCCCAGCATCACGACCCAAATAATGGATGCACGTGTCCAAGCTTCTGACCAGGCTGTCGGCGATTGAAGGATGAATCGTGAGACAACCTGATAGAAACCCGCCCCGACCGCTGACCAGAGTAGTATCTGGGCCAGCCATGAAACAGTTCTGAATAAATAGCGATCAAGGCTTGCAAGCATATTGATTACTTCGCTTTGCGGATGGATTCGATGAGTTCTTGACCGAACTGATCGTAATACTGTGGATACACAGGCTGTACAGCGGCTTCAAACGCAGCATAATCCACATCGTTGACTTTCATGCCATTGGCTTTGAGGGTCTCCAGACCTTCTTTTTCCACTTGATCCACGTAGGCACGCATGGCTTTAGAAGCGGCTTTGCCTGCTTCAGCAAAACCTGCTTTGTCTTCAGCAGACAGGCTATCGTAAACGGCGGGTGACATTAACACCAGTGCAGGTGCATAGACGTGGCCGGTCATGGACAGGTAGGGTTGAAGTTGCCACATTTTGGTGGACACAATCACAGATAAGGGGTTTTCTTGCCCATCAATTGTGCCTTGCTGTAATGCGGTTGAGACTTCAGGCCAAGCCATAGGCGTGGCCAACACATCCAATTCACGGAATGCTTTCAAATGGATAGGGTTTTCTGTGATGCGGATTTTCAAACCCTTGATATCGTCTGGGTTTTCAACAGGACGCTTGCTGTTGGTCAGGTGACGAAAACCTTGCTCACCCCAAGCCAATGCAACCAAACCATGCTCAGGGAATTTCTCCAACATGCCTTGTCCGATCTCACCATCGAGCACACCGCGGGCATGATCCAAATCTGCAAACAGGAATGGAATGTCCAGTGCACCGGTTTGAGGCACAAAGTTTAGTGTGGCGCCAGTTGACACAATGGCAACGTCCACGGTACCGAGTTGCAAGCCTTCGATAACTTCACGCTCACCACCCAGGGCACTATTAGGAAACTCTTCAATCACAAAATCTTTGTTGTTTGCACCCAGGCTTTCAACAAATGCTTTTGCACCCGCACCGTAGTGCGAATCTTTCGATAAGGCATACGCCATTTTTAATGGGGTTTGTGCCATTGCAGGCGCAAATGCCATTGCACCTGCCACCATGGCAGCCGAGAACCAACCCAGCACATGATTCTTTTTCACAAAACAACTCCTGTTCTCTGTATTTAAAGTCTTTACGTTTTCTGAACTCATCGGGTCGTCGCATCGGCGAGTGCATCCGCAATGAACCAGTGAGTTTAACCACATTATGGTAGCGCATCTCGATGGATTGCTCTGAAAGAACTGAAAGTCAAGTCCCAAATTTGCTGTGATTTCGTTTCCTTTCAGTTGGCTGACACGTTGTAGGCCATCAGGCTGCTGAAACAATGTTGTTTGTTGATCTAAAAAGTGGGTCAACATCACTATTGCTCACAGACGTCAGAACAGTGCTATCTTGAAGGGATGAATTTCGCACCTCTGAGAAACGTCTTCAATTTGCCTTGCAGGAGAGTACCCGCCCATGTATAGAGATCTGATTGATGATCTGGATGGTTTCCAGATCGAGCCCGCGGTGATGCTCGATGTCCCCTTTGTGCCCACAGACGATGCGGTGATTAAAGCCATTCTGAAGCTTGGCGAGATACATCGCGACGACGTGATCTATGACTTGGGTGCGGGCGATGGGCGTATTTTGATTGAGGCGGCCCGGCGTTTTCTGGCTCAAGGGGTGGGGATTGAACTGGATCCCTTGCGGATTGCCGATGGCATGGAAGATGCGGCGCATGCTCGTGTCGAACACATGGTCGATTTCATTGAAGAAAGCTTTTTTGATGCAGATATTTCACCAGCCACAGTTGTTATCTTGTATTTGTTGGAGTCGGTGAATCTGGAATTGCGTCCTCACCTACTTAAAACACTGAAACCGGGGACGCGTGTGCTTTCGCACGCGTTTGACATGGGAGACTGGGAGCCCGATGAACATCTGGAGATGGGCTGTGTCAACTTGTATAAATGGGTGATTCCGGCTCAGATTGCGGGTCAATGGGCTTGGGAATGTGTGGATGATCGTTTATTCGAAATTGAATTGACGCAAACCTTTCAAAAAGTACAAGGTCAAGCTTGGTGTGAAGGCAAACCTGTAGAGCTGAATGGACTAGCGCTTGTTGGCAACACGCTTGAATTACAAGTGCGCCCGAGCGTAGATAGTGACAGCGCCATCACACAAAACCACCAGTTCACCTTATATTTTGAGTCCGGTGAACTGGTGAGTGTTGAGCAGTCTGAATAAGCGTTCCGAATTGCTCCTTGACTAATTTTCGCTTGTAGAGTCTTTGATGAATGACTCTACGCGTGTTCATTCACTGGCCTAGGCTTATTCCTCATCGGCCCCACGATAGCGTTTGTAAGGCAATGGATTCCATGCGCGTTCTTGCATTCGTTCGCGCGTGAGTTCTTTCGGAATATCCTGCAGCAATGATTTAGCGGCTTCAAGCTCTCTTTGTGCTTCTGCTTTATCCTGATAAAGGAATTCATCGGAGGCGGTATCGAGCGCTTGATCCACTTTCTCTTCAAGGTCGCTGATGATGCGTTCTTGCTGATTGCGTAGTGCGCGGCGGGCTTCCTGAATCCAAGACGGTTGAATGCTGCGATTGTGATCCAGCACTCGGTTGTACTCTTCGTAAATCTCCGTATAGATTTCATTGGCGTGACTACGTGCATCGAGTGTGGCCACTTCGAGGTCGCGCACACAGAGCTGATCATCTGTGAGTGGCACACTGCGTTCTATACCGCCCAGACGGGTGTACTTCTTGTAATACGGATACATGCCGTTGATGATTTTGGCAACGGGTTGGATGGACTCACCAGAAGCATCTACCCCTTTGGGCTGAATCCCCTGCATTCCGGCCAGAATCGATTCTGGACGAACCACTTCTTTGGGCGGTGTGATGCCATGGCGCAGCATTTCACGAATACCGGTGCCGGAGATGACCAAGCGATAGCGCTCATCATGTGGGCAGGTCTCAGTCGTTGCGTGGCAGTTACAACGTGTGCAATAGAACACTTCGTGAAATAGCCGGATATCAATGCCAAGTTCATCGGGTGTGAACTCATCAAAAATCGAATGGCTGGCGTACTTGTCATAGAAGCTGCCAATGCCGGCGTGGTCTCGACCAATTAACGCGTGTGTGCAGCCGTAGTTTTTCATGATCAAAGCATGTAAAACAGCTTCACGGGGTCCCGCAAAAATATACGTGACTCGCAGTGGCGAGAGCATGGCGCGCTCTTTGGGATAGTAAGTTTCCAGCACGTTGCGATAAGCAAGGACACGGTATTCGTGGCGCACGTATTCACGTTTGGCCATCTCCACCAAGGGCTGTAGGAATAAACCGTCGACTTGCTCTAAGGCATTGCGGTGAATGTATTCGTGTCCACGGTGCATGGGGTTGGCACCGGTGATAAACCCAGCCACAGAACGATATTTTCGCTCTTCATAAAACATGTGCCAAGTGTCTTTAGGCTCTTGACGTAGCTTCTCAAATGGACCCCAGTCCACTCGCTTGAGTAAATGCAAGGTGCCACCTAGTGACACATCACCCATACGACGGTAGACGGAATCCACACCGGGGTGATTGCGGTCTGTGGTTCCAAATAGCTTTTGCGAGCGCTCTCCTTTGTCATAGTCAAACAGATCTTCAATGTCCAGAATGGCGACGGGCTCATTGTCGTAGTCTGTCAAAGCAACCTGATCGCCGACTTTTAACTGTTTGATGATTTCTTGGTTGCGATTGCCAATCGGCGCAAAGCTCAACGGGACGGGCCAAACCGTGCCATCGGCCAGACGGCCATTGCTCAGAACAGACTTATAGTCGTTTTCTTTCATGAACCCAGTGATTGGTGAAAGCACACCGGTTGCGATCATTTCAATGGTAATGACCGCTTCCAGATCCACACGAATGCTGGGCAATGTGCGTGCGCGCTCAATTTCTCCGCGCACCTTGTCTGCAGGTACGACTTGATTGACGAGTTTTCCACCGTGTGGCTTTTGTGGATAGCGGTCAAAATTCAGATTGGTATGTCCCATTTTGTCTCCATTGGGGTCACGTTAAAACAGTGTCTGTCTATCTAGACAGAGGATATTTGTTGATTGTCTTTTTCAGACAATATCATTTATAAGTATTCTTGAGGAACTGCTTTTTGCGATTTCAGTCATTTTATTTTGCCCGTATTAAAGCAATTTGTCTGATTTTTGTCATGTCTTGACTGTCGCTCGTGTCGCCTATTGCGTCAGCAGGTCGATGTCAGCAGATACACTATCAGACACATCACAATGAATTTGCATCACGAATTCTTAGAATAACGCCAAAGTAGGAGTAGGCAGACATGGAGAACCATCCAGTGCGGGAAATGCTGGCATCTTTACAAAACAGTGAACGTGGCAAAGTCGTGTCTGCGCAAGAAGCCGTGCGTTTGATTCGTGATGGCGACACGATTGCCACAGGTGGTTTTGTGGGGATCGGTTTTGCGGAAGAGCTTGCGATTGCTTTAGAGCAACGCTTCTTAGGTGAAGATCCCAGTGCCCCGATGGGTGCTGGACATCCTCGCGATCTCACGCTGGTGTATGCCGCAGGTCAAGGTGACGGTCAGTCACGCGGATTGAACCATTTTGGTCATCCGGGCCTAGTCAAACGAGTCATTGGCGGTCACTGGGGACTTGTGCCCTCTTTACAAAAACTAGCCATCAATAATGAAATTGAGGCCTATAACTTGCCGCAAGGCGTCATCAGTCAGCTATTTCGGGACATCGCAGCCGGTCGTCCAGGACATTTATCCAAAGTCGGATTAGGCACATTTGTCGATCCTGAGCATGGGGGTGGCAAACTCAATGCCCGCACGACTGAAGATCTGGTGCGTCGCATAGAGATTGATGGTGATGAGCATTTGTTTTTTAAGAGCTTTCCAATTCACATCGGTATTATCCGCGCGACCACGGCTGATCCCAATGGCAACCTCACCATGGAAAAAGAAGCGCTCACGCTGGAGGCGCTCGCCATTGCCATGGCAGTACGTAACTCAGGTGGTCTAGTGTTGGCGCAGGTCGAGCGCATTGCTGACTATCATTCACTACATCCCCGTCAGGTCAAAGTTCCAGGCATTCTGGTGGATTGTGTGATTAAAGCGCAACCACAAAACCATTGGCAGACGTTTGCCGAACCCTATAGCCCAGCTTTCAGCGCTGAAATTCGCACACCTGGCAGCTCTATTGAACCCATGCCCATGAGCCCGCGCAAGATCATCGCGCGTCGTGCATCGCTAGAGTTACCAGTCAACGCCGTGGTCAATCTGGGCATTGGTATGCCCGAAGGCATTGCCAATGTGGCAGCCGAAGAAAAAATCATTGATTTAATCACCCTCACAGCTGAGCCCGGTGTGATTGGTGGGATTCCAGCCGGTGGGTTGAATTTTGGGGCAGCGGTCAATACACAAGCTGTTATCGATCAACCATATCAGTTCGACTTTTACGATGGCGGTGGACTCGACGTTGCATTTCTAGGGTTAGCGCAGGCTGATGCCCAAGGCAATCTGAATGTTAGTAAGTTTGGACCTCGTTTGGCGGGTGCGGGTGGTTTTATTAATATCAGTCAAAATTCGCAATCCGTCGTCTTTTTGGGCACATTTCACGCCAAAGGCGCAGAAGTTGAAATTGAAGATGGAAGAATCCAGATCCGCAAAGAAGGCCAAGGTGTGAAGTTTGTGACTGAAGTCGAACATCGCACATTCAGTGGTCATCACGCCATGATTCGTGGGCAGCGCGTTTTATATATCACCGAACGTTGTGTATTTGAGCTCACAGACGAAGGGATGGCGCTGATCGAAGTGGCTCCCGGGATTGATCTTGAGCGTGACATTTTGTCGCAAATGGATTTTAAGCCCGTCATGAAGCAAACACCGAAGACCATGGATGCACGAATTTTTGATGTACAACCCATGCAGCTACGCCATCAGCTTCTGAGTAAGCCGCTCAAGGATCGGTTTATCTTTGATGATAAGCAAAACATTTTCTTTATTAACTTTGAAGGTTTGGCGGTTCATACCCCTGAAGACGTCATGGCTATTGATCAGACCGTTCGTTCTATTTTAAAACCGCTCAACCGAACTGTGCCTGCGATTGTGAACTATGACACTTTCACGATTGCACCTGCGGTTCTGGATGCCTACTCAGAAATGGTCGAAGCGCTCATGCGCGACCACTACACGCACGTCACACGGTACACCACGAGTTCCTTCTTGAGGGCAAAGTTGGGCGATGCACTCGAACAGCGTGGGGTGGCACCGTACATTTATGAAAGTAGTCAACAAGCCAGCCAACATCTTAAAAATAATCCATAACAACACTCACTAAAACGAACATTAACTGACATTTAGTTGATGTTCGTCAAACATACCCATTCTGATGGCGTGATAATTTATGAATAAAAACCCTATACTGATTGAGGTTATCGATCGATCAGTTGGAGAGTTTTTACATGGTCAAGTGTGCGTCACCCACAGATGGGCAGGTGGATTCTGGCAAACGCGGCTTTTTACGCAAAATGGCTGCTGTAGGTGCTGGTACCACCGTTATTCCAATTATTCCTGTTGCTGCTGAAGCTTCAACACAACCCGCTCGCCGTCCAGGCATGCCGGGTGTGCGTTATGGGATGGTTATTGACGTTCGTAAATGCATTGGTTGTCAGGCCTGTACGGTGAGCTGTTCGATTGAGAACGCACCACCCATTGGTCAGTTCCGCACAACAGTTTTGCAATACGAGGTTGATTTTGCGGCGGACAACAATCCCGCCATGTTCAGCCTCCCTCGCCTTTGTAACCATTGCGAAAACCCACCCTGTGTTCCAGTGTGCCCTGTTCAAGCAACCTTCCAGCGTGAAGATGGCATTGTGCTGGTGGACAACGAACGTTGCGTGGGCTGTGGCTACTGTGTTCAGGCCTGCCCGTACGATGCACGTTTCATCAACCATGAGACGCAGACGGCTGACAAATGCACGTTCTGTGAGCATCGTTTAGAAGCGGGTCTCTTGCCTGCGTGCGTTGAAACTTGTGTTGGTGGTGCACGTGTCTCTGGCAACCTCCTCGATCCAGACAGTGAAGTCTCTCGTCTGATTGAACAAAACCGCGATGACATCAAGGTGCTTAAACCTGATCAAGGTACGGCCCCTCACGTCTTCTACATTGGTTTGCCCGATGAGTTTATCGATGGCATTGATGGCCAAGCTAGTGTTCGTTTATTGGCTGAAGAAGACAACTTCTAAGTGTTATCTGGGAACCGAGCCTGATTCTGGAGTAATTTTATGCAAATCATTGAAATTCTCACCCCTTCGTATGAAGTGGCGTGGCTGCCGTGGGCGGTTCAGTACTTTTTTCTGATCGGTATTGCCACGACGACCGCGCTCACCGCAAGTTTTGTAGGGTTTTCTGGGAGCCAAAGCGCCCGCGCATTGATGCCAGCACTGATTGTTGTGCTGGTGGTGAGTGCTGTTGCCGCCCCCGTTTCCTTGTTGGCTGACTTACACCAACCTGCGCGCTTCTGGCACTTTTATGCCCATCCGACACCTTGGTCGTGGATGTCATTAGGTGCTTTCTTGTTGCCCGTTTTTGTGGGCTTGTCGCTGCTGTTTTGTTTTTTGTGGTGGCTAGGTAAAACAGGACTGCAAAAGCTGGTTGGCGTGCTGTTAATTTTGTCGTCAATTTCTATCTTGGTTTACACCGGCATGGAAGTGATGGTCATTAAGTCACGTCCTTTGTGGAATACGCCCTTCTTACCTATTAACTTTGCTTTGACCGGTTGGTTAGCCAGCTTGGGTGCCACCTTGCTGATTGCACGCTGGATCCCTGGTTATGGCGTGCGTGCATTGCCCGCCACTTTGATCAAGCGTTTACTCGTGGCCTCTGTGTCACTGCTGATCTTGTGCGCCTTTGTTTGGGTTGTCGCTGGCATGGCGGGTTTTGAGCCATCCTACGATGCCGCCATGTTCTTGTTTGCACAGTTTCCTGTCTGGCGTATTGGTCTGCTGGGTTCTGTGGTCACAGGTCTCATTGTCATGCTGTTGCTGGTTCGCCAGAATGAACGTGTGATTTGTGGATGGCAAGGTACTTTGCTGGCGCTGATTATCTTGGCAGCGGCCTGGATGTTTCGCTGGATTATCTTCATGGCGGTTCAGGGTGTACCGAAATACGGTGCAGGTCTCTACCTCTATTCCATGCCGTTGGGTAGTGATGGGCTGACTGGCATGCTCGGCATGCTTGGCCTGTGTATTGCACTGATTGCCATTGTGACCGCACTACTCGCTTATTTTCCGGCCAAATCAACAACTGGCCGCTCACCGTTCGCCCATGGCTAAATATTTGTAAGGATCACCATGAGTCAGAAACGTACAACGAATGATTTACCTGTGGATACGACACAGGAGAACGCTCCAGAAAAACCGTCACGCCGCAGCTTGTTTCTGCGCGGCGGGGCTGCAGCCGGTGGACTGGCTGTTTTTGGGGCTGGTTATAAAGACACCTTAGTTAAAGGTGCTAAAGGACTGGTCGATGGCACCTCAGGCGTGCCCACAGCCAGCGCAACACGCGGCAACTCGCTGCAAACTGAATATCACATCGACCCAAAAACAGGTGAAATCGAAGTGCCTGGTAACCAGGTTGTGGCAATGTCTAGCTGCTTAGGTTGCTGGACACAGTGTGGTGTGCGCGTACGCGTCAATACCGATGAGAACAAGATTATGCGCATCGTCGGTAACCCCTATCACCCATTGGCAACCACCAACCCCTTCCCCATGAAAGACCCAGTGCGCACCGTACTGAGTCGTTTGGGTGCAGAGTCCGGCCTTGAAGGCCGTGCGACGGCCTGTGCACGAGGCAACGCCATGCTCGAGCAGCACTCCAATCCGAATCGTGTGCTTCAACCACTCAAACGCGTGGGGCCACGTGGTTCAGGCAAATGGGAAACCATTTCCTTTGAACAGTTGATCGAAGAAGTCTGTGAAGGTGGCGACCTCTTTGGTGAGGGCCATGTCGATGGTTTGCGTGCCGTGCGTGATACACAAACACCAATCGATCCCAATAACCCAGAATACGGTCCACGCTCGAACCAGCTGCTTGTCACCGATTCAGCCAACGAAGGCCGTACAGGTTTAGTGCGACGCTTTACTGGGCCAGCCTTTGGTTCAGTAAACTTCAGTAACCACGGTTCGTACTGTGGTCAGTCTTTCCGTGTAGGCGCAGGTGCGCTCTATGATGACTTAGTCGGTCAGCCACACGGTAAACCCGACTGGGATAATGCCCTCTTTGGTTTGTTCTTAGGCACGGCACCTGCGCAATCAGGTAACCCCTTTCAGCGCCAAGGTCGTCAATTGGCCCAAGCGCGTACACGTCAAGAAAACGCTTTCCGCTACGTGGTGGTCTCCCCAATTCTGCCAACATCTTCGAGCTTTGCCGCAGGTTCCGGTAACCGTTGGGTGCCCGTGAAGTCAGGCACTGACTTATCCTTAGCGCTGGCCATCATCCGCTGGATCATTGATGAAGAACGCTATAACGAAGAAGCGCTTGCACTGCCTAGCTTAGAAGCGATGCAAGCTGTCAATGCAGCCTCATGGAGTAACGCCAGCCATTTGGTGATTGCCGATCCAGATCATCCACGGTTTGGTAGTTTCTTGCGCGGTACCGACATGGGCTGGGAAAAAGCTGAAGACAAACCCGATCCCGCCGTGGTTCTGCTTAAGTCCGGTGAATTGTCACCCAACAATGTGACTGAGCCAGCCCAGGTGATGGTTGAGCAAATGCTGGCTGTCCCCGGATTTGATGGTCAAGAAGTGCTGGTGCGTTCTTCCTTAGCCATGTTGCGTGACGCCGTACATCAAAAAACACTTGCAGAATATGCCGAGTTGTGTGGCGTGCCAGTGGCTGAAATCGAGAACATCGGTCGCGAATTCACCAGTTACGGTACTAAAGCAGCAGCCGATGCACACGGTGGTACGATGAATGGCTCTGGTTTTTATACCGCCTACGCCATTGTGATGCTCAATGCCTTGATTGGTAACTTAAACGTTAGTGGTGGTTTGATTCTGGATGCAGGTCCTTTTGGACCCTTCGGAAAAGGCCCCAAGTACAACTTTGCTGATTTTGAAGGCAAGGTTGCACCCAAAGGTTTGGGGCTGTCACGTCATCGTATGCGCTATGAGAAATCGAGTGAATACAAACGCAAAGTCGAGAGTGGACAAAACCCCTACCCTGCTAAAGCACCTTGGTATCCTGCACCAGGCGCATTGAGTAGCGAAATGCTGGCTTCCGGCATGGAAGGTTATCCCTATCCTGTGAAGATTTGGATTAACTGTGCCAGTAACCCTGTGTACTCCATTGCAGGCTTTAAAAACATGGCGTTAGATCGTTTGCGTGACCCTAAAGTCGTGCCACTGATCATTGCCGTCAATCCGTTTATTAACGAAACCGGTGCTTATTCCGATTACATCGTGCCCGATACCGTCACCTATGAAAGCTGGGGGATTGGCGCACCTTGGGCTGACGTCATTGCCAAAGCATCGACGATTCGGACACCCGCTGTGAAACCACGTGTGGAACACACAGCCGATGGTCAACCCATTAATCTGGAAAGCTTCTTTATTCAGTGTGCGCTGAAACTTGGTTTACCCGGTTTTGGGAAAGGCGTCCTCAAAGACACCAAGGGTGGTGTGCATGACTTGCTGACCGCAGAAGATTTCTATCTGCGCGGTGCAGCCAATATCGCTTTCTTTGGTGGCAATCCTGTGGATCCCGCCAGTGAGGATGATATGAAGCTCACGGGGATCGATCGCTATACCGATCTCATGAAAACCCGCCTGAAAGACGATGAGTATTATCAAGTTGCCATGCTCATGACACGCGGTGGTCGTTTTGATGACGTCGACAAAGCGTGGGATGGCGATCAACTCAAAGCGCGTTACACCAAACCTATGCAGTTCTGGAACGAAGAACTCAGTGGCATGCGTCACAGTATGACAGGTGAACGTCTGAATGGTTGCCCAACTTGGTACCCTACTCGCTTGGCAGATGGACAAGCCATGCGTGACCGATTCCCAGAATCAGATTGGCCGTTCCTGATGACGTCTTACAAGTCCAACTTGATGAGTTCGATGTCGATTGGTGCATCCCGTCTGCGTCAGGTTCACCCGCACAACCCGATTTCTGTGAACCGTACTGATGCACAGCGGGCTGGTATCCGAAATGGTGACCGCATCCGTGTGGTCAGTCCAGGCGGACATATTGATGGCGTGGCCATGGTGCGTGATGGTGTGATTGCTGGCACGATTGCCGTTGAACATGGCTATGGCCATACTCAGCTCGGTGCGAGTAACGTGACCATTGACAATGAAACCCGTCCTGGTAACCGTGCACTGGCTGCCGGTGTCAACATCAATGACCTCGGATTTGCAGATCCCACGCGTGAAGATGTGCGTAACGTCTGGATTGACTGGGTGTCTGGTGGTGTTGTGCGCCAAGGTTTTCCAGCCCGTCTGGAGAAAATTGTCGCAGCCTGAGTCTTAACCACTTAGAGATCGGCAATTAAAAAGCCCGATGATCAAAAACTCAGTCAAATGGGTTTCGGTCATCGGGCTTTTGCTTTGTCGTTCAACTATATGGTTCACACAGAAACTGAGACATCATTTGGTCTGTTCTACGATTTACATTCATTTCGCGATAAAGGACATTAAATGGCACATTTCACGAATCATGGCACATTTCACGAATCAATTGCAGACTCATCATCAGCAATAACCTAGCGCTCATTAATCGTCAGCAGTCGTTCTTAACCAAGCATTAGAATAATCACGAGCCCCCATAAGGTCAGTAGCGTGTTACTTACAGCGTAAGGCACGGTATAGCCCAACATAGGCACATCGCTGCCGGCGGCTTCTGCCACCATGGCAACGGAAGCCGTACTGGTGCGCGCGCCTCCACAACAACCCAGATTGATGGCTGGGTCAAACTTAAAAAGGTACTTACCAACTAAAGGTGCAAGCAACATCGGGATACTCGTAGCAGCAACACCCCAGAAAAACAACTGAATACCGACATCTTTGACACCCGTAATAAAGGTTGGGCCGGCACTGATACCCACGACGGCAATAAAGACATTTAAACCCACTGAGTTCATAAACCATAAGGTCGCGCTAGGGACACTACCGAGCTTGGGTTTAAAACTGCGCAACCAGCCAAATACGATCCCGGCGATCAAAGCCCCACCTGAAGTCGAAAGTGTGATTGGAACACCCGCGATGGGCACAACAATCGCGCCAATCAAACCACCAATCACAATACCAGCTCCGACAAACACCATGTCGGTCACGCTCGTGGGTCGATCCGCAAAGCCCAGCTCAGCCACCAGGGCTTCGACGTGCTTGCGACTGCCGCTCACACTCAAAATATCACCACGATGCAATTGAGTTTGCGCCAGTACAGGAATGTCTACGCCCATGGAGCCACGGCGAATACGGGTAATAAACACACCCCGCGCAACAGGCAATTGCGAAAGCTCTAAAAGCGTTTCACCGTCTGCGTGCTTACTGGTAATGACCACATCCATCGATTCTGTGGGGATTTTGAGCAATTCTTTATCGGCAACCTCTTCGGCATGATTTGACCAGTACGTGAGTGTTTCGTGTCGACCTGACACTGCAATGATGTCACCCACCTGTAAAACGGTGTCGTCATCGAAATCAATAATCTCGCCATCGCGTCGCAAGTTCTCAAGGAACAATTCATGCTCAAACATGGTTTCTGCTTGTGCAACGGTCTTACCAGCTACAAACCCATCTTTGTGTAAATGGTAGGCACGCACAATGTATTGATGCCAAGCGGTCTCAATCCCCCCTTCTGGCTCGCCTTGTGACATCTCTTTTTCATAACGAGCGCATTCTGTTTTTAGATCGATTCCAAGAATTTTTGGTCCAAAAAAAGCAATGATCCAACCTGTTCCCACCGTTCCAAAGAGATAAGTCACCGCATACGCAACTGGAATCGCATCAAGTTCTTCTTGAATTTGTGTTGCAGTTAACCCCAACCCATTCATGGCATCAGTGGCTAAACCGATCGACGCTGAAATCGTTTGGGTGCCTGCGAGTAAACCGACACTCAATCCAGGTCCATAACCAGCGATCAGAGCCACACCATAGACAGACAGTAAACACATCACAGAAACAACAACCGCAAACAATGCTTGCGGTAGACCGTCGGTTGCAATGCCGCGAACAAACTGCGGTCCAACCCCAAAACCCACGGCAAACAAAAACATAATAAAGAAGATGGATTTGATCTGCGTGGAAATATCAATCCCAATCTGGCCAATCAGCACACCAGCCAACAATGTACCGGTCACCGACCCTAAACTGAATCCACCTAGTTTCAGGCCACCGACCCAGTATCCAATAGCAAGCGTCAGGAAAATTGCCAACTCAAAATGGTGTCTTAGTGTTTCTTCAATCCAGTGCCAGATTTCCATTTATTTGCTCCAGAAAATCGGTTTTGTGCACGATTTGCACTTCCATCATTGATAGAAAGATATAGAATCTTCATTTAATGCAAATATAGTTTATGCCATATTTAAGGTGTTTTTAAGACCACATCGTTCAAAAGACCTTATGGCGTAGAAAAAAGCGCATTGAATTGTCAATCGCACGCGTTTAACTGGGTTTTTACGGGTGTGTTCGCTATAATAGGCAGGATATCTTGTGTCTTATAGAAGACCTTTCAAGATCCACGTTTACAAGACATGTTCTGTAGCCTGTGTATGACATATAACAGTACACATGCCTTTGTTCATTACAACGTTTATCCGCGCTACTGGACTTTGTCCCAGTGGCCCAACATAAGAACCTAGGACATTATGACTTCCAACATCATTTACACCCTGACCGACGAAGCACCTGCATTGGCAACCCATTCTTTACTGCCAATGATTCAGGCTTTTGCAAAAACAGCTGGCATCGACGTTCAAACCCGTGACATTTCTTTATCCGGCCGAATTCTGGCTGTATTCCCAGATTATCTGACCGACGCACAAAAAACACCGGATGCGTTGGCTGAATTGGGCGAGCTTGCTAAAAAGCCTGAAGCCAACATCATCAAACTGCCAAACATCAGTGCATCAACGCCTCAACTGAAAGCCGCGATTGCTGAACTTCAGAAAAAGGGTTTTGCTTTGCCTGAGTACCCTGAAGAGCCACAAAATGCCGCTGAAGAAGACATCAAAGCGCGTTACGACCGTGTTAAAGGTAGTGCCGTGAACCCAGTGCTGCGTGAAGGGAACTCCGATCGCCGTGCCCCTGCTTCTGTGAAGAACTACGCCCGTAAGCATCCGCACCGCATGGGCGCCTGGTCAGCCGACTCAAAATCGCACGTGGCCAGCATGACCGAAGGCGACTTCTACGGTAGCGAAAAATCAGTCACTGTAGATGAAGCCACCGATGTGCGTATTGAATTTTCCGCTGCAGACGGTCAAACCACTGTACTCAAAGAGAACTTCCCGCTTTTAGCTGGTGAAGTGATTGACGCATCAGTGATGTCTGTGGCCAAACTGCGTGAGTTCTTGCAAGCTCAAGTTGAAGACGCCAAAGCGCAAGACGTGCTGTTTTCAGTGCACTTGAAAGCGACCATGATGAAAGTGTCTGATCCTGTGCTCTTTGGTCACGTGGTCACAGTGTTCTACAAAGATGTGCTGGCCAAACACGCAGATACGCTCAATAAAATCGGCTTTGATGAGACCAACGGCATTGGCGACTTGTACGCCCGTTTGGCTACATTGCCACAAGACGAGCAAGATGCGATTAAAGCAGACATTGAAGCCGCCTACAAAGAACTGCCTAAACTGGCTATGGTCGACTCAGATCGTGGCATCACCAACCTGCACGTCCCTAGCGACGTCATTGTGGATGCTTCCATGCCGGCCATGATCCGCGATTCCGGCAGAATGTGGAACCCTGCAGGTGAACTCCAAGACACTAAAGCCGTAATTCCTGATCGCTGCTACGCTGGTGTTTACCAAGCTGTCATTGAAGATTGCAAACGCAACGGTGCGTTGGATCCTGCCACCATGGGTACAGTGCCCAACGTCGGCTTGATGGCGCAAGCTGCTGAAGAATACGGTTCACACAACAAGACCTTTATTGTGCCTGCTGCAGGGACTGTGCGCGTGATTGATGCTCAAGGCAAAACCTTGCTGGAGCAAAACGTCGCTGCCGGTGATATTTTCCGGATGTGTCAAACCAAAGATGCCCCTATCCAGGACTGGGTCAAGTTGGCTGTCGAACGTGCCCGTTTGACAAACACCCCTGCTATCTTCTGGCTCGATCCACAGCGTGGCCACGATGCACAGCTGATTCAAAAAGTAGAGCGTTACTTGAAAGATCACGATACATCAGGTCTTGATATCCGCATCATGTCACCAATCGAAGCCACGCACTACTCTCTGGAGCGTATCCGCCAAGGTAAAGACACCATTTCTGTGACAGGTAACGTGCTGCGTGACTACCTCACCGATTTGTTCCCAATTCTTGAGCTGGGTACCAGTGCAAAAATGCTCTCCATCGTGCCTTTGATGGCCGGTGGTGGTCTCTTCGAAACTGGTGCGGGTGGTTCTGCCCCTCGTCACGTTCAGCAGTTTGTGGAAGAAGGTTTCCTGCGTTGGGATTCACTGGGTGAGTTCATGGCCCTGGCCGCTTCTTTAGAGCATCTGGCTAACCGTACAGGTAATGCACAAGCTAAAGTGTTGTCAGAAGCCCTCGATAGTGCAACTGGTCGTTATCTGGATGAGAACCGCTCACCCGAAAGAAAAGTGGGCGGTATGGATAACCGTGGTAGTCACTTCTACCTGGTTATGTACTGGGCCAACGCCATGGCCGAGCATCCTGAAAATGCGGCGAACAAAGCCAAGTTCGAAAAACTGGCCAACGCCATGCAAGACAATCAGGAAGTCATTTTGAAAGAACTGGCCTCCACACAAGGCAAACCTGTTGATATTGGTGGTTACTACCGCCCTGAAACGGATAAGGTCAATGCAGCGATGCGTGCAAGTGCAACACTGAATGAAGCCATTGCCGAATTGAATGCTTAATTTTTATCAATCCAGTCCTACGTGTCTGTAAATACGCGGGACTGGCGTTAAGCTTCAATCAAAAAACCGCGCTTTCTGTCGAAGTTAGCGCGGTTTTTTAATGCTGAATGATTGTTTAAGACAACTGCGGTTTAAGACAAACCTTTTTTCAGTAGCTCGGCTAAAACAACTGCCCCATTGTGAACCGTATCCCGACTGCCATAAACCAACGTTACAGTTGTTTTTTTAGCTTGTACCAATAAAGCGTCTAAAACAGCTTGTGCTTCAGAGTTAGCTTTGAGTTCAGCACGATAACGCTTCTGAAATTCTTCAAACTTGGGCGGCTCATGTCCAAACCATTGTCGCAGTTCGGTACTCGGGGCAATCTCTTTAGCCCACTCATCAAGTTTTAAAGCCTCTTTACGCACCCCGCGTGGCCACAAACGATCCACCAGCACTCGATAACCATCCGCCGCATCGGGCGCTTCATAAGCTCGCTTTATCTGGATCATGAGAACCCCCCTCTTCTCATCAGTTCTGATTGAGTTTAATCGCGTGCGTTTTCTAGTGAGGTCACACGCAGTTCGAGCGCTTGAATCTGTTTGTCGAGTTGATCGATTTTAGTCAGCGCGACTTGGAGCATATCGGCCTGAATATCAAACTCCTCACGGGTCACCAGATCGAGCTTACTCAGGGATTGCGTCATAAAGGCGCGTACGTTACGTTCTACATCGGCAGCTGGGCTGCGGGCAATTAAATCAGAGACGTTTTTCTGAAAAGCTTCAAACCAAGGATTCGATTGCATGGTGATTGACTCCTTTTGTCACAATTAGGCTGCAATGATTGCATTCTAACAGCCTTGCACAAGATCCCTAAGGGAAACATCCTCAGAAACTTTGCTAAAGAAAACGCCCCAAAGTCAATTCTCGGGGCGTTTTAGAACTGCGGTACTACCTACAAAACAAATAATCACTGAATCACTATGATGTCACTTTGGGCGCATCCTTTGTGGCTGCTGCCGCTTCAATCGCTTGTGCTTTTTCAATAGGCATGGGCTGATCGTGAACGGTAATCAGATGGGTTGGACGCACTCGCGGATTCATCATGGCGTGGCCCTCAGGGGCATTGGCCGTGGTGATAGGCGTGAGCGTGACGTGTGTCATCTTGCCTTTCTTGTTGTGAATGGCGTAGACGATAAACGGAATCGATGCCACGATGATGTAACTCACCAACAGCGTGATGAAGTAGCTGTCTGTACTGTGACCACCTGGCAAAGCGGGTGGTACAAAGGACACAACAAACGCGACCAGTGACAGAGTTAAGCCAGAGATGGGAAGTGCCAAACGCATACCTGTACCACCTGGGATCTTAAATACATGGTTTAGATCCTTTTGTTTGCGCACCATGGCAATGTGACCGATAAACAGCAGGAAGTAGGAACCGAGATACAACAACACAGTGAGTGCCATGGCAATCAGGAAAGACAGGTTACCACCGCCACCACTCATGTTCGTAAAGACGACAATCGCAATTGACGTGATGATCAGCTGCAGAATGACCAGGTTAACCGGAACACCCCCTTTGTTGACTTTAGCGAGTTTTTGCGGCAAAAGACCTTGCTGAGCTGTGACTAACAGACCACGGGAAGGACCGGTAATCCACGAAGCGATTTCTGCAAGTGCACCAAGTACCAGCAACGCAACCAAGACACGCACAAACCATTCAACTTTTGGGAACAAAGTCTTCATCAGTACTTCATATGCTTGAACAATACCCGCTGACAAATTGATTTCTGCATGTGGGATCACTGCAGCCACGGCAAGCCCACCAATGGAACTCAAGACAATAGCAACAATCAGCAAGAGGATAATTGCCATGGGATAATTGCGACCTGGATTACTCATCTCGTTGACGTGGGTCGCCGAAGACTCTGCACCCATGTAACTCAAAATAAAAGCCACAAACACCACCAACGTGCCCAGTTTTGTGAAGTCTGGAAAGAAGGTGTTGGCATTCATTTCAATGGCGACGTGATGGTCACCCGATGAAATATAGAGAATGGCTAAACCCACCAACACCAAGGCTGGGAAAGCAATGCCGCCAAAAAACCCGGCTTTTGCTAAACGCGCTGTGTACTTGGTTCCGCCAAACTGCGTAAAGGCAAGCACCCAAAGAATGATCAATGCAGCAATCGTTTTTGTACCCGCATCGGTGTTGAGTGCTGGCCAATTCAGAATATATGACAAGGATCCAAGCACAAAGTACAGCATGGGAATAAAGCCAATCGAGATTTGTAGAAACACAAAAAAGATGGCTGCAAAACCCCAGCGCTCACCGAGTGTATTGCCGACCCAAGTAAATACACCACCACCCTGGTTCCAACTTTCGACGGTCGCCATTTCGGCTGCACAAAGACCGACTGGAATAAACCAAAAAATACCCGCAACCAACAGGAAGAACACCAAGCTAAAGCCAGATGTCGCAAAAGTCGGATATTCATAAACAGCCATCACCATCGAGGCGGTGATCGCAAAAAATCCCAGCATGCTTAATTGTTTGGCGGGCTGGCTTGGAGTTGTTGCCATCAGATTTCTCCTTACGAAACAGACTGACAGCATCCTGTGCGGATACTGTGCGGTCCACGAGGTAAGCCAACCGCCCAAAGACGGTTGGCTTACACGGTTGATTACTTAAAGTCGGGTGAAGACTTAACCGTGGTTAAAGCCGCTACCCGTTTTGCCTGTGATCGGCTTGGTGATTGGGTGATCCTCAAAGAATTTCAGGGCACGTTTCATGTCGTCAATCAGCAGTGAACCCAAGTCACGACTCACACCGTGACGCACCAGAATCCGTTGAATCACCAGATCTTCACGGTTTGCAGGCAGTGAGTAAGCAGGCACTTGCCAGCCACGACTGCGCAGACGATCTGCCAAGTCATACAGGGTATAACCACCAATGTTGGCGCCCTCTTTCAGTTTCCATGCCAGAGCTGGAATCCCTTTTTGTGGATCACCTGAGAAAATCATCTCAAAAGGTCCCAACTCGCTGATCTCTTTGGAGAGGTACTGTGCGGTGGCATAACAAGCGTTGTGAACTTTGGCATACCCTTCGCGGCCTAGACGCAGGAAGTTGTAGTACTGCGAAATAATCTGACCACCAGGACGGGAGAAGTTCAGCGCAAAGGTAGGCATGTTGCCACCCAGATAGTTCACGTTAAAGATCAAGTCTTCAGGCAGATCTTTGGCTTCGCGCCAAATAACCCAACCCACGCCGAGCGGTGCCAGACCAAACTTGTGACCGGAGGTGTTGATCGATTTCACACGTGGCAGACGGAAATCCCATTCGAGTTCGGGTGCGCAGAACGGGGCCAAAAAGCCGCCACTGGCGCCATCGACGTGGATGGGGATATCCAGACCTGTTTCTTGCTGCAGCTTATCGAGCGCATCGTGCACTTCTTTGACGGGCTCAAAGTCGCATGTAAATGTCACGCCCAGTGTGGGAACCACGCCGATGGTATTTTCATCAACGCGTTTGAGTACTTCTTCGGCGTTCATGATCAGACGATCGCCTTCCATTGGAATCTCACGCAGTTCCACATCGAAGTAACGGGCGAATTTGTGCCAGCAAATCTGCACAGGACCGCAGATTAGGTTGGGTTTATCAGTGGGTTTTCCAGCGGCTTTCATTTTTTCACGCCAACGCCACTTCATGGCCAAACCACCTAGCATGGCGGCTTCTGAAGAACCTGTGGTTGAGCAACCGAGTGTTGTTTCTGCTTCGGGTGAATTCCAAAGGTCAGCCAGCATGGCCACACAACGAGTTTCTAGTTCTGCTGTTTGCGGATACTCGTCTTTGTCGATCATGTTTTTATCGATGGACATGGCCATCAATTCATTGATCTCTTCATCTAACCATGTCTGGCAAAATGTGGCCAGGTTTTGACGTGCATTGCCATCGAGCATCAATTCATCACGTACGGCACTAAAGACGTTACGTGGGTTGCTCTCATTAGCAGGCATTTTAAACTTTGGCATGACGCCAGCCAGTTCGACGGATGCATAGATATCGTCGTTAGGCGAATACTTGGTTTTACCTGTCATATTCCATCTCCATAAAAAACATCACTTACAAAAAACCCTATTTACACAGACTCTTCTGTATTGAGTGCGTGGCAATTTTACACCTGATGATATATAATAAAACTTAGCTATCGATTTCTCATAATATAAGAAATTCTTTTGTAAAGCAATTGAATCAATTGAAATAAAAAAACAGAGAAAAGACGAAAATATAAAAAATATAATTTTAATCAATAAGTTACAGCAAATTGGTTGATTTTTAAATCAAAATTCGCGTTTTTTAAATCACACTTTATTTGACTTAAATCAATTTAGTTAGTTTTATATTTGAAAGAACCGACTGTGTCAAGAATTGTCATGAGTAATCCAATGAACACAATCAAACTGTGCCTATTTGAAGTGATTTATAGGCCCAGTAGATAATCTGGATCAATGGATTGTGCTTGGTTGAGAACCACAGCCAGTCGAGCTCTGAGCGCATTGGTGTGCGCTTTGAGGATCTCTTGTTTAACATCCAGCAATTGCCTTGGATGCATAGAAAATTGCGTTAGCCCAAGTCCCAGTAAGAGACGGGTTAACTCTGAATGCCCTGCCATTTCACCGCAGACTGAGACTGGCTTATTGAGTCGTTGCCCTGCATTAATCACAGTCGCCAGTAACCGTAAAACAGCCGGATGTAGAGGATCATAAAGATCCGAGACATCAGAGTCCCCACGGTCAACTCCGAGCGTGTACTGGATCAGGTCGTTAGTTCCAATGGACAAAAAATCAAAGAATTCTGCAAACGGCTCGATGGCAATCGCCATAGCTGGGACTTCAACCATCGCACCAAATTCAATGTTGTCACCGACGGCAACGCCTCGCGCTTTAAGTTCATCGCGTACCGTATTAATCATCTGACAAGTCGCTTGAGCTTCAGCCATGTTGGTGATCATTGGGATCAGAATACGCACATGACCAAAAGCGGACGCTCGTAAAATTGCCCGTAGCTGGGTGGCAAATAATTCTGGATTAGCCAAACAATAACGGATTGCCCGCAGGCCCATGGCGGGGTTGGTGGCTACCGTGGCTTCACCGTCTAAGGACTTATCTGCGCCGACATCTAACGTGCGAATTGTCACGGGCAGGCCTTGCATGCGTCTAACCACCGACTGATACGCCTGAAACTGCTCTTCTTCACCTGGTAAATCTCGCCGGCCCATAAATAGGAACTCGGTACGAAACAAACCAATCCCTTGAGCACCCTGACTTAATGCCAGAGTGACCTCATCGGGCAATTCAATGTTAGCCATCAATTGGATGTTGATACCATCGAGTGTGTGAGCAGGCACATCGCGCAATTGGAGCAATTTTTCGCGTTTTTCTTGATAACGCTTTGCCAGCGTTTCATAGTGCGCTTTTTGTAAGGGTGGCGGATTGACAATCACCGCCCCTTGTTGACCATCTAAGATGAGATAGTCACCGTCTCGAATCACTGTTCTGGCATTGCTCATTGCCACAACAGCTGGCACACCCATACTGCGTGCCACAATCGCCGTATGAGAAGTGGGTCCACCGAGTTCTGTGACATACCCAGCAAATTGCGCATCACGTAAACGAATCATGTCGGCCGGGGTGATGTCACGCGCGACCACAATGAGTGGCTCATCAGACTGACAAACGTCATCCAAACGGCTTTTGGCAGAGCTACCTGAAAGTGCATGCAAAATGCGTTCAACGACTTGTCGAACATCCGCACTACGTTCGCGCAGATATTCATCTTCCATGGCATTGAACTGCTCGACAAGCAACTGCCCTTGCGTGGTCAGTGCCCATTCTGCGTTGTATTGTCGCTCCTCTATGAGGGATAAGGCTTCATCCGACAAGAGCGGATCATCTAGAAGCAACATGTGCACTTGCATCAACGCGGCCAATTCACGAGGTGCGTCGGCCGGTAAATCATCAATCAGGCTAACCAGATCTTCTCTGGCCTGATTTAACGCCAAAATCAACCGGTTTTTTTCAACATCAATGGCGTCTGATGCAACCCGATAGTGTGCCACTTCAAGCGCAGCCGCACCCATCAGCACAGCTCGTCCAATGGCATAGCCACTGGCCACAGCACGCCCGTACAAACAAATCATCGGTGTTGTTGATTGCGTCCCCAGATCACCCGACCCTGTGTGAATGCTTGCTGCGGCCATTACTCACCTTCACCGAACTTGTCTTCAAAGAGTGCTTCAATCGCATTCAGTGCCTCAGCAGCATCAGGACCATCCGCATCAATCCGAACCTCAGAACCTAGACCGGCTGCCAGCATCATCACACCCATAATGCTTTTTGCGTTCACACGACGCTCACCACGAGAAATAAAAATCTCACTGGCATATTTCCCAGCCAGTTGCGTGAGCTTGGCGGCTGCCCGAGCGTGTAAACCCAAACGATTGGTGATAACTATATCAACAAATTCCATGGGAGTTTTTCCGGTTAAGTTTTATATTCTGCATCATCGTGCTTCACATCAAGCCAGACTGTTCAGAGACTGAATGGCGCGAACACCACCCTGCAACGATTGATCGGCCAATGTCATTAAATCTTGATGACGGTAATTGATGGCTCGCAAGACCATGGCTGGGTTCACACCCGAAATGACCTGACAGGTCGGTTCCGTCTGATTGAGGACATGGGCCGCACTGACACAGATATTGCTAGGCGATGCGCCCGGCAAATCAGTCATTAACAACACCCCTGCCCCTTCGTTGAGTGTTTCAAGACGGGTCAAGAGAGATTGTGTGGAATCTTGTGCACAGGCGCCTGGCTCAATGTCGATAGCGTGCACGGGCGCATCCGTGCCCAGAACGTGTTGGGCAACCTCTAAAAGTGCGCTAGCCAAAGGCACATGTGCAACGATCACCAGTGCAACCGATTTGCGTTTAGCTGCCATCACAATATCAACCTTCTTGTGCTTTGGCAGTTGCTTGTTCCAAGGCTTGGGCAAAGCGCAAGCCCACATCAAAATCCGTCTGTTCTGTAATTTCCACAAAACAAGTTGGACTGGTGACGTTCACTTCAGTTAAATAGCCACCAATGACGTCGAGCCCCACCAGCAGCAAACCGCGGGCCGCCAAAGTCGGTGCCACACTACGTGCAATATGCCAGTCAGACTCTGTCAATGGCTGTGCCACACCACGTCCACCTGCAGCCAAGTTGCCACGGGTTTCGCCGGCGAGCGGAATTCTGGCCAATGAATAAGGGACAGGTTCGCCAGCAATCAACAAGATCCGTTTATCGCCATCGACAATTTCTGGGATGTAACGCTGCGCCATAATCGTGCGACGACCATTGTCGGTCAGCAACTCTAAAATGGCATTGCGGTTCATCTCATTGGGCGATAAGCGAAATACGCCTGATCCACCCATACCGTCTAAGGGTTTAACAACCACATCACCGTGCAATTGATGGAAAGCACGCAGGCGATCCATGTCGCGACTCACCAAAGTGGGTGCTGTGAATTGGCTAAATTCTGTGATTGCGAGTTTTTCTGGATGATTGCGAATCGCAGCGCCACTGTTGAATACTTTGGCGCCCTGTGCTTGCGCATATTCCAGCAGATGCGTCGCATAGACATATTCCATGTCAAACGGCGGATCTTTGCGCATCACCACAGCACCGAAACTCGATAAGTCCATTTCTTGCGGATGTCCGGAGTTCTCCCACCAGCCTTTACCATGTAAATCGGCGGACAGGTTCAGACGAATCGCCTGATAGCGAACACGTACTGTGCCTTCGTCGATAAACAGATCACTCATTTCGGCCACACTGATCGAGTGTCCGCGCGCGACGAGTGCACGCATCATGGCCACTGAACTGTCTTTGTAAGCAGCCAGTTCGTGTATGGGATCAATAATAAAAAGTACGTGCATCATAATTCCGATCATCCACAAAAATGACCGTGTGGTTCAAATCGAATTCCATTTAAACCACACGGTGCGTAGCCTAAGCGTCAGACTTAATCGGTTGCTGCTTTCTTACGAGGTGCAACCACCATCACCATCTGACGTCCTTCCAGTTTAGGCATGGCCTCAACCGTTGCTGTTTCACCCAGATCGTCACGCACGCGTTCAAGCACACGCATTCCCAGTTCCTGGTGAGCCATCTCACGTCCACGGAAACGCAGTGTGATTTTGGCTTTATCACCATCTTCCAGAAAGCGGCGCACGTTACGCAACTTCACCTGATAGTCACCCTCATCCGTTCCGGGGCGGAATTTAACTTCCTTGACCTGAACGGTTTTTTGTTTGGCGCGGGCTTCAGCCTGACGTTTTTGTTCCTGATATCGAAACTTGCCATAGTCCATCAAGCGGCACACCGGTGGTGTCGCATTGGGTGCAATTTCGACCAGATCCACGTTCTCTTCTTCTGCGGTGCGCAGTGCTTGCGCCGTTTTAACGATACCAAGCTGTTCACCGTCTTGCCCGATTAAACGCACCTCTGGGACGCGGATTTCATCATTGGTGCGATGAGACTTTTCAGTTGCGATGTCTAAAACTCCTGTAACAATTTAAAAATATTCACGATTCAAATCAACGACTTGTTAAATATGAGTCTGTGAGGGGTTTTGCGCTCAAATTATTTGGATTCGGGTGCCAGCACCTGACGGTGTTGCGCCACGTCCTCATTCAAACGCGTCTTAAAATCTTCCAGTGTCATATTGCCATGATTGACACCTCCGCGGGCTCTAACTGCCACCAGACCGGCATCGCGCTCTTTGTCACCAACCACGATGATGTAAGGCACTTTTTGCAGACTGTGCTCACGGACTTTGTAATTAATCTTTTCACCGCGCAAATCAGCTTCCACACGGAAACCAGATTGACGCAGCTTTTGAGTCACTTCTTTGGCGTAAGCCGCTGATCCTTCAGAAATACAGCAAACGACCGCCTGAATCGGAGCCAACCAAGGTGGCATGGCACCTGCATGATGCTCGAGCAGAATGCCGATAAAGCGTTCAAAAGAACCTAAGATCGCACGGTGCAACATCACAGGCGTTTTACGCTGATCGTGTTCATCCACATATTCTGCACCAAGACGCCCAGGCATCGAGAAGTCCACCTGAATGGTTCCGCACTGCCAGTGACGGCCAATCGCATCTTTCAGGGTGTATTCAATCTTCGGCCCGTAGAACGCGCCCTCGCCCGGTGTAACTTCAAATTCACAACCTGATTCTTGCAAACTTTGCATCAGCGCCGCTTCGGCCTTATCCCAGCTTTCATCGCTGCCAATGCGTTTTTCTGGACGAGTCGCGACTTTATACAGCACTTCGGTAAAACCAAAGTCTTCATAGACTTTTCTGAGCAGTTGAGTAAAGGCTGCGCATTCTTCAAGCAACTGGTCTTCAGTACAAAAGATGTGTCCATCATCTTGTGTAAAGCCACGCACACGCATCATGCCGTGCAGTGAACCTGAGGGTTCATTGCGGTGACACTGACCAAACTCACCCAAACGCAGAGGCAAATCTCGGTAGGAGTGCAAACCGGCATTGTAGATTTGCACGTGACCCGGACAGTTCATGGGTTTTAAGCCATACATTCGATTTTCAGATTCGGTCGTGAACATATTTTCACGATAGTTGTCCCAGTGCCCAGTTTTTTTCCAGAGTTCAATATCTAGAATCTGTGGCGCTTTGACTTCCTGATAACCATTGTCGCGGTAAACCGCGCGCATATACTGCTCAACTTGCTGCCAAAGTGCCCAGCCTTTGGGATGCCAAAACACTAAGCCTGGCCCCTCTTCCTGAAAATGAAAGAGTTTCAGCTCACGGCCCAAACGACGGTGATCGCGCTTTTCAGCTTCTTCCAACATGTGCAGATAAGCATCTTGCTCTTGCTTGGTTGCCCAAGCGGTGCCGTAGATTCGCTGCAACATTTCATTGTCGCTATTTCCGCGCCAGTACGCACCGGCCACGCTCATGAGCTTAAAAACTTTCAGCTTGCCAGTGCTGGGCACGTGAGGGCCGCGACACAAGTCAATAAAGTCACCTTCACGGTACAAGCTAATGACCTGATCTTCAGGAATGGCTGCGATGATCTCTGCTTTATATTCTTCGCCAATACTGCGAAAGAAGTCGACTGCATCGTTGCGAGCCCATTCTTCACGTACCACCACTTCATCTTTGGCAGCCAACTCAGCCATTTTGTTTTCAATGGCTTTCAGATCTTCAGGGGTAAATGGACGATCGTAGGCAAAGTCGTAATAAAAGCCGTTGTTGATCACGGGACCAATCGTAACCTGCGCATCGGGAAACAGTGACTGCACGGCATAGGCCATCAAGTGAGCCGTGGAGTGACGAATAATGTCTAACCCATCGGGATCTTTTGCGGTCACTATGGCCAGCTGAGTGCTGTCCTTGATCTGATAGCTTGTATCAACAAGCTTTGTCTGACCTTCTGTGTCTGTCAGACGACCTGCCAGTGCTGCTTTTGCCAACCCGGCTCCAATCCCCCGGGCAACCTCTTCTACGGTAACTGGAGAGTCAAATTCTCGACTCGAACCATCTGGCAGTGTAATTACGATCATGCTGTCGAACTCGTCCTTATCTTTATTGCGTATTTGCGTTCGTGGTTACGTGTCTATTTCACACCCAATGACTGACATCAATATCACGTTTATCACCCACGATACCGCACTAAACCCTCAGTTTAACACTTTGGCCAGTCAATTCAGGGGTTTTTCAAAAGACAATTAGGAGTTTTGTGATTTTGTTGTGGCCAACGCGCGTCGAACTCAAATTAAAGCGAACAACTAGTAAAATAGTAAATAGTGAAAAGCGGTTTTTATGAGACCCGACAATCGTTCGTCAAGATGGTCAGGCATAGACTGCACCAGAATATTTGAAGTGCCCTTTTGAACCGTCGCTCAGTCGACGTCTTTATCATTAACAGGAGAGACTATGTTCCCTGAGTATCGCGATCTGATTACCCGCCTAAAAAACAAAGATATGCGTTTCACCAGACTCTTTGAAAAGCACCATGAGCTGGATCACAAAATTCTGAATATGGAAGATGGCATCATCCCCGCTGCGCCAGAAGAAATCGAGCGACTGAAAAAAGAAAAGTTATTGCTCAAAGATCAAATCTGGGAAGTGTTAAAGCAACACGAAGCCCAAGAAAAAGGCTCAGAAGCTTAAACGCAAAAAAGGCACTCACTGAATATCTCGTTGAGTGCCTTTTTACTACAGATCATCGACTAAGTAATCAGTCTGACGATTCATTCAATTCAGACAAATAATTTAATTTACTTCGCAATATTGCCCGGGAAGCACAGCCCGCCCGTAATCTCAATGGTGGTGGCGTTCAAAGCTTCGTTCTCTGCACAATAAGCAATCATGTCAGCAATTTCTTCAGGCTTAATCAGACGATCCAAATGCACGTCTTTCAAAATAGCCTGTAAAGCATCTTGATTCATACCCATCAGAATTTGAGTTTCTGTATAACCGGGGGCGATTCCAACGCAACGAATATTGCGAATCTTGCGCAACAACAATTCACCCACGATGATTTTTGGGAAACGCTCAAGCGCAGCTTTTGCAGCTGAATAGTTCAGCTGTCCGACTTGACCAATTTTGTTCACTGACGAAATTGGTACCAACAGACCTGGCCAGCCGCCATCAGTCATGGCTGCAGCCGCTTCACGCAAAGTCAGAAATGAGCCTGTTAGGTTGACATCAATCACAGGCTGCCATTTGTCCATGCTCAGCTTTTTAGACACTTTACCGGTTTCACGATCACGGCTCAGCAATGTGCCGTCACGGATAATGCCGGCACAGGTCACGGCAATGTTTAACTGTCCAAATGTTTCAACTGTTTTTTCAACAAAAGCGATGGTTTCTTCTTCAGAGGTTACATCGGCAGTAATTGTGATGCATTCGCCATCGGCTGCTTCAATTTCAGACTGAACTTGTTTGAGCTGTTCCAAGTCACGGTCCACCAGCGCAATGCGCACGCCTCGGCTGGATAGGACTTTTGCGGTTGCTTTACCAATGCCGCTGGCTGCACCTGTAATTAGGGCCACACTATTTTCTAACTGCATGTGTTTTTCTTCCAAAATGATTTTATTAGCTGCACACCTGCAGCGCCGCAAAAAGTATACACACCACGAGCGTTGTGTGGAAAAACATCAGCTTTTATTCACAAAGTGCGCCAAGCCGCTATGCTCTTCAGAATCCAATCGATCTCAATCCAACACGCATAAATAAATCATGACGATACATTCAATCGAGACGCCCGCCCAAGCCAATCTGGCACTTGCACACGCATTGGCTCAAGCCCGATTCGACAACAAACAGCTCACCACCCTGTCGCCTGAATGGGATTTACGCAGTGAAGCACAGGCTATTCAAACCATGTTTGCTGTCGATAAGAGACTCAATTGGCCACGCTTAGGCTGGAAAATTGCCGCCACCAACCCTGCTCTACAAAAACAATTGCGCACAGAACACCCTGTCTTTGGTATTACATACCAGCGCGATCTGATGACAAGTCCAGCAACCGTGCCTTTTGAGACATTACTGGATCCTATTATTGAATGTGAGTTCGCGTTCAAACTCGCACAAGACTTACCTAGCCGATCGACAAAATACTCACCCAAAGAGGTTGTACAAGCTATTGAAGCGGTTTATCCCTGTATTGAGATTGCACAGTGTCGTTTTCATCACAAGCACCTGCCCTCACCTTGGCACATCATGGCGGACGGTTTTGCTGCTGGCCAGTATGTCATCGGTCAATCCATTCAAAACTGGCAAGATGTGTTAGAAAATGGCGTGACTGTGTCTTTATACAGAGATCAAAAGCTCGCTGCGCAAGGCCATTCAAATGATGTCATGGGCCATCCACTGAATCCAGTTGTCTGGCTGGCAAACCATTTATCCAAGCTGGGCAAGCAACTCAGCGCTGGTGACCTCATCAGCTCTGGATCTTGTAATATTCTGAGCCGTGGGCGTCCCAATGATGACTTAGAAGTCAGATATGAAGGCTTAGAAACACTGATCTTACGATTACCGGATTCAAGCAGCTAACAATTGATCTTTACAGGAAAAGTATCGGATAGATACACTCGAAGTACGAGATTGAAAGGTTAGATTAAAACCAAGACGGGCTCTTTGATAGAGCCCGTTAAACTCTAAATAATCGAATGATGTGATTATCTAGGCTTGTGCTGCGAGTTTTTTGTTTTTCCAGCGCTTGCGCACAATCGGCCAGATGACTGAAAGCACCAAAAGACCGAGCAGACTCAAAGTGATCGGGCGTCCCAGCAGGAATGAGAACTTCGCACCACTGATTTGCACACTACGCAAGAGCTCAGACTCTGCCATGCCTCCCAGCAACATTCCAATCACTGCAGCTGCGACTGAGTAATGGTATTTACGTAAAACCCAACCGATCGCCGAAAAAATCACCAAAGTAATGGGACCGACCATATCACCCGTAATGCCGTAGCTCCCAAAAGTGGCTAGCACAATGACCGAGGGCCCAAGCACACTGCGTGGGACACGCACGATCGAAGCCATCATCGGTAGCAGAAAAACTCCAACCACTAGTAACAGTAAAGCCTGTGCCAAGTTTGCAATGATAATGGCATAAATCACATCCGCGTGTTCGGCCATAAAGCGTGGTCCGCCGGTGACGTTGTGCACACTAAACGCAGCTAAAAGAATCGCAGTTCCCGCTCCGCCTGGAATCCCCAGTGCAAACAAACTGACCATACCACCGCCTTCTGAACTGCTGTTAGCAGATTCTGAAGCCGCCACACCCGCTGGATTCCCTTGCCCAAAAGAATCGGGATCTTGACTGCGTCGTTTTGCATCACCATAAGACACGAGGTTCGCCACAGAGGAACCAATCCCTGGAATCGCGCCAATTAATGTTCCAAACAAACTGCCGCGAATAATCAATCCAGGCATCTTCAAAGCTTGAAGTCCGCCGCGCATCACGGCACGAATATTGACTAATTTGAATTGTTTGTCTGCACCGGCGTCCTCTTTCGGGACTGAAAAAAGTTCAGAGGCCGCAAACATCCCGATCATGGCAGGAATAATGGCTACACCGTCAAGCAAATGAGGATTGTCAAACGTGCCTCGGATGACACCAGTTGCGCTCATTCCAATCGTACCAACGAGCAAACCCACTACACCAATCATCAGACTGCGCAGCATATAGTCACCACTGAGCGTGGCAATTAAGGTCATACCCCAGAGAATGACGACAAACATTTCTGTCGGCCCCAGTCCGAGCACGATCCCGGTCAGTGGCTGAATCAGCAACATTAGAATTAGGTATCCGATGAATGCACCGATACATGAAGCCACCAGAGAAATACCTAGTGCTTCGTTGTGTAAGCCTTTTTTGGTCATCGGATAACCATCAAAGGTTGTGGCTACAGCCGAAGACGTCCCTGGGATATTCATCAGAATGGCTGTAATGCCACCACCAAACATACCGCCCGTAAAAATGGCCGTCAGAAATAAAATGGCGGTTAAGAAATCTAATGTAAAGGTCAGTGGCAAAAAGATGGCCATCGCCATACTGGTCTGCATGCCTGGGATGACACCCATCACTAGGCCAATGATCAAACCGGGTATCACCAGCGACCATGGGTGCCAGGAATCGGTCAGCAGACTCAGACCATCAAAAATAGATGCGAAATCAAACATAGCGACGCCTTTCCTTTATAGAAACAGTGTATGCATGGGGTATGGCAGGATCCACTTAAAGATCAGTGTCGCCAATAACGCAAAAACTACTGAGAATCCGATCACCATGCCTGGGTGACGTTCACCATTCAAAATTAAAGCCACGATCATAAAAAGCACAGAGGCCAGATCCATGCCCAGAACCGGCATGAGTAACACATAGATGGCAAATAAAACCATCATAAGTAAAGGTCGTACGCGCTCGTAAAACGTCTCTTTGCTGGACTCGTCAGCCGATGTGGCTGACTCGCCAGAAGCCGCAGCCGCGCCCGATCGCAGCGCATCTCTAAAAATACTCAATAAAACCAATAAGCAAAGGATCAGGCCCAGAATCGATGCTGGCAGAATAAAAACGAGATTACCGAGCCTTTTGGAGGCATTGATCGTATCGGTTAGATAGAGCGCAATGCCAGCGCTTAAGGCAAGCACAACAATGACATGCCCCCAGTCCACACGTTTAAGCCAGTTCTTCTGTGTCATACCTGATCCTTTTTTACATTATTAAACGCTGATTTACTTCTCGATCAAATCTTTGTATTTCTTAATAATGTCGTAGTTGCGCTGAACCGTTTGCGTAATGGATTCAGGACCCACCCACTCAGCACCGATGTTGAGCTTTTGCAGCTGATCACGGAACTCTTGGTTTTGCAGAGCTTTCTCATAGGCTTGGGTCAGCTTGTCAAAGCGCTCTGGGTGCTTCTCTTTGAATTTGGCCGATGTGGCAATGCCACGAATCGAACCGTTCAAGAGTGGCAATTCAATGCCCATGGGTTTGAGTGCATCGTTGACAGCAGGAGCATCCCAGCTTTCGAGTGCTTCGTCACGCACAATCGCCAAAGGACGAATCATGTCACGAATCCCTTCACTGCCTTCTGCAGAAATAATGGTCAGATCGACTTGACCACCTGCAACGGCTGAGCGTGCTTGACCACCACTTTCATAGGTCACGACGTTTAAGTTTTCTGCGGGGATGCCAGCGGCTTCCAAGAGCAAATACGTCGTGATATGACCGGATGAGTTGGGCACGACACTGACGCTATGTTTGCCTGGATTGGCTTTAACGGACTCTAAGAATGAAGGGAGATCTTGAAATGGACGGTCTTTATGAATGGCAACTAAGTCGTAGTCGAACCACTGACCGTTCACAAATGCAAAATCATCAATGTCATAATTTGCACCGGTGTGAACGATGGTATTGGCCAAATAAGGGGAAATGGCGGTTGCCAAGATTGTGTGGCCATCATCGCCTTGAGCGAGCATTTGGGTGGCAGCCAATTGCCCCCCTGCACCCGGACGGTTGACAACTACGATTGGTTGACCCAATTCTGGGCTCATGTATTGGGACAGTAAACGGGCCATGCGGTCTGCACTACCACCCGTCCCAAAACCTACGATAAAGTTCACAGGCTGTGAGGGCCAGTTGTCAGCCGCCACGGCAGGGGCTTGCATCGCAAAAGCGGATGCGGCCACGGCACCGATTGCACCCCATTGGGTCAATCGCTTTAGTAATGATGTTTTCTGCATTGAAATCTCCTCGTGTGCAGGACTTCTTTGTGTGTGTCATAAAAACCAAATAACTGACTGAGTCGACATTGCTCAACCAAGCTTTTGTAAAGATAACATTTTCCGGAAAATAGTGATGATTTCAATTGCACAGACATCGGTGCAGAAGACTTTTAAATCTCCATTAACGCTCAATTGATCGAAGTGAGGCCTCACTTTTTATCTGATCACAATGCGTCCAATTGAAAATAAACAACGTTTTGATTCGGTTCACAAAATATTAGTACTTTATTCAAACGAACTGATATAAAATTGCGGCGCGTCATGTCATTACGCGGTTATAGCTTTCAACTGAAGTGCTATTTTCCAACAAGCTCAGATCGCTAAAACCAACTCAGACAACGTTGTCCGGATGACCTAGTATCCATCGTGATGCACATGCAATATCGAAAAAAAACGGTATTGCCCAAAAGGTCTGTCACCCGTTTTGTCCGTGTCCTCACAACAAACGGTCGGCATCGCAAACGCACCCACCCTTTTGATTCACTGTGATGCTGTGCTTTTTAAGCACGGGTATACGGTTTTGTTTGCAATCCATTCCGTTGCAAGCAAATGCCGGTATTTCTATTTGGAGAACACACATGCAAGGTTTGCACCTGACTGCTGATCTTTACGAATGCGCTGGCGATGCATCCCTCTTAACCGATGCGCATGCGCTTGCTGATCTGTGTCGGGAAAAAACGCTGGCCAGCGGCCTGACGCTCGTGGCAGAAAAATGGCACACGTTTCCTGATTATCAAGGCCAACCCGGTGGTGTCACGGGCATGCTGTTGCTGGCTGAATCACACCTTGCGGTCCACACTTGGCCTGAACGCAACGCCGTGACCCTAGACGTCTATGTGTGTAACTTTGAGTCAGACAACTCAGAAAAGCCTCTCTTTTTAGTCAACGCACTTGAAGCAGCTTTTAAACCTGCGCAAACGCAACACAACCGCCTCTGGCGTGGCGCAGCCGACGGCCCAGCTCCCGCTCATCTGTCGGTGATTAATGGTCACGACGATTTACTTCTCGAAGACATTAATCCCAGCAGCTTTTACGGATTTCGGTTTTCAAAGCGCTTACTCGAACTTCAGACAGATTTTCAGTATCTTGAACTGTACGATTCAGACGATTTGGGTAAAACCCTGCGCCTTGATGGTTGCTTGATGACTTCAGAAAAAGATGAGTTTTTCTATCACGAATCACTCATTCATCCCGCAGCCATGGCGCACCCTAAACCCAAACATGCTTTAATTCTTGGCGGTGGTGATGGCGGTGCACTCGAAGAGCTGTTAAAGCACCCATTGGAGTCTGTGACTTTGGTCGACCTGGATCAAGCCGTCATAGATGTTTCACGTGAACATCTACAAAACATCCATCGGGGTGCTTTTGACGATCCACGCGCACAAATACATGTCGCTGATGGTGCAAAATTCATTGAAGAAACAAATCAGAAATTTGATCTCATTTATCTAGATCTGACAGATCCTGAAACACCAGCTGGGCCTTTATATACGCAAGCATTTTTTCAAGCCTGCCGACGTGTTCTGAGCCCAGGCGGTGCGATTGTCTTGCATCTGGGCGCACCTTTTTATGAACCAGATCAGATTCGTCACATGTCGGGTACCTTGAAGTCAGTCTTTCAAAATGTGCATGCTTACGGATTGCACATTCCGCTGTATGGCGCCTACTGGGCGATGGCCGTTGTCAGTAACGAGTTAAATCCACTGGCCATTGATGCACAAACCGTCCAAGCTCGTCTGGATGAAAGGCAAGTGAGTGGCTTGCAGTACTACAACCGTGACGTCCACGGCGCCTTGTTTGCTTTGCCCACGTACTATCTGCAATTGGTCGACAACACATAAAAAACTAGTTTCAAAAATGCTCGATAGTCGCTGACGAATGTCTGACAGATCCAACACCCGGCTGTGTGTGAGTCCTCACACCACCGGGTGTTTTCAACAGCACTTCTAGGCCAAAGCGTACACTGCATTCAATTAACCGCTGCGATGTTGCGGCGATCAAAAAGGATGCCGGATGAACCAGACCCATCAGCCAGACGCACAGACTTCTCCTAAAGCAAACGTACAAAGCAAAATAGCAATATTTCACGCCTTACATGCACAGGGCTGTTTTGTGATGCCCAATGCCTGGGATGCTGGGAGTGCACGGCTTCTTGAAGCATTGGGGTTTCAGGCGATTGGCAGTTCAGGCGCGGGTCTTGCCTGGTCGTACGGACAAAGCGATGGAAACCTGAATTTGGCCGATGTGCTTCGCAATGCAGAGGAGCTCGCGCGCGCTGTGAATATTCCAGTCAATGTGGATTTTGAGAACGGATTTGCCGAGGACGAACGGACTTTAAGAAATCACATCAAGGCTTTAATTCAAACCGGCATCGCGGGTTTTTCATTGGAAGACTCATTGCATCCAGGACAATTGCCGTTACGCAGCCCTGATGAAGCAGCTAGACGCATTGAATGGGCCAGAAACGTCATTGAGCAAGCCGGCACCAAAACCTTGCTTGTGGGTCGTGCAGAAAACTTTTTTAGTGGCGATCCGAATTTGGACGATGTAATTTTGCGTCTGAAACACTATGCCAATGCGGGTGCTGACTGCGTGTATGCACCGGGCTTGCGCACGCGAGAGCAAATTCAAACCGTTGTTCAGGCCGTTGCCCCGACTCCCGTGAATGTTCTGATTGGATGGGAAACAGATCTGACAGTTCAAGATTTAAAAGATATGGGCGTTAGACGCATCAGTGTGGGTGGTGCATTGGCACGCGCTGCCTGGAAAGGCTTTTTGGAAGCAGCTCGAGAAATTGGCACACTGGGTTCGTTTGGTGGCTTTGCCAATACGCCGAGTGCTGCTGACTTGCATGCTTTGTTTGACAGTGTGAAGGTCGCTACAACAGACAACCTTCACACGGATGACAATCAATAAGCTTTGGTTAACCACCCAATTACTGTGACCATCGACTACTCACCACCGTTATCACGGTGGTGAAGTGATTGAATGACTTAGAGTGGTAAAAAGCGCTCAACGAGGCGACCAAACATGGCACTGCCATGCGGAATCACATCATCATTAAAGTTATAGCTGGCGTTGTGTAAACCCCAACCTTGTTCAATCCCACCTTGTCCTAAACGGAAATAAGCACCAGGACGCTCTTGCAACATGACAGAAAAGTCCTCTGAACCCATTGAAGGCGTGTAATTGGGAAAGACATTCTCTTCGCCAAACAATTCAGTCGCAACTTCGGCCACAAATTCGGCATACTCCGGCGTATTGACGGTCGCTGGAAACTTCTTCTCGTAATTGAGTGTGACATCCATGTCGAATGTTTCACCAATCCCTTTCAGAATACGCTCCATGCGCTCAATCACCAATGCTTGGATATCTTCACGGAAGGTGCGCACGGTACCACACAAACGCGCTTCGCCTGGAATGACGTTTTTACCTTGCAGGTTGCCTGACTGGATCGCCGCGACAGTAACGACTGCGGACTCCAGTGCCGAGACATTCCGAGACACAATGGTTTGCAATGCGAGAACCAAGTGGGATGCGGCTACCACGGGATCCTTGGTCTGATAAGGATGTGCACCATGACCGCCACGACCCACAATATGAATGTCGTACAAATCGACGGCTGCCATAATTGGACCAGGGCGCACCCCAATTTTGCAAGGGGTTAAATCCGGTGAATTATGCAACCCAAAAATAGCATCACAGGGGAAACGATCGAACAAGCCATCATCGATCATCGCTTGCGCACCGCCCTGACCTTCTTCTGCTGGCTGGAAAATCAGATGTACTGTGCCATTGAAACGCTTGGTTTGCGCCAAATAACGAGCTGCACCCAAGAGCATGGTCGTGTGACCATCATGTCCGCACGCGTGCATCACACCGTGTTTGGTCGATGCGTATGAATGATCACCTGTTTCTACAATGGGTAAAGCATCCATATCGGCGCGCAAACCAATGCTGCGACCGCTGGTGTTTTTTTCACCATGCAAGGTGCCCACCAAACCAGTTTTACCCACATTGCGGGTCACTTCATAACCCAGACGTTCGAGCTCCGCAGCCACCAGCGCAGAGGTACGGACTTCTTCAAAACCCAGCTCGGGATGGGCATGGATATCCTGACGAATCTTGGTCAGCTCGTCATGGTAGGTTTGAATGGTTTTTAGAATCGTATCGGCCATGCTTTCGCTCACTAAAAAAAGTTACAGAAAATTAATTATCAGACGTCGTTTGCTGCGCCATCTCGTCAAAGGATTCCAGCAATTGCGTCACATAAGCAGGTTTTTCACGCGCAGGGATCTCACGCACAGCTTGCTTTGATGAGGCTAAAATGTCTGGCCAGAAATGGCAGGCCGTTTGGTGATCTTGGCCATCGTCAAGCAGCTGGGGATCTTCGGTCTCACAACGTGGCTGTGCATAAGGACAGCGGGTATGAAACCGACAGCCTGAAGGAACGTTTAAAGGACTGGGTAGATCTGAGTCGGCATCGACATGTCCATGCGGGTCTTCAGGGTGTGATCGAGGCACAGATGACAACAGCATCTGTGTATAGGGATGGCGCGGTTGTGCAAATAAGGCCTCTTTGGTCGTCATTTCCACGATTCGGCCTAAATACATCACGGCCACCCGATCTGCAATGTGTTTCACCACTGACAGGTTGTGTGCAATGAACACATAGCTCAGACCCAAATTGCGTTGCAGATCAAGTAGTAAATTAATAATTTGCGCTTGTACGGATACGTCTAGTGACGACACGGGCTCATCACAGACGATCAACTTAGGTTCAACCGCCAAGGCTCTGGCAATCCCAATGCGTTGGCGTTGCCCACCTGAAAGTTGATGCGGATAACGTTGCGCATAACTATGCGGCAAGTTCACCAATGACAAAAGCTCATTCACGCGCGCTGCGCGTTGCTGTGCATTGCCGATCTTGTGAACTTGCAGAGGTTCTTGTAACAAAGCACCAATCGTCATGCGCGGATTCAATGAAGAAAATGGATCCTGAAAGACCATTTGTAGGTCTTTACGAATTGACAACATATTGGAGCGACTAATGTTAGACAACGTATGCCCAAGCACAGAAATCTCACCTGACGTTAAAGGATTTAATCCAACGATGAGGTTGGCAAGCGAGGATTTACCGCAACCGCTCTCCCCCACAACCGCCAAGGTCTCAGATGGATAGACGGTAAAGCTCACGCCATCGACTGCTTTTAATGTCAGCGTCTGTTTTTGACTCCAGCCACGCTTAACTTTAAAGTGACAGGCTGCGTCTTTGACCTCTAAAAATGGAGTTGCAGATTGTGCTGTTGCTTGCGAATGATTGGGGTTCATATTCACATTCGTCATGTTTATTCTCCCAACGGCGCTTGCCAGCAAGCGACACGATGGTGCTGGCCCAACATTTGCATGGGCGGTGCCTCAGCTTGGCACTGCGCCGTGGCCAGTGGGCAACGCGGATGAAACTGACAACCCGTCGGTCTGTTCGAAGGGTCAGGAATCTGTCCACCAATGGAAGGCAAACGTGCGCCACTCAGATCGAGTGTGGGTGAAGCCGCCAACAAACCCACTGAGTACGGGTGTTGAGGAGTTTGAAACAAGGTTTTGACACTCGCTTCTTCAACGATACGCCCTGAATACATCACCGCCACGCGGTGCGCGACTTCAGCCACCACACTTAAGTCGTGGGTGATAAACAAGACCGCAATCCCGGTGCTCTCATGTAAATCGCGTAATAAATCTAAAATCTGCGCCTGAATTGTCACATCCAGTGCGGTTGTGATTTCATCGGCAATCAGCAACTTGGGCTGACAGGCCAGCGCCATGGCAATCATGACGCGCTGACACATTCCACCTGACAACTTATACGGGTATTCATCAAAACGTCGACCCGGATCAGGAATGCCCACCCGACGCAACATTTCAATGGCACGCTCTTTGGCTTGTGCCGGTGTGTCGTTGGTATGGGTACGAATGAGCTCAACGATTTGATGACCCACGGTATAGGTTGGATGCAAAGATGTCATCGGCTCCTGAAACACCGTGGAAATGTCTTTACCACGTAAACCTCGTAAAGTTTGCGCAGAAGCTTTGAGTAAGTCTTGGCCTTCAAATAGAATTTCACCACTGACAATTCGGGCAGGTGGACTGGCCAAAAGCCGATTGATGTTCAGTGCCGTGACACTTTTACCCGATCCAGACTCACCCACCAAGGCCAGCGTTTCGCCACGATGAATATCAAAACTGACATCGTCGAGCACATTGACTTCACCCGAAGAAGTCATGAAATTGACGGTCAGATTCTTAACTTGCAGCAAGGGTTGAGCTGCAGAATCTTTTGTGGATGAATGAGAGGAATTAACGTAGCCGGTCATGCTTAGGATCCAGTTTGTCGCGTGTCCAGTCGGCAACCAAGTTGGCACAAAGCACCAGCAGCACCAATGCCAAACCTGGCATGATAGTTGACCACCAGTGACCACCTAATAGATATTGATACTCTTGAGCAATTCGCAAGCCTAGTGACGGCGTGCTCACTGACACACCCAGTCCCAGAAAGGACAAGGTCGCAGCAAGCTCAATTACGCGTGGAATATCCACAGAAATCTGCACCAAAATGGGGTTAAACACGTTGGGCAAAATGTGTCTGAACAAGATTCTTGAGTCTGAGCAGCCAATTGTTTTAGCGGCTTTGACATAGGTTTTAGAGGCTTCAGCCAACACACTGGCACGTGTGATTCGGGCATATTGCGCCCAGCCCACTACACCAATAATCAGAATCAACTTCCAGAGGCCTTGTCCAAAAATCGCCATCGCACCCAAGGCAATCATGACTGTGGGCAACGACAATTGAATGTCCACGCCACGCATCAAAATGGTTTCAAGTCGTCCACCCGAAAAGTAACCGGCCACCAGACCTGCTAGAACGCCTAACACCACACTGATTGTGACGGCCACAATACCCACCAGAATACTGATACGCAAACCGTACAAAATCGCAGAAAACACATCTCGGCCTAACGAGTCGGCTCCGAAGATAAATTCCCAGTCACCCCCTTCCATCCACACAGGCGGATTAAAGCGACTAAAAATGTCCTGCTCCAACGGGTCATGCGGTGCAATGACTGGGGCTAGTACTGCGGCAAGTACCAAGATCAGCAACAAGCCCAGTGAGAACCAAGGCAAACGGGCGCGACGTGGTGCGCGCACCTTCTTTTTAGGTGCATCGGCCATATCCGCTGCGTTCGATGTTGTTGTCGACACTTTAGCGTTCATTGCGCACCCTCGGATCGACAAGTCCGTACGCCAGATCCACCAGCGCATTAATGACGTTAAAAAGAATGGCCACGATCGCGATATATGACAAGATGATTGGGTAGTCCAAACGATACAGTGAGCTCAACGCCAAACTGTTCATACCTGGAATGGCAAAAATGGTTTCTGTCACCACGGCACCGGCCAGTAACTGACCAAACTGCAAACCGAAAACAGTGACAAATGGAATTAATGCGGTGCGTAAAGCATGTTTGAGCACCACCACGCGCTCATTTAGCCCTTTGGCACGCGCAGTCCGCACGTAATCCGAATCCAGCACATCCAGTAAGCTTGCGCGGATCATGCGCGTAAAGAGCGCAATCCTGAAAAAGGCCAACGTAAAGGCCGGCAAGATGTAATGAGAAAACGATCCAATCCCTGATGAGGGGAGCCATTTGAGTTCCACACTAAATAGAAAGATCAGCAAGATCCCTAAAAAGAACGTCGGAACCGATGAACCCAATACCGATAGCCAGCGCAGTACATGATCCAGTGGCGAATTTACGTAGACTGCGGCGAATACCCCGAACGGGATACTAAAGCCCACCGCAATCACCACGGACAACAGCACCAGTTTTAAAGTCACCGGGAACCGTTCGGCAACCATCGGGAATGCGGACGTCTTACTGTAGTAAGACACGCCCAGATCCCCTTTGGTCAAGCCCTGCAAAAACCGTCCGTACTGGACGTGCAATGGTTGATCCAAACCGAGGTGCGACCGCATCGCTTCACGGTCGATTTGATTCATCTCGGGAGGTGCCAATACATCAATTGGATCACCACTGAGGTGGATCAACCCAAAAATCAGCGTCAGAACAATCCAGATGCTAATAACAGCTGAGATGATCCTTCTCAGAGCAAGTGCCCACATAACAATGATCCGTTATCAGTACTTGGATTCCATTTCCCAGGACAGCACAATACCGTCGGGTCTGGGTTTCCACACGATGTGTTTGTTCATCGCACCCACTTCGCTCTGGAAGTACAGCGGCAGATACGCATAATCTTCTTCGATCGCGATGGCGTAGGCCTGACGGATCAAGTCATTGCGCTTGTCGCTGTCAAACGTATTGGATGCTTCGTTAATAATCGCATCGGCTTTGGGATTGCAATAACGAATAAAGTTCATCACGCCCAGACCTTTGCTCGCATCGGGGCAATGGAAAACACTCTTCCAAGTCGACAAGGATGCGGTGTTACCCCAACCCAGCAGATACATAGAGGAGTTGAACTTACGCAACACCGATGACAAATACACGGTCATTGGAACGGCTTCCACATCGACTTTAACATCGGCTTTTTTCAGGAAACCACCAATCGCCTGTGCAACCAGTGAATCGTACATATAACGGTCGTTAGGTGAATCAAAACGCACCGTCAAACCATCTTTGTAACCAGCTTTTTCGAGCAATTCCTTACTTTGTTTGGGATCATAAGGAATTGGTGCAACGTCTTTGTTGAAAGCGGCTGAGCTTGGTGGCAAGAACTGAGCAGAGACAGCCACCGCGCCGTCAAACAGCTTGGATGCGATCAGTTCACGGTCAATCCCCAAGCTAATGGCTTTACGCACGTTGGGGTCCATGAAGGGGTTTTTGTCTTTGACGTTGGTACCTGGTGAGACACCGTCGTGATAATCCAGCCCGAGATACATAATGCGACGACCCGGATCCATTTCAATCTTCAAGCTATCGTCACCACGAATTCGTTCAAAGTCTGAAGGTGCAATGCCTTCAGTGACTTGGGATTCACCCGAAATCAAAGAAGCTACACGGGTTGAGTTGTTTGGAATTTTTTGCAAACGAACGTGTTTAAAGTCAGGCTGATCACCCCAGAAACCTTCCCAAGCGGTCAGTTCCAAGTAATCGTCTGTTTGCCATTTCACGAATTTGTAAGGACCCGTGCCGATCGGGTTGGTCATGAATTTGTCACGACCCATTTCTTCGATCATTTTTTCTGGCATCACAACCACGTTGGTCAATGAAACCGGAAAGACAGGGTTAGGTACATCAAAGTTCACGAGCAATGTGTGATCATCAACTACTTCGTAGCCGGATACGCCCGAGACGTACACTTGCATTTGTGAAATGGGGTTTTTAAGCGTATCCATGATGGACAAGCCCACATCTTCAGCCGTCATGGGTGTGCCATCGTGGAATTTGACGCCTTCACGAATGGTCAGTTTCTACTGTTTTGGATTGATGTTTTCCCAGGCGGTGGCAATACGGGGACCGAGTGTGCCGTTATTGTCTAAGTGCACAATGGTGTCAAAGATATGACGCTGCCATGAATAGGCAACTGTCACAGAGCGAGAAACCGGATCCAGTGAGTCTGCGCCCCCTTGAAACGCCACAACCAGTGGTTGCTGCGCCGAATCACCGGGTGCAGCATTAGCATTCCACGCCATTCCCAAGCACGCCAGTGCAGAGCAAACAGCTGCCGCACGAATTTTAGGGACAAAGCGCGATGCAGATGTTTGTCTCTGGTGGTTAATTTCAAACCCCATAATGCTCTCCTTTTGGTTCAAATACAGGCTATTCAAGGTGCCAGTTGTTGAAAACTGACCGATAAACGATTCTGTAAACGTGGGTTTATAGCATGCTCACATTAACTGATAGTGACAACCCTACAACAGTCACTAAGATCAGTGCGGTGTACAAGCTATTTCTGAGTAAGCCTACACCCAAAAGTCAGTTAATTTAAGCTTCTCTGAAACGGCGAGACAAGAAAAAGGCAGATCGCGCAGATCTGCCAAAGAAAAAGTCATTTTCGATCATGCCTAGATTGGCATCGTGAATTTTTTAAAATCTAGAGAACATGCTGGATTTCTTGCTGCAAAATCACCACCACATCATAAAAAACCAACAAATTCTTGCTTATCATTCTTGTTTAAGCGCCATCCAAGTGGCCGTCGCCACAGCCAGCACAGTGCCGTCTTCATCCATTAAGGTGGATTTCAGAAAAGAAATCGTGCGCCCGCGCCGAACCACTTCACCACGACACTGCAGTCGCCCTGCCCGCACAGCTTTAACGTACTGGGTTTTCATTTCCAGTGTTGTGCCCGTGATCCCAAAACGTTTCAGCAAATGCCCCATGGAGATATCCATAACGGTTGCGATAATGCCACCGTGAACCGTACCTTGTGGATTAAACATGAACTCTTTCACATCGAAAGAAATCAGACAGGTCTCGTCCGGATACTCAAAAGACATCCCCAAAAACCGTGCCAGAAAGAAATTTTCGAACTCTGGTTTCTGGGTTTGCATGGCCAGTTCAAAGGCGGCGACGGTTTGCTGCTCATCCATCTAAAAGGCTCCTTCACACTCATCACAAAGGTAGTTGCGCACACAAACATCGCTTAAACTTAGAATTCATGTGCGCACTCGAGCCGTGAAGATAGCACGTTGTGCGGGTCAGCAACTGTTCACTGGAACTGATTCAGGCCCTTACTCAGCGAAGCCACCTTTTCAAACCCCGCCTGCTCCAGAATATTGGCAGCCAATGCTGAGCGTCGTCCTGAACGACAAACAGTGACAATTGGCTTGTCTTTCGGGATCTCGTCCAAACGATCGCGCAAGACATCCAACGCAATGTGCTGATCCACGAGTGTTGGGGCAATCGCGCAATCTTTGGCTTCATTCTCTAGACGCACATCGAGCACACGCACTTCACTGCGATGCTGCTCCAGCCAGATCGCATCAATCTCAGGCACACCGGCATAAGTGATTTGCACATCGCCCCAGTTCGGCACATGCGGCATGTGACCGTCTTGCGGCTCACCACTGCGCAAGTTCGCTGGGACTGCTTCATCAATCATTTTGGGGTGCGGCAAACGCATGGCCATCATGTATTGCACAAAGTCAGTTTCGTTGGCACCGGCTCCGACTCGGGCGTTATAGGCTTTTTCTTCACCAATCGTACTCATGGTGCGACCGTTGTAGTCGTGTGCGGGATAGACCTTGCATTGGTCAGGCAAAGTAAAGAGCTTTTCCGTGATGGACGCAAACAAACGGTGAGCACTACCCTGCTGAAAGTCACTCCGACCACAGCCCCGAATCAAGAGCGTGTCACCGGTAAAGACCATGGACCGATCTTCTGTCACAAAGCTCATACACCCATCGGTGTGACCAGGTGTGGAAAGTGCAGTTAACGTCACACCTTGCACACCAAACTTTTGTCCGTCTTCAAGGGGTAAATCCACGTGTTTGGCGTTAATCACCTTAGCTGACGCAATCTGACAACCTGTTTTCTCTTTTAACAACCAAGCGGCTGTAATGTGGTCGGCATGCGCGTGCGTATCGACAGCGAGCTTAAGGGTTAAATCTAGCTCACGCAGCAAGGCCAAATCACGGTTAGTCTGACCAAACACCGGATCAATCAGGATCGCTTCACGGCTTTTTTCATCGGCCAACAGATAGGTAAACGTCGAAGACGTCGTATCAAACAATTGTCTAAAAACCATCTCGAATCCTCTTCAAAGAAATTCTGCAGTTGTCTGCATGGCCAGCACGATTCAAGCCGTCTGACTTCGTAGAACATCAACTGGTTCACTCACTGTATAATATACTTAACTGTATATTGACAATGATTCATTTGCAACTGATACGCTAACATAGTCTTTTACTGAACACTGGAGTTTCTTTTGGAGCAAACACTTCGTCTGGGTCCGATCGCCATCTCATTTGAAGCCCTCATCTGGATGGTGTCCTTCTGGATCGCTTTCTGGTTATGTGTCCGAATTTCCAAACGGCACAATGTCGATCTGGGCCGAACTTTCAGTGTGTTGATGCTCATTGGGATCGTCAGTGCGCGCCTTGGCTTTGTCTTGCAAGCCCCTGTTCATTACGCGCAATCACCCCTTTCTATTTTTAATATCCGTGATGGCGGTTGGTCACCTTGGAGTGGCTTTATTGTTACTGGGATCTTCCTATCCATCTTAGCCATTCGGCATTCACCTAAGTTTCGGCCATTACTGGCTGGAACGCTTGCGGTACTGGTGGTTGGTCAAGGTGCCAGCTTTTTGTTGGATCAGAACAAACCATCGACTACTCCACTAGAAACAATGACCTTCGTTCATTTGGATGGCACACCGACCACACTGAATTTAGGCATAGGCAAAGCCACTGTGATTAATCTTTGGGCAAGCTGGTGTCCGCCTTGCGTGCGTGAAATGCCGGCATTGGAACAAGCACAAAATGATTTTCCGGATGTCGAGTTCGTGTTTCTCAATCAGGGAGAGAACCCTGCACAAATCACAAACTTTTTAAATCATCACAATTTGCAACTCGATCACCTGATTGTCGACCCTCGTTCAGCCAGCTCTCAGCAATATTCGGGAGGCTTATTGCCGACCACGCTCTTTATTGATGCGCAAGGTCAGATTCAATCCATCCGAATGGGTGAACTGTCTTTAGCGAGTCTTGCCCAGCGTTTGCGTGACCTAGTATCCAAATAGACACAAGTTTCGAGTCTTGGACTTCTTCCGAAAAAGCAGGCGAATAACAAACAACAAACAGACAAAAGCAAAACAAACAGGAAGAAAAAAGTAAGCACAAAAAAGCTCGCCAGCTTTGTAACCTCTCGGTACAAAACTGGCGAGCTTAGCAGAACTAACGGTTTAATCGAGTCTTAGAGAAACCCGATCCATCCATTTAGTCCTGACGTTCTGTGACTTCCAGCAGATGGTAGCCAAACTGGGTTTTAACAGGTCCCTGGACCACACCAACGGGGGCGCTAAAGACCACTGTGTCAAACTCAGGAACCATCACACCGCGTCCGAAGCTACCCAGATCACCGCCATCACGGCCAGATGGGCAGCGTGAGTGGGCTTTGGCGACATCGGCAAAATCCGCACCGTTCTCAATCTCGGTTTTCAGTTGATTGCACTGTTCTTCAGTTTCAACCAGAATGTGGCGTGCACTTGCTTGTGTCATGTTTACTCAACCTTTTTATTGCAATAAAAATCACAGTGTACCTGAGTGAGCCTAGACATTCAGCCAGCCCAAGCACTCATCCCAAAAACTCATTCAGATGCTATTTCCTCACGGTCTTCTCGTGACGTGCGAATTAAGCGCAATCCGTTAAACACCACCAACAAGCTTGCTCCCATGTCGGCAAAGACCGCCATCCACATCGTGGCTTGATCCATCAGCGCCAGCACAAAGAATACGGCTTTGATGCCCAATGCCAACGCAATGTTTTGCCAGAGAACTCGATGCACTCGGTGCGACAATTTGACGGTGCGCACGATACGGCGCAAGTCATCATTCATAATGACAACGTCAGCTGCTTCCACAGCAATGTCACTGCCAGCTTGCCCCATCGCAAAACCAATATCGGCACTAGCAAGCGCCGGCGAGTCGTTAATCCCGTCTCCCACCATGCCGACGGTCACGCCATTTTGAACAAACTCTTCAATCACTTTGAGCTTATCGACAGGTAATAAATCAGCTCGAACATCTTCAATGCCCACTTGCGCAGCAATGTGTGCAGCGGTCAAGGCATTGTCACCCGTGAGCATAACCACTTGAATCCCTTGCTCGCGCAGCTGGGCAATGGCTTGTTTCGAGGTTTCTCGTACGGTGTCAGCGACTGCAAACGCGCCAAGAATCACTTCTTCAGTCGCCAAAACGGTCACGGTATAACCTTGACGCTCTAAAGATGCCAGTGACTGATCAATCTGTTCGGTGCACAACCCAAAACCATGGATCCAGCGATGACTGCCCATTCGATAGAAAGTCGATTCGATTCGACCCTGAACACCCAGGCCAGCTAAGGCCTCAAACTGATCGATTTCTAGATCTACAACTCCATTGAGTAAAGCGGGTTCTATCGACTGAATGCCGCGTGCCATCGCTTGAGAAACGGGGTGATCCGAGCGACTGGCTAACGCATGCGCCCAAATATGCACTTGTGTAGCCGTATAGGTTGGCGCAAAAACCAGATGCTCAACAAGCTCTGGTTCACCTCGTGTAATTGTGCCGGTTTTATCTAAGGCAAGCCATTGCAAACGGCGGGCTAATTCAAGATAGGCCCCACCTTTGATGAGGACACCTAGACGTGCAGCGGTCGTCAACCCACTCACAATCGTCACGGGCGTGGAAATGACCAACGCACAAGGACATCCGATCACCAATAAAACCAGACCTTTATACAGACTGTTTAACCAATCGGCCCCCAGAAACAACGGGCTTCCAATGGCAACCACAATCGCCAATAAAAACACCAATGGTGTATAGACAGCTGCAAACCGATCCACAAAGCGTTGGATTGGTGCCTTGGTGGCTTGTGCTTGTTCAACCACATGAATGATGTTGGCAAGTACGGTGTCATCGGCTTGCGCCTGCACGATATATTCGAGCTCTGCTTGCTGATTCACCGTCCCAGCAAACACCTTGTCGCCAGGGCTTTTTTCAACGGGAACACTCTCGCCAGTAATGGCTGATTGATCGGCTGAGCTATGTCCTTTAAGGATTTCCCCATCAAACGCAAACCGCTCACCAGGACGTACGCGCACAATGGCATTCACTGCAACTTGTTGAACAGGCGTTTCGACCCACACGCCTTGTGAGTTTTGAATCTGCGCTGTAACAGGTGCCAAATCGAGTAAACTTTTCACGGCATTACGTGCGCGAGAAATGGCACGTGCTTCGATCAATTCAGCAATGCTATAGAGCGCCATAACCATGGCGGCTTCAGGCCAGTCGCCGATCAGAAACGCCCCGATCACAGCCACCGTCATGAGGGCATTGATATTGAGCCGAAATTCGCGTAGTGCTTGCCAACCTTTTTTGAGCACAGAAAAACCAGACAAACCGATAGCCACCGCAGCCAACCCCATGCCCGCTAGCGTCCAAGGTTTGCTTTCAGGCGCCAAGATCAGGTGAATCAGTTCTGCACTCAACGCCACAACCAATGCCACAACCAACTGAATCGTCATACGACGCTGATAGCGCGCACTTTGTGCCAGAGCCGCCGTATCAACCAATTGACGCGACTCAAAACCCGCCCCTTGAATCCGAGATTGCACATCAGCCCAGACCGATTCGGGTGCGTCGACTGCAATCAGACGTGCACTCAGATCAAACTGCAAACGACGGATCTCAGTCACATCGTTTAACACCTTACGGATTTCACTTTCTTCAATCGGGCAGTCCATGGCTGGCACATGTAGCACCAAACCCTCTAGTCGGCTTGCCTCAAGTGTGGCTTGGCCTGGAGTTTCGTGGTCATGACCGCACGTATGCCCATGATGGTGATGATCGTGTCCGTGTTCAGAATGCCCATGATCATGCCCACAAGCAGAACTTGTCGTTGAAGTCTGGAGATGTTGATCGTTGTGGGCAGTCATTACTGGCTTCCTCTTGATGGCTTTCTTGCAGATAACACGGATGAGTCCGCGTGGTTATGAACCATTTAAAACCCTGTAGTCGCTACAATGTCAAGCAATCACGGATTGTCAGGAGGCTTACATGCGAATCGGAGAATTGGCCAAACGTTCAGACACGGCAACTGAAACCATTCGTTTCTACGAAAAAGAAAACCTTTTACCCGCGCCTGCCCGCAGTCCCAATAACTATCGTGTCTATGATGAAGCACATCTAGAACGCCTACTCTTTATCCGACATGGCCGCAAACTCGGTATGTCACTTGGCGAGTTGCGAGTGTTATTGCGCTATCGAGATACCGATTTAGAAGGTTGCGAGCAAGTCAATCAGTTATTGGACCAGCAAGTTGAGCAAGTCAGTCAGCGTATCGAAGAGCTCATTGCCCTTAAAACAGAGCTTTTAGATATACGGCAGCGTTGTCGCACGCCTGGGAAAGCGACGCAATGCGGGATTTTGTGTGAACTCTCACGTCAAGCAGCCTCTTTGGCTCAGGTAAGCACCCCTACTGTTGCGCAAAGTGAATAGGCTATCGAATCGATAGCTAAATGCAAATAGCAACCACTCTCACTATATGTCACAATAGAATCACGAATCGAGAACAGTGCGTCTCTCGTCAGCGACAGGAGATCATGATGAAAAGCGTAGAAAAAAGAGTCCGTAAGCATCCGGTGAGATTTGCGTTAGGCTTATTGGTGAATTTGATTGGTCTTGTGGGCATCTGGTCACTTTTAGTGCGGGCATAACGACAAGTTATACCCCCAGAGACTCCCCTGCACCCAATAGAGTCAATACACCCAGAATCGCAAAGATTGCCGCCGCAATCCGGTGGACCAGTGTGACTGGGATGGCCCCGGCCATGCGCTTCCCGATGAGAACGGCTGGTACGTTGGCAATCAGCATACCTAAGGTGGTGGCGAGCACGACAGTTACAAACGCATCGTAACGAGCTGCAAGCGCCACCGTGGCAATCTGTGTCTTATCCCCCATCTCTGCCAGAAAAAAGGCAATGAATGTCGTCATAAACACGCCGTATTTGGCGGCCGTGCCAGTCTCGTCGTCATCAAGCTTGTCCGGAATCAAGGTCCAAATTGCCATCAGTAAAAAAGATACACCCAGAATCCAACGTAAGATTTCTGGGCTTAGAATGGCGCTCAACCACGTGCCTGCAGCACCGGCAAATCCATGATTGAGTAAAGTGGCCACCAGAATACCCAGAATAATGGCACCTAAACGACGAAACTTGGCTGCTAGCACAAACGCTAAAAGTTGAGTTTTATCGCCGATTTCGGCCAATGCCACCACACCGGTGGAAATTAAAAATGCTTCCATGAGAAACTGACACAACCCCGCTCACAAATTAGCAATTCGTGTCAGAACGGGGAATCACACGAGCCACTTATTTTTTGGATCGCATTGTACGGCAACTGGAATTTGGTCGATCGATATCAAGACGACCTCAGTGGTTAATGTCTTACAAAATAGCAAATCGAGTAAGCTTGGCCTAGTATGGATGGCGATTCTTTTTTTGACGCCAAGCTTCAAACGCAGCCAAGCCCATCTCATACCCAAAGCCAGCAATCATCTCTAAGCGCCGCAATTCGGGTGCATGCGCAAAATCCTCATACTGAAACGCATCGTCAAATCCAATCTCGCGGGCATCTTCCACATTCGCCGCAAAATACACGCGATCAATTCGTGCCCAATAAATCGCACTTAAGCACATTGGGCACGGCGCAGCACTGGAATACAGCTCACAGCCTTTAAGCATTCTGGCACGGGCAGGCGCTGTATCTTCATCACCCGCTTGACGTGCAATTAACTCCAATGTGGTACCACTTAATTGATTCGGGTTGAGCTCTGGCTTGGGATTAATGCGCTGGCAGGCATCGATGATAGCCATGATTTCTGCATGGAACACAGGGATACCCGTTAAAAGCACTCTGTTTTGTCCACGGCCGATGATCTGTCCATCCTTCACAATCACTGCACCAAATGGGCCGCCTAGCCCTCGCTCAACGGATTCCGTTGCCAAACGACACGCTTCTTGCATGAAACCCAAACGTTGCGCACCGAGGTCAATGCTTTGACCGATTTCAGAAGATGCTGCTTCTTTACCGTTTTCATGTGGGCAAGGGCAATCTGATTTGGAGTGTGAATGACTCATGGTTTTCCCATAGATCGGGGTTAATGGACATTTTTGCGTAAAGTTCGTGCAAACTTCTATGTAGCAAGTTAGATGGTTTAAATCCTAAGCCAAGTCTGCTAGATTGTCAGTAAGATTGTTCACAGCCTCTGTGCGTTTAGTAAACTGACTGGTCTGTTTAGTTTGGAGATTTCATGCGTATTCCCCCACTCAAAGAACGATTCGCGGTTTTTTGGAGCATATTGGGACTGGCGGTCATCACTATCGTGCTGGCACTCGTGTTTGGCAGCGGTTGGTGGTATGCCGCATTCATCTTCATTGCGTTGTCTTTGCTCGGTCTCTATGATCTTGCGCAACAGCGTCATGCGGTACGACGCAACTACCCAATTATTGGCAATTTGCGTTACTTTTTTGAGTCTATCCGACCTGAGTTGCGCCAATACTTCTTTGAAGACGACAGTACGGATACACCCTTTTCTCGAGACAAACGTTCACTCGCCTATCAGCGCGCTAAGCAGCAGCTCGATCAGCGGGCTTTTGGGACTAAGCAAGACGTCTACAGTGAGCGCTATGAATGGATTAACCATTCTATGCAACCCGTTGATGTCACGGACACCAACTTTAGAATTCAAATAGGTGGTCGGGATTGCACACAACCCTTCGATCTGTCGGTTTTAAATATTTCAGCCATGAGTTTTGGGGCATTGTCAGCCAATGCTGTGATGGCCTTAAATGCTGGGGCACACATTGGCGGCTTTGCTCATGACACGGGTGAAGGCGGGATCAGCCGTTATCACCTGAAAAATGGCGGTGACCTCATCTGGAACATTGGTTCTGGTTACTTTGGCTGTCGCGACAAGCAAGGCAACTTCTCAGATGAAAACTTTGTGGCCAATGCAACACGCCCCGAAGTCAAAATGATCGAGCTCAAGATTTCACAAGGTGCCAAACCCGGGCAAGGCGGTATTTTGCCGGGCAGTAAAGTCACCACTGAAATTGCGGCTGCACGAGGCGTTCCGATTGGACAAGACTGTCTCTCACCCAGTAAACATACGGCATTTAGCACACCGGTTGAGCTTTTAGAGTTTATTGCTCGCTTACGTAAGCTCTCGGGTGGCAAGCCGGTCGGCTTCAAGATGTGTATTGGACACCCCTGGGAATGGTTTGCCATTGCCAAAGCCATGCTGAAAACGGGTATCAAACCAGACTTTATTGTGGTCGACGGCGCTGAAGGCGGTACTGGTGCTGCACCAGCCGAATTGATGGATCATGTGGGCACTCCATTGCGTGAAGCAGTGCGTTTGGTTCACAACACCTTGGTCGGCCTGAATTTGCGCGATGAAATCAAAATCGGTGCATCTGGCAAAATTGTTACGGCTTTTGATATGGCGCGCATCATGGCCTTGGGTGCAGACTGGTGTAACAGCGCACGTGCCTTTATGTTTGCCGTGGGCTGTATTCAGGCACAGGTCTGTCATACCGGCAACTGTCCAACCGGGGTCACCACCCAGGACAAAGATCGCCAAAAAGCACTGGTCGTCTCTGACAAAGCACCTCGAGTGGCTAACTTCCATCGCAACACCTTGTCAGCATTGGGTGAACTCATCGGATCCGCTGGGCTTTACCACCCTGCGGATCTGAAGATTCATCACATTGCGACCCGCACCTCACCCAATCATGTGACGCTCTATTCCACCCTCTTCCCAGACATGGCGCCGGGTCAATTGTTGCGCAATGAATTGCCAACTCGTGTCTTTCGTTTAGGTTGGCCCATGGCCAGTCCGGATAGTTTTGAGCCAACAGGTAACTTGGCTGCTCGGTTGGCAGAAATGCAAAAAGAGAATCCTGAAAAAATGGAAGCTCCGGACGCTGTGGCAATGTTTTAAGCAATCACAAAAGAAAACGACAATCAGTTCTAGGTAGTACCAAATCGGATGAGGTTTAAGTACCTCATCCGCCTGTTCAAAAAAGTACATGGTCGTGCGCTGCTATCAATTAGCGGACAAACAACAATTTATACGGCAGCACCACGCCTTAATAAACACATTTTAATCAAAAAGAGTTACTACTCTTGCCAAAACTTCGTCAAGTATTGACGTTGAAACAGTTTCAATCATTCGTCCATTGCGGTCTTTCAGATCTAAGGTACGAGGCTGATCGCAGCGTATTACGCCAGTTGTTTTTGTTCCAGACAATGGCACAGAAAATCGTATTTTTCGCACGAAACTGCCTCTGTTCGTGATTGGTACGATAACTGGTAAACCTGTAGCCTGATTAAACCTGTCAGGGGAAACGATTAATACTGGCCTGTGCCACGTTGCTCACGGCCTTTACTTGGTTCTAGGTTAACTACATAGATTTCACCGCGTTTTATCATATAAATTCGCCACCAACAGCTGGGGAATCAATCCACTCCCGATCATCTGCTGATTGCGGTTTTGTATAGTCAGATTCCGCTAATAGTTCTGCCATTGTGTAGCGCGGTCGCAATGAAGTCTCAACGACAAGACATCCATTTTCAACAGTCAAACCAACTTTAGAACCTGCTGTTAATTGCAAAACATCAAGCAACACTGGGGGAACAGTTAGCATAATTGAGCCACCTACTGTTAATGGCCATTGACACCTACTTTACGTAAATTTGTTGTGTACATAGACCCCTCCGTGAGTTACATCTAAATGTAACTCACTAAGATCTATTTCAAAAGAAAGTCTTAATAGAATTTTCTGATAACCACAATCCGTTAAGACTACCTATACATGGTATTCCTTACGCCATGAATTGATCCTACTTTCAAGTTAGGCTTCACGCTGACTTAGGTAAAAGTGTGCTACCGAGTTGAGGGAACATCATATGGCTTTCGAGATCGGTATCTACACTATGCCTACAAACAAGAAGTGGACTATTTGGTGTGTTGAATATCAAAACCAAATAAAAAAGCAGCGTAAGCTGCCCCCAAACCTCATGAATGCATATTAATCAGATTGATTCATGTGCTGACCTACCCAAGATCAGCACAACACTCATCTATTCGACTAGAGCGTAAGCCCCTGTCTCATCGTGTGTTTCACGACCTGTGAGCGGTGGATTGAACACGCACACCATACGCATATGGGTGCCTTTATTGGCACGCAGAAAATGACGGTCATGGTCATTTAGGATGTAAAGCGTGCCAGGGGTAATTGGATGCACCTTGCCAGTGGCAACATCTTCAATCTCACCCTCACCTTCAATGCAATAGACTGATTCGAAGTGATTAGCATACGCCAACTCAAGTTCAGCGCCTTCTTTAATGATGGTGTCATTGATTGAATATCCGACACCCGCATCCCGAAAACTTAAACGGCGACTGTTCCAACCTTCAGCATCCACATCGGCATCAGTACCGATGACATCATTAAGATGAACCACAATCATAAATAACTTCCTTTCATCAAACTTTGAACAATTTATAACGACTCATGAGGATTGACATCGACTCATGAGTCGCGATGAGGGTGCACGAGGGTACTTTACGCAGCCGCTGCCGTTTCAGCCGCTAAGACAACACTCAGCGATTCTGAAATTACATTCAATCCGTGCTGCAAATCTTGCAGTTCGATCGTGAGGCTAGGCAGTAACTTCAGAACATGGCCATCAATCCCGGCTGTCTCAATAATCAAGCCGCGCTCAAAACATGCGGCTGACACTTTGGCAGCGAGTTCGTGATCTTCAAACTCAACGCCCCAAATCAGACCGCGGCCTCGAACAACTGCTTTGACCCCTTGGGATTCAATCATTTCTTGAAGCGAGGACTGCACGTGTTCTGCTTTCAAACGCACACTATCTTCAAGCTCACTGTTTAACCAATAATCCAGGGCAGCGCTAGCTGTCACAAAGGCTGGGCAGTGGCCACGGAATGTGCCGTTATGCTCACCGGGCTCCCAGACGTCCAGTTCTGGGCGCATCAGCACCAGCGCCATCGGTAATCCATAACCGGACAGTGATTTCGACAAAGTCACAATGTCAGGCACGATACCGGCGTCTTCAAAGCTAAAGAAAGCACCCGTGCGTCCACAACCCACTTGAATGTCATCCACGATCAATAAAATGCCGTGTTTGCGAGTGACTTCACGCAATCTTTGCAACCATTCATTTGTAGCCACATTCACGCCACCTTCGGCTTGAACGGTTTCAACAATCACCGCCGCAGGGGCAGAAATACCGCTACCATCGTCTTCCAGCATGGCTTCCAGGTATGACAAGCTATCGGTTTCATCACCCAAATAACCTTCAAATGGAACAGCCGCTGTGTTTGTTAAAGGTACACCAGCGCCGGCACGTTTGTGGCTATTGCCGGTGACTGCCAAAGCACCGAGCGTCATGCCGTGAAAAGCATTTGTAAAGTTCACCACGGTCTGACGACCTGTGACCTTGCGAGCCAGTTTCAGTGCGGATTCCACCGCATTGGTACCGGTTGGCCCAGGGAACTGGAGTTTGTAATCTAGACCACGGGGCTTCAGAATAATCTCCTGAAAACGACGGATAAATTGCTCTTTGGCTTCACTGTACATATCCAGTGTGTGCGTAATGCCATCGCCCAATAAGTAGCGCACCAACGGTTGCTTCATATGTTCAGGGTTGTGCCCGTAATTCAGCACCCCAGCGCCGGCAAAAAAGTCGAGGTAACGCTCACCTTCCGTATCGGTCATCCACGCACCTTTGGCACTGGAAAACACCGCCGGAAAATCACGGCAGTAGCCTCGTACTTCAGATTCATATTGTTCAAAAATATTCATTTCAGTCTCCATGTATAAAGTCGCCCGAACCCGGCATACCGTCCACAAGCACAGGGCATGTGGTCCGCACGACAAAGTCAGGCACTTAACAGTGCTGTAATAACGCGTGATTTAAAGGTCCAATGCGATACAAAGGTTCGGGTGCGTTTCCTGGCGCCAACAATGACGCGGTAAAGTGCTCACGAACTTCGCAAGGACAGTGATGTTTCTGTGCAAAACGACGAAACAAGCGATCTGAGGCTGGATTGTCCACCGCCACAGTGGCGGTCAGCCAACGCACAGACTGATTGGCAGGTTGATTGAGCCAGTGCCGCAACAACTCACTGGCAACGCCCTGACCTCGCCAGTCAGGATGCACACCAATTTGCCAACAAAATGCCGTGGCAGGTTCAGTCGGAGGGTGATAGCCGATCACCACACCAACCACCTCGTCGTCAAATTCGGCGATTAGACAAGTCTGTGCGAAATCACTACAAAAAATGAGGTAGAAATAGGCTGTGTTGGCCTCGAGCGTGCCACTGTCTTGGACAAGTTGCCAGACAGCCAAACTATCTTGTGGCGTTGTATTGCGATAGCGTAACTTGGGCTTGATTTGATCTCGATACTTGGTATCTGCTTCACTCATGCTTGGTTGTTATCCCCGATACTGTCAGACTTCTGATGAAGTAACTGACAACATCTGACCGGTTTCAATAAAATCGGTCTTTATCCCGCTTGCGGGTTGCGTCATCCGACAATGACGTTGTACTCAACACAACGAAAAAACATGCTTCGTTGCAACTCGGTTATGTCAAAACACGCCACGTTAAGCGCGTTCTTTGTTGACGGTTTTTAGGATAACCATAGTTTTATACACAGAACAAATCATGTATTCTATTGTGATCACAAGTCATCTTTTTTGTGATCACAAGTCATCTTTTTTGTGATCACTATATTTTATTTCTAAACGACTTCATCAATTCAAAGTCCTTGTTTAACAAGAGTTTTTAGTATGCGAAAAGCCACTGTTTCCACCACTCCCCGCAAAACACCTAACCGCACGACGGTGGCAGACGACGTGTATGCCAAACTACGTGAGCAACTCATCACGGGCACTCGACAACCGGGAGAAAAACTGACTTTGCGCGCTTTAGCCGAGGAATTCAAAACCAGTGTACAACCCGTACGCGAAGCGGTTCGAAGACTTAATGCGCAAGGTGGACTATTCATCCATCCGAACCGTACCATCAGCGTCTCAGCACCCAATCACGACCAGTTTGAAGAGTTGCTTCAGATTCGTGCGGTTTTAGAAGGATTAGCCTGTGAAAACGCGGTACGCCACATGAGGGATTCTGACATTCAGAGAATTCGCCAATTAGGCCAACGTTTTGAGCGAGAAGCCGTTCACATGCGCCCTAACCCTCTGGTTTTGGCTCGATTAAACCGAGAGTTACACTTTGCGATTTATCGCATCAGCCGCATGCCGCAGCTCATTAAACTCATTGAGAACATTTGGATTCAAACCTCGCCCACGCTCACCCTGGCCATTCGTCATACCGCACAGGCAATGACCATGCGCGACGCTTTAAAAGCCAGAAAGCGATTGATTGAAGCGATTGCACAAAAAAATCCGAGCAAAGCTCGTCAAGCGATGGTTGCCACTATTAATGAAAGTGCTGAATTGATTCAACGCTCGGGGATTTTGTGGCAATTCGATGCAATTGTGCCCAGCCCTCAGAATTCAACTGAGACGATCTCGCGGCAGCATCGAATTTAAGCCTCAGGTATCCCGATTGCGGTTTTCAGAATTGATTGATGCGTAGGTGCTTTGATAGTTAGGCTGAATCATTTGCACCGATTGACGCAATTCTGTTGGTGAGTAATCAAACATCTTGCGAAACGCCGCACTGAAGTTACTCATGTGCGGATAGCCACAGCGTCGTCCAATTTCCCCAAGTGATTGCGTGCTTTGCTCAATCATTTCGTGCGCCATCAACAAGCGTTGCTCTCGCATAAACTGCGCGGCCGGCATCCCCGTTTGTTTCATCAGGTGATTGCTGATGGTTTTATCACTAACACCAAAAACTTCAGCCAACTCTTTAAGCGTTAAGCGATCTTTGGCTCGCCTGCGTACATAATCGCGGATTTCAGATAAAGCTGGTGTCAATGTCCCTTGCCGTTGTGCACAAGATGTCTCCACATCCATTCGGCCATCCAGAAAATGCTGAACAAGCAAACTGATGAATTCTAGACAGCGGCCATGCGCCTGCATTTTACGCAAAGAAAACGGGATTGAAACATCCAAATCGCAACGGAAATTCTGAGTCACTGACTGACCCAGATGATGCGTTTTATCGGGGCTGGAGATGATGACTTCAAATAATGCCTGTGTGAGTTCTGTACCGATCAAAGTGGACATCGCAGACTGGCTGATCACCATATGAACCGAATCGGTTGTGATGCCTGTATCGACGGACACCAGAAAATGCGAGTGACTGGCTGTATTGAGATAGACTCTGTTTTCATCGAGCACATAATCGCGGCCGTTAATAAAATCATGGCGAATCGCTCGACCATTTAACACACCGTGAACCTTCAAAACTGGTTCATTAAAGACCTCATGGGCTTGGCTGTATTTTTCTGTACGCCCGCCTTGCGGGTTGGATTCCAGACGCAAACGGGAATGGTAGAAGAAAATACTATCTGAGAAACCCATGCTGCAAAAGCCAGCCTCACCCTGACGCAGCGGGTATTGATGCCACTCGACATCTTGGGCCAGATAACCGTCAAAGCTTAAAATTGTGACAGGTTCATCACACGGCACAAGAACCTCAATAAATAACGATTTGTACGGCGTTTGCATTTTACTCCTGCATAAATTCTTGTGTCAGTCATCCTCAAGGACTATCATTGTTTAGCAGCGATGTGTCTTCTAAATAAGTCCTCTAAAAAGCTTGCCAAATTCTACCTGATTGATCGTTGAATCTCTAAAAACAAGCCTCGATACCTTGCAAGCCATTGGTTTTCGTAAGGGATCGAATTGTCAATTTTTCTAAGTAGCAACAATCAATTTCTAAAAACCAACATCTATAAAACAATTCTTAGGAATACTCTGCCAACACCATGAGTCTCAATGAATTCGGTGTGTAAAGACAAAACGCCGTTTCGTTTATAACCTAGACATCAAATCGCTTGGATAAATTCTCAACAATCAACGCCGCTTATATCGGAGCATTGAAGTGCGGGCAAGGTGCGTATCGAATCCAACATTCCATTTATCAACAAAAACTTTCTAAAACACAGTACTATTTAAAGAATTTTTAAGTATAGCCGTTATCTCTCATTTACTCACAAAACACACCTGCAGTGTAACCGTGAAAAATCCTAACCAAATGATTTCTAACACAAATCACTCACTCATAAGCAAGTTACTTAAATCTTAAGTCCTCACGGGCTACGCATGCAAACATGCCGGAATTTTCGTTTAGCATTTTCTATTTTCTGATTTCAATGACTATTAAAAAATAATTTAGGAAAATTTTTAACGTGTTTTTGACATACAAATTCATCCAAAAAACACACAAATGTGATTTTTACGTCATTCAAAAAAATCTACCCTCGCCGACCGATACAATTCACTGCAAACCTGTCTGAAGCATAGACTACATTGCCTGGTCAGACGCCGCATCCCACACATTACATTCATCGACACACTCACCACGATGTCATTAAACACCGAGCGACTTCGCATTGTCAGCCTGATTGGAATTGCCCAAATCATTGCCAGTGCTTCAACCCAGTACATGCCTGCCGTCATTGCCAAACCTGGAGCTGCAGAGCTGGGGCTGGCAGCCACTACGTTTTTTGTGGGGGTGTCCGTAGCACTGATTGTCTCGGCCATAGCGGGGCCTTCTATTGGGCGCTTAGTCGATCGCATCGGTGGACGCCCTGTTCTGATGCTCTCCAACATCATCTACGCCATCAGCATGGTGCTTTTGTCGATGGCTCAAGACACTTTCTCGATTCTTGCGGCGTATGCGATTTTAGGGGTTGCCACAGCCGGAGGACAGTTTGAAGTGGCGTTTGCGACGCTAGTGAACCTCTTTGGACGAAACTCTCGCAACCCAATTACGGGGGTCACACTTTTTGCGGGATTTGCGAGCTTCATTGGTTGGAATATCTCCATTCAAATCCTTGAGCTCTGGGGTTGGCAAGGCGTCTGTTTATTCTGGGCTGCGATCCAACTGTGTGTTGCCTTACCCCTGAATTACTTTATACCTCTCAAATTAGAAACAGCACAGAGTTCAGATCAGGCTACTGACGCCACTAAAACACGTCCGAGCACACTCACCGAAGCCCAATCCGAACAACAAAGTCGGCGTAAAGCCCGTCGGCGCGAGCAATCAGGTCGTCAACAAGCCTTTTTGCTGGCTTACGTGTTTGCAGCTAATGCCTTTGTCGGCATGGGTCTGATGATGCATTTACCTGAATTACTACAATTGTTTGGCATTGGGGTAGCCCTCTCTTTTGTCATTGGCTCACTCGTAGGTCCTGCACAAGTTCTAGGACGTTTGGTTGATTTCTTCATCATGAAGCGCTGGCATCCAATTGTCGGGACACGATTTGCTGCGGCGACACATCCAGTGGGTGCGTTATTGATGCTCATCTTGGGTGCGCCGGTGGCCAGTCTTTTTGTTATCTTACATGGCATGGGTAACGGTGTGCTGATTATGTCTCGTGGTACCCTGCCTCTGGCGCTTTTTGGGCCGCTGGGCTATGGGCGCATGCAAGGCTGGCTCATGTTACCGGCCAAGCTTGCTCAAGCCTGTGCGCCTTTTTTGTTTGGCATGGCCATGGAGTATTGGGGAACCGGTACCTTGTGGATGACAGGCTTTCTAGGACTCAGTGTATTCGTGGGTCTGTATATGATCAGAACGTCAGACAGCACCCCATAAATGCGACTAAACGCCAGTCAGGCGTAAAATAAGATCGTGATAATCTTAGAGTCAGAAAACTTCTTGCTTGTGTCAAACGAGAAACAAGCTCAGTCGCTCTGAGATTTCAACAACCAAAATTGATCCATTTTTGAAGCATCAGGATTTACACATGAAAAAATTACGCTATCTAATCTACGGTCTGCTCGCGGTCATTGCGTTGGTCGTGATTGGCGCGACTGTTTTTGTCTATACCTTCGACCCGAATCAATACAAAGGCGACATTGAACGTTTGGTCAAAGAACATACCGGTCGCACATTGACGATTGCCGGTGACATCGAAATGTCGATCTATCCGCAATTGGGTGTCCAAACCGGTGCCTTGTCTCTGAGCGAAGCCGATGACAGCCAAACCTTTGTTAGTGTGAATTCTGCCAGTGTGTCTGTCGCACTGATGCCTATACTCAAACGTGAAATCCTCGTTGACGGTGTCGTACTCGATGGTCTGAACGCTCGAATCGTGCGAAATAAAGATGGACAATTCAACTTTGACGATCTGTTCCAAAAAGCCAGCTCGGTCGAAGAAAGTGATGTTCAAGACACGGTCAAACTCGCCTCAAAAGAAGGTGACGCAACTGATGTTCAGTTTGATGTGGCTGCTATTCACATCAGTCATGCCACATTAACTTACGATGATGAACAGAGTGGTGAGCAACTGAGCCTGCAAGATTTCAACTTGTCGACCGATCAAATTGCCATGCAAGCGCAAGGTGATCTGAAGTTGAGTAGCCGTATTATTTCAATTGCCAATGCGCTTGATCTGAATGTCGCCTTGCAAGCTCAATACAAGCTCGATTTATCCGATAAAGCACTTGCTTTATCGGATCTGGATCTCAGTATTGACGGCAAAGCATCCACACTAAATGCACTCAAAGCCAGTCTCAAAGGTGATTTGTCTGCAGATCTGAGTACACAAGCCTTCACGATGGATGCATGGACCATCACCGCCTCAGAAAAGAATCTCTTTAACGCGAGCGTACGAGGCAACCGTTTGCAATATCAGGCTGACCTGCTGCAGGTCTCAGAGATCAGTGCACAAGCCAGCCTAGATCAAAAAGACCAAAAGCTTGGTATCGATCTCAAGATCCCCAACATCACTGGGCAACCTGATCATCTCAAAATTCCATCGCTCACAGCCACCGCAAAGATCGACATGGCCGACGTACTTGAAAAAGCGGTCAGCGTCGCTCTGCAGGGCAATCTTGATGTCAATTTGGGCAAATCCAGCTTGCAAGGTGCACTCAAAGCGAACGTGGATGACACCAATCTAAACGCGACATTCTCGATGCCATCCTTGAGCCCTGCAGCCTACCAGTTTGATGTCAAAGTCGACCAGATCGATGTCGATCGCTATTTGGCTGCTAAACCCACCGCTAAAGGTGACGCTAGCAAAGCCAGTGGCGAGTCCAAAGCGTCTAGCAGTCAGCCGGTTGCGGGTAACGCAGGCGCACCCATTGATGTGTCTTTCTTAAAAGGGCTCAACCTCCAAGGCAAAGTTGCCGTCGGTTCGCTTAAAGCACAAGGCTTTACAGCCACTGACATTAAAACCGACATTAAAGGTGAGAAAGGCGTTTTACGCGTCGGTCCGCATTCCGCACAAATCAGTGGTGGTGCGCTCCAAGGTGATCTGAGCATCAATGCCAACAACAATCAGTTTCAGGTGAAAGAGGCCTTAAATCGCATCTCTGTGGCGCAACTCTTAAAAGATCTAGGACAAGAATCACGTCTAGAAGGTCAAGCCGATGTGAATCTGAATGTCACAGCTCAGGGTAAGGACGCCCGAGCGCTAATCGCTAGCCTTTCCGGAACGGGTGGACTCAAAATGTCCGAAGGTGCAATTCGCGGTGTCGACATCGCCCGTTTGCTGCGCAGCATCCAAAGCATCATTACCAGCGGCAAGTTACCCACCTTCTCACCAGACGATAAAACCGTTTTTAGTGAGTTATCTGCCAGCCTGAATATTCAGAAAGGTGTGGTGAGTAATCAAGACTTACTACTCAAAGCGCCTTTGTTTCGAGTACAAGGTCAAGGTAACGTCAACCTCAACAACGAAGTCATCGATTACGAAGCTTTATTGGCCATTGTTGAAACTAGTCAAGGTCAAGGTGGACCTGAACTCGAAGTCTTGCGAGGTGTGACCGTCCCTGTCAAGCTGACTGGCACGCTGAGTGATCCAGGCTATCGCATTGACATTGCGTCACTAGCCGCACAAATCGCCAAATCCCGTGCAGGTGATCGCATCCAGAAAGAAGTGGAAAAAGCGATTGGCCCCGAGGCCGCTGAAAAAGTTGAAAAACTGCTCACGCCCGGTGTAACCGATAAACTCAAAGGACTGTTTGGACGTAAAGACGCTTCGGACGATAAATGACCACTGTGAGGATTGATCCAAACGGAGAATCCTCACCCACACGATTCAAGAGCCTGTGATCTGGATGTTTGATTAACACATCCGATTCAGGCTCTTTTTTATGAGTGAGAAGCACTGATTTTTATGCTGATAACTTTTACCTATCGATTGCATAAATAAATTAAACTTCCAATCTCAATAGATATTACCTAAAATAGAATTCGACAACTTGGTAAACAAAGCAACAAGCCAAGTTTGTAGAAAATGATTTATTTGATGTTACGTGAACTGGAGAACCAAACTATGTCATTGATCAACACACAAGTACAACCTTTCAAAGCCCAAGCTTTTAAAGCAGGTAGCGACTTTATCGAAGTCACTGAGAAAGATATGTTAGGCAAATGGTCGGTCGTCATTTTTATGCCCGCCGCATTTACCTTTAACTGCCCAACCGAAGTCGAAGACGCTGCTGAGCACTACGCAGAATTTGAAAAACTGGGTGCTGAAGTTTACATCGTCACAACCGATACACACTTCTCACATAAAGTGTGGCACGAAACTTCAGATGCCGTGGGCAAAGCAAGATTCCCACTGGTCGGTGACCCCACGCACCACCTGACACGTGCGTTTGATGTGCACATCGAAGAAGAAGGCTTGGCCCTGCGCGGTACCTTCATCATTAACCCCGAAGGTATCATCAAAACCATGGAAATCCATGACAACAGCATCGCACGTGATGTGAAAGAAACCCTGCGCAAGCTCAAAGCTGCTCAATACGTGGCTGCACACCCCAACGAGGTGTGCCCTGCGAAATGGAACGAAGGCGCCAAGACCATCACACCGTCTCTGGACCTGGTTGGCAAGATCTAAACACTAAACAGCCAGCCAATGCCTGGGTGACAGCCTCTCATGTGATGGGGCGTCACCCCCACCCGACTGACCTGTTGACCCCATTTTGCGACACAAGGAATATTCATTATGCTAGACGACACCCTCAAGACACAATTAAAAGCCCACTTGGAACTGGTTCGTGAACCTTTCGAAATCATTGCCACACTGGGTGACGATGACAACTCCAAAGAAATGTTGGCTCTGTTAAAGGATGTCGACAATCTGAGTGACAAAATCACCTTGCGCACAGATGGCCAAGCCAGTCGGACCCCCTCTTTTCAACTCACACAACCTGGTGCAAACACCGGTGTGGAATTCGCAGCTATCCCCATGGGACATGAATTCACATCGCTCGTGTTGGCCCTCCTTTGGGTGGGTGGCCATCCAGCCAAACTGGATGCCGATCTGATCGAACAGATCAAAGATTTAGACGGTGACTACAATTTTGAAGTCTACATGTCACTGAGTTGCAACAACTGCCCTGATGTGGTGCAGGCGCTCACCATCATGTCCGTCATTAATCCCAAAATCCGTGTCGTCACCATTGATGGTGCATTGTTCCAAGACGAAATCAACGAGCGGGAAATCATGGCTGTGCCCACGATGTACCTGAACGGTGAAGTCTTTGGTGCAGGCCGCATGGATGTGGCAGAAATTGTGGGCAAACTTGACGTCAATTCTGCCGAACGCGATGCCAAAAAACTAAACGAACGCGATCCGTTTGAAGTGCTGATTATCGGTGGTGGACCCGCCGGTGCAGCAGCCGGTGTGTACGCCGCTCGTAAAGGCATCCGTACAGGTATTGCCGCAGAACGCTTTGGTGGTCAAGTTAATGACACTCTCGCCATCGAGAACTACGTGTCCATTCTCGCCACAGAAGGCCCAAAATTCGTTCAAGCCATGAAAGCGCACGTGGATGAATACGAAGTTGACGTGATGAACCTGCAAACTGCAGATAAACTCATCCCCGCACAAAACCCTGGTGACTTAATCGAAGTACACATGACCAATGGCGGTGTTTTGAAGTCCCGCACAGTCATTTTGTCAACGGGTGCACGCTGGCGCAAACTGAACGTGCCAGGTGAAGAGGAATACCAGAACAAAGGGGTTGCCTATTGCCCGCACTGTGACGGCCCTTTGTTTAAAGGCAAGCGTGTCGCGGTCATTGGTGGCGGTAACTCCGGTGTTGAAGCGGCCATCGATCTGGCGGGTATCGTGGGCCACGTCACTGTGATTGAGTTTGCGCAAGACCTGTGCGCGGATGCCGTGCTCATTAAAAAGCTCAAAAGCATGCCCAACGTCGAGATCATCACCAATGCGGCAACCACAGAATTTATCGGCAAGGATGGCAAATTAGCCGCCCTGCACTACAAAGATCGTGCAACCGATGAAATTCATGACGTCGCCGTGGAAGGTGCTTTCATTCAGATTGGACTGGTTCCCAATACCGAATGGCTCAAAGGCACAGTCGAACTGAGTAAATACGGTGAAATTGTGGTCAACGACCGTGGTGCAACCAACGTCCCCGGTGTTTTTGCAGCCGGTGATGCCACAACAACACCTTATAAACAGATCATCATCGCAGCCGGTGACGGTGCCACTGCTGCATTGAGCGCTTTTGATTATCTGATTCGTACACCCGCACCAGAAACGATCTGATTGATCAGCTTATCTTTAATTCAAAAACACTTGGGCGAACAGACAGACTGTTCGCCCAACCACCAAACCCCAAAAGCCTTTAGGTGGATCCCTTAGAGGCTTCTTTGACCGGCACATTCGTGTATCGGTCTTTTTTTTGAGATCAGCATGTAGAATCACAGTAGCCATACTAAAAACAGAACCCGAATTCACCACAAGCTCTATTCACATGGTTCAGGACGCACAACCGCAAGCATCCTCATCAGGCTGAGACGACATAGTCCTTCATAGCCCCTGATCTAGCTTGCGTGTTTTTCTTTAACCGCTTTTGCATACGATGAGACCCAACATGAGTATTAAATCCCGCGCAGCCGTCGCTTTTGAAGTCGGCAAACCATTGGAAATTGTTGAAGTGGATGTTGCGCCACCCAAAGCAGGTGAAGTGCTAGTCCGAATTATTGCCACCGGTGTGTGTCACACCGACGCATTTACCCTCTCAGGCGATGATCCCGAAGGCATTTTCCCATCCATCCTCGGTCATGAAGGTGGCGGAATCGTTGAAGCTGTCGGTGAAGGCGTCACCTCCCTAGTGCCGGGCGATCACGTGATTCCGCTCTACACCGCAGAATGTCGCCAATGTAAATTCTGCCTATCCGGTAAAACCAACCTATGTCAGGCCGTGCGTGTCACACAAGGCAAGGGTTTAATGCCAGACGGAACCACCCGTTTTAGCTATCAAGGCAAACCCATCTATCACTACATGGGAACCTCCACGTTTTCTGAATACACTGTGGTCCCAGAAATCTCACTGGCTAAAATCTCTCGCGAAGCCCCGCTTGAAAAAGTGTGCTTACTCGGATGTGGTGTGACCACGGGTATTGGTGCTGTCCTGAACACCGCCAAAGTCGAAGCAGGCAGCACAGTTGCCATTTTTGGGTTAGGTGGAATTGGTTTAGCCGCTATCATTGGCGCCAAAATGGCCAATGCCAGTCGCATCATTGCGATTGACATCAACCCAGACAAGTTTGAAATGGCACGCAAACTCGGTGCAACCGATGTGATCAACCCCAAAGACTACGACCAACCCATTCAAGACGTCATTGTGGACCTGACTGATGGTGGCGTGGATTACTCCTTCGAATGTGTGGGGAACGTCGATCTAATGCGCTCTGCCCTGGAATGTTGCCATAAAGGCTGGGGTGAGTCGACCATTATTGGTGTGGCCGGTGCTGGACAAGAAATCAGCACCCGCCCCTTCCAGCTGGTGACAGGTCGCGTCTGGCGAGGTTCTGCATTTGGCGGTGTGCGTGGTCGTACCGAACTGCCAGAGTACGTTGAACAATCTCAGCGCGGAGAAATTCCACTGGATCTGTTTATCACCCACACCATGCCACTCGAAGAGATCAACACCGCGTTTGACCTCATGAAAGAAGGCAAAAGCATCCGCTCAGTGATTCATTTCTGAGTAATTAATCCCTTTGACCGATCCCTTTCATTTTCTGACTGGCTGCCTATGGCAGTCGGTCAGATCTCACGTCTTTTGGAGAAATCAATATGGAACTCATCGCATCTCAAATGTGTTTCGGAGGTCTTCAGAACCGTTATCGTCATCATTCACACACGCTTGATTGCGACATGACGCTGGCCGTGTTCTTACCTCCTCAGGCGCAGGCTGGACAAGCTTGTCCCGTCCTTTACTGGCTCTCCGGATTGACCTGTAACGATGAGAACTTCACACAAAAAGCAGGTGCACAGCGCTTAGCCGCTGAGCTTGGTCTGATCATCGTAGCCCCCGATACCAGCCCGCGAGGAGAAAACGTTGCTGACGACCCAGAAGGTGCTTGGGATTTTGGGTTAGGTGCTGGCTTTTATGTAAATGCCACACAATCCCCCTGGTCATCGCACTACCACATGCATGACTACATTGTGCAAGAGCTCACTGACCTCATCGAAGCCAATTTCAATGTCACAGACAAACGTGGCATCAGTGGTCACTCCATGGGTGGACACGGCGCACTGGTTTGTGCTTTTAGAAACCCAGGACGCTATCAGTCTATTTCTGCGTTTGCACCGATCACCAATCCCACCCAAGTGCCTTGGGGACATAAAGCACTCTCCAATTATCTGGGCGACGACACCCGTCTCTGGAAAGAATGGGATGCTTGTGAATTGATTGCCAGTGCCAAAGAGAAACTGCCTTTGCTGATTGATCAAGGTGATCAGGACAGCTTCCTGGAAACCCAGCTGCAACCACAGAACTTGGAACTCGCCGCACAACAAGCCAACTACCCGCTGACCCTGCGCATGCAAGCAGGCTATGACCACAGCTATTACTTCATTGCCACGTTTATTGATGATCATTTGCGCCATCATGCCAACGTGCTGTGCGAATAGTTAAATAAGTACGAATCCAAAAAGGCCGCCCTGATGAATGATCGGGACGGCCTTTTTGTGGATCAGCTCTACAAACCGAATGAACTGAAGAAACGCAATATCGTTCTAAATTTTACTGACGTGTGTCGTTGGCACTATTGCTCATACCCCAGAGGTTATACGCATGCTCACCGTCGGCGGTATCTAAGCCAGCCACCTGAATTTCTTCAGGAACTCGCAATTTGCCAGCACTGTCAATGATTTTAAGGATAATCGTGGTGACGATCCAAGCAAACACAGCCACAACGACCACAGCCAACGTCTGCACACCGATTTGATGCCAGCCTGCCTCAACTTTATTAATACTAGAGCTTGCCAGCGCACCAATCAGAATCGCACCCGTCAGACCACCGACACCGTGTGCGCGCCAGACTTGTAACGTGTCATCAATACCGAGCCAACGCTGAACATAGATTGCGTGGTAACACAGTGTGGCGCCAATCAGACCCACTAAGAGCGCTGACATGGGTTCAATATAGCCAGCGGCCGGGGTCACAGTTGCCAGACCGGCTACCGCACCCACTAATACGCCTTCAAAGCTCGCACGGCCTTCATGGAACCATTCCCAGAACATCCACACCAACATCGCAATTGAGCCAGCCAGCATGGTGCTGGTAAACGCATAGGACGCCAGTGCATCGGCCGCATACGCACCGCCTGCGTTAAAGCCAAACCAGCCAAACCACAACAAACCAGCGCCAATGGCGACTAAGGCTAGACTCATCGGTGCATCTTTTGCGCCTTGTGCTTCTTTACGTTTGCCAAGATAACGGGCTGTAGCCAATGCAGAGAAACCAGCGGCGGTATGAATCACGATGCCACCGGCGAAGTCGACTGCCCCGAGTTTGGCGAGGAAACCACCACCCCAAATCCAGTGTGCGACTGGAAAATAAATCAAAATGGTCCAGAGAATGATGAACGCCAAATAGCCGCTCAGGCGAATACGCCCCACAAAAGATCCCGTCATCAGTGCAGGCGTGATAATGGCAAACATCATCTGATAAGCAAAGATTAGAATAAACGGCACACCCGCTGAGTACGTTGGGTTGGGTTCCATACCAATGTGGTACATGCCAAAGTATGGACGAATATCACCAATCACGCCCCCGATATCTGGCCCAAACACTAGGCTAAAGCCGCCAAACACCCAGAGCAAGCCAATCACACCCATGCAAACGAAGTTCTGAATCATCACCGAAATACTGTCTCGGTAATTCACGAGCCCACCATAAAAAAGTGCAAGCGCAGGTGTCATCATGCACACCAGTGCCGTACAAATGAGCACAAAGGTTGTATCACCAGCGTTAATAGGCATAGTTACTCCAATCTGATTTACGAATAAACCACGGTCATCACATGAGCGCAAGACCATTGAAATCAAATGAATGATGAACGAATCAGGAAAATACGTCCTAATACGAACTTAAGTTCATCCTGCATTATTCCTCACATTGTAACTGCGAAATGCTTACATAGCAGGAGCTAAGACGCACACCCTTTGTGCAAAATTATGACGGCCATTAAGGCTTGCTGTCGTATCGCTGATTATCGGGCTTTAGATGATGCCTGCCACCACCGCCCAAACTGCAACAGGAACAGCACCATCAGCCTGCCAGCCGGCAGACGACGACTTTCCGTTACAAAAAACTTACTCAAATCTACTCACCGTACATTTGATGTTCTCTTCCTACTTCTCCGTCAACACCTAGCGGCGTACAACCGCTAGGATTTACTTCAACTCCATAGGCTGACACGGAATAACTTTCCGCCTATTGACGCATTAAATTGTCGTCAACACTGTCTCTGCATAACGCAGAAGATTTTTTGCTGCATTGAGGTCACGGTCATGCATCACGCCGCAAGCCTGACATTGCCAACTACGCATCTTTTAAGTCAAGTCATGGCAGATTTCTCAACATGCCGAACATATTTTGCCACTGGGAAAGAATCTGCGCACAGACTTCACGACTTTGTCGAATTGGTTGGCTTTGTAGAGGATCTGACGCTTACATTTTCAATACAAATTACATCATGCTTGCGCACCAAATTGGTCGTGATTTGATGCAAGAAATCCTGACGAGCACTAGAAACTTGATAGGACAACATGCCTGACTTGGTTTTCGCTTTGGCACGGTTGCAACTACCGATTTGTTGACGACTCAATGCTTGGTTCGCTCTCCTTAGTCAGTTCAATCACTACAAAGCTAAAGAGTTCTTATCTATATATGGAAATCATTCTAGCTGTAAAGATTCCCAAATTCACTGCTAGCCTACGGAGGCTCTGTGACGCATGAACAATCGGCGAAACTCTCCTTACAGGAGCAAAGCTAAGGAACCTCTGATCAATTAAGGTTTTGAGGCGCGAACGGTCGATTTTTATCTATTTCTCATGAACTCTTAAGTTTTTGATGAAATTGACCAGGTTTTTGGCAATATTAGGGCCTTTACCACCCCAATCTGGGGTGATGCGCCCATTTTGGGCGCAATTATCCTGTCAACTCCATCAATTTGTTACGTACCATCCACAAATTGCTTAGCGTAAACAACGTAAGCACTTGAGCAGTGTTTTTAGCCAACCCTTTGTACCTGACTTTGGTAAATCCAAATTGACGCTTGATCACCCGAAATGGATGCTCCACTTTGGCGCGAACCGACGCCTTCAAAGTTTCAATGTGAGCGACGGTGTTTTGAATTCGTTTGCCCTTGATCGCCTTTTGTTGACTGGGCTTCATTGCAATGTGCCAGGTCACATCCACATCTTGAAGCTCTTCACGTTTTTCTACGCCGGTGTAGCCTGCATCACCAAATACAACCGTTTCTTCACCGTGTAACAGCGCATGGGTTTGAGTAATATCGTGCTCATTGGCAGAGGTTGTTGTGACTGTATGCACCAGACCAGATTCGGCATCAACACCAATATGGGCTTTCATGCCAAAGTGCCAGTTGTTCCCCTTTTTAGTTTGGCGCATCTCAGGGTCTCGTTTTCCAGACTTGTTTTTGGTCGAACTCGGTGCAGCAATGATCGTGGCATCCACGATCGTCCCTTCCTTAAGCAACAAACCGTTCTCATCCAGCACTGCGTTGATTTCAGCCAGAATACGGGCCGAAAGATTGTGACGCTCAAGTAATCTTCGGAAGTTCAAGATTGTGGTTTCATCAGGCATGCGACTTTCTGACAGCGACAGACCAGAAAATTGACGCATCGAGTGATTGTCATACAGCGCCTCTTCCATGGCAGGATCACTCAACGCAAACCATTGCTGCATGAAATGGATTCGCAGCATGGTTTGCAGAGGATATGGCGGTCTGCCATTCTTTCCTTTTGGGTAGACCGGCTCAATCAGAGCAAGCAAACGAACCCAGGGAATCACTCGATCCATCTCACTGAGAAACTTTTCACGGCGTGTTTGCTTACGCTTGGCACCGTATTCCAGATCAGAAAAGGTCATTTGTGTCATGGCAGAAAATCATAAAAACTGAGGATGAGGGTCAGACAATTGAAAGTGATTTGGGTTCCAAGAATTCAGGAACTTTTTCAGAGTTTCCCTAAGAACCAATGCTGAGCTAAATAACCCTATTGAGGGGTTTCACCACATTGTTTTAATCGAAAGTGAATACCTGGATTCTCACGTTAATGAGCAGCGAGATGATTTTGAAGAGATTCCAGTAGAAATACCTTACGATGATATGTTTTTAAACGAAAAACTAACTTATGGATCAATCTATGACGCGATCGATGAAATCATCACAAAAGCGATTGTGCCTGCTGACTGGAAAAAAGAAAAAGTAATCCGTGAAACAACAAATCAGTTCGGCATCAGCGAGTCAATGCTTCAAGACACATCGACACGCGTCGTCTACGGCGATTGCGCTAAAAGCGTTGCAGAGCGCGTGCTTAAAAAATATTAAGAACGTGTGATTGATGAAACTGCTGAAATATTTCGCCTCAAAGAAGAAATTATGAGAGCGGAGCCAGATTCTGAAGAATTTCGAGAAAAAATCAATGATTTATCTTGGAAGTACACATCTTCATTAAAAAACTTTGACATGGCCAATTTGTCACAGCTCATCGTTCGTCGAGCTGCAATTGTGCAAGTTTTAGATTTGGCTTGCAAAAGAAACCTTGTCATACAGAATCTATCCGACAAAACCAGGCGTAAAGACGAAAAGTGAATCGCCCCGGAAATCGTGGAGGCCATTTGGTTAAAGTAAAACAAGTTCAGCAACCAACGCTTCACGCTGTTGATAATACCGCTCTTCTGCTTCAGCAGGTGGAACGTCACCAATCGATTCCAGCAAGCGTTGGCGGTTGAACCACGACACCCATTCCAAGGTGGCCATCTCGACAGCTGCTTTCGTTTTCCAAGGGCCTCTACGATGAATCACTTCGGTCTTGTATAAACCGTTAATGGTTTCGGCTAGAGCATTATCATAGGCGCTCCCGGTATTACCCACGGATGGGTTGATCTTAGCTTCTTCTAATCGGTTGGAATATCGGATAGAAACATATTGCGAACCCCTATCGGAATGATGCACTAGTCCATCTGCTTTGGTCGGCTTGCGGTCGTACAAGGCCTGTTCGAGCGCAGCCAAAACGAGGTCCGATGTCATACTGCTGGACACATTCCAGCCAACGATTCGTTTGGCATAAGCGTCGATGATGAAGGCAACGTACACCCATCCTTGCCAAGTTGAAACATATGTGAAATCAGCAACCCACAACTGGTTCGGGCGCTCGGCATCGAATTGGCGTTTGACCAAGTCTTGTGGACAGAACGCGGTGTGATCTGGGACTGTGGTCCGTACCTGCATACCACGCCTGATGCCTTCGATACCGAGACGACGCATCAAACGTTCGACCGTACACCGAGCCACCACAAAGTTTTCTCTGAGCATCTGCTTCCAAACCTTACGAGCCCCATACACCTGGTAATTTTCTTCCCAGACACGTTGGATTTCTACCATCAACCCTTCGTCCCTCTTGGCTCGCGCACTTCGTAGCTCCGGATTCCGACATCGGGCGGCATACCGCCAGTAAGCTGATGGAGCGATCTGTAACGCTTTGCAGATCGGCTCGACTCCATACAGATTTCGATGCTGGTCGATGTAGGCGTTTATTTCTTCAGTTCGCGGTCGAGCGCCGCTTGGGCGAAAAAAGCGCTTGCAGATTTCAGAATCTCATTTGCTCGACGCAGTTCTTTGACTTCACGCTCAAGTGCCTTGATTCGTTCTTGTTCCGCTTGCGAGACACCAGGGCGCGTGCCCGCTTCCACTTCTTGGTGTTGAACCCATTTCAATAGGGTCTGAGGCGTACAGCCAATCTTTGGAGCGATGGATACCGTAGCAGCCCACAAGGAACTGTAGTCATTGCGGTGCGCCTGTACCAGGCGCACCGCACGTTCACGGACTTCGGGGGAATATTGATTACTCTTTCTCATGACTTTATTCTCTCAAGAATTAAAGCCTCCTCAAAACCCGGGGTGATTCAAACCATCAAAATCTTGAACACTAACAACGGAAGTCTGAATAAAAATACACCTCTCACGTGCTAAGTTGCTATAAAATCACGTCAATCTTTTGACGCCGTCAAATAACCGCACTTTCTGATCGGCGTTTACAGTGTGTCAACAACAAAGATTTGCTTTGAGCTTTTCTGATCTACAGGTTATCTCTAGCCCACTCAGATCAAACTTGTGTTGACACACCATTACAAGATCAACCAGAAGTGTTTACTCCAGTATTCGTCTGCTCATACCAACCCAGCAATAAATCCGCATCGACCTTGATCCCTTCACTTTCTGTTTTGGCACGCGTCGTGTAACGAAGGTCGCCCGGCAAGCGTGACTGACCACTATCAAGTAGTTTTTGTGCCAGGTCTTGAATGCGTTGTGCGAACATGGTCTGTCCAGCCACAGTTGGATCAATGCACAGTAAAAACTGTCCAGCAGATGCTGTGTCTGGTGTGGGTTGACTCCAACGATCAATCTCCCATGAAAATTGTCCACCTGTTAGTGCCGCAGCCAGTATTTCGACCATCATGGCTATAGATGCACCTTTATAACCACCAAACGGAAGTAAAGCACCACCCTTAAGAATTTCCTTAGGATTCTGTGTCAGTTCCCCTTCGCTATTCATACCTGTTCCCAGTGGAACTTCTTCACCAGCTCGGGCCGATAGCATCACATCCCCACGTGCTCGCAGACTCGAGGCTTGGTCAAACACTAACGGTTCATGTCCTTCGCGTGGACAGGCAAATGCCATTGGATTGGTTCCATAAACTGCACTTGTACCGGGAGCTGGTGCTACGCAGCTGCTAGCATTGACACAAGTCAGCGCCACAAAACCTTGTCTAGCAAGTGGTTCGACATCCATCCACAGGGCGGCGATATGAAAAGCCCGTCGCAGCAACACTACACACAAGCCAGTTTCTCGGGTTTTTTGCACCAATTGCTCATATACAGTTTGCAGAGCTGGCTGGGCCAATCCGTTTTGAGCATCAACAACTAACAAACTGGGCGTTTCCTGAACAACTGTTGGCTGAGCATTTATATTGACGTTGCCCGCAACCAGTGTCTGGAGATAGTTGGGCAAACGGAATAAGCCATGGCTCAGTGCGCCATCTCGCTCAGGATAAACACAAGTGCGTGCCATGATCATTGCATCCTGAGAAGACAGTCCCGCACGTTCAAAAATTTTACTCGCCCAGACGAGTAGTTGCGTCGTTGTCAGAAATATACTCTGACCTCTAGCCGCTTCAAGGTTGTGAAGGATGGCTTGGAAATCTGTTTGCAGATTAGTCGATTGAGTCATTTTTTTTCCATTATTATCATTAAAAAATGCTAGTCAAGACAGTTCGCCCATGCAAGCAGTTCAAGATAAATGATGCTTATTTTTCAATGCGTTAAAACTCTCAAAATCGTAAAACCAGAACTCTAGATTTTTTGCAGTAGCTTTGACATCGGCGCAATCCGTCTAAATCATGTTTTAGCACCTTGATTCTATGAAGAAGATCACGCCGATTCGGTCTGTGATGAGGCTTACACTCGCGTAGCTACTTATTAAATAGGTGTTTAAGCGCTATTCAAAATTGACTTTGATACAACAACCATGAGAAGCTCAATCATCTTTTAAGTCAAATCATGTCATACGGCTGTGCTTGCGACATTTTGAGCCTGCGAGCACACATGGCTTCCCAAGCATCCTCAATCCAGTCACACAAAATAGCACGTGTTTCTCGTGGATCAACAACATCTAGCATCACAAAACGCTCTGCTGTTCTGAAAGGAGAAGCAATGCGATGATAATACTGCTCCAACTCATCACGTTTAAGATCTGAATCATCTGCTTCTGCGATCTCTTTTCTATAAGCAGCCGCAACCCCGCCTTCGATCGGAATAGAACCCCAGCGTGCCGAAGGCCATGCAAAGCGATGGATTAGGTGCGGAAAATATTTCGGTGCATGCAAACCGCCTGCCATACCAAAAGCACGGCGCATGATAATAGAGACCCAGGGCACTTTGACATCTTCAATCGTAGTCAACACTCTGACTGCGCCCAACAACGTACCCTGTAATTCGGCCTGCGGCCCTGTTGCATTACCAGGTTGATCAACCAGATTGATCACAGGAATGCCAAAGGTGTCACACAGCTTGACATGACGTTCCATTTTCCAGGCGGACGTAATCGTCATGGCCCCACCCGCCACTCTAGGATCGCTACATAAGATCCCTACTGGATATCCATTTAATCTTGCAAGTGCAGTAATACAAGATCCTGCCTGATAGCGACCAATTTCAAACACGGAATCAACATCAAAAATGGATTTCAGAATTTTTCGCGGATCATAAACTTTTCTACGATCTTTCGGAATAGCATCTTTAAGCCAGTCGTCTGCTCGATCCACTGGATCGCCCACGCAGACTCTTTTAGCATAGGTCGCCGAATGTCTAGGGAGATAGGACAAAAACTTTCTGACTTGCTCAAAGGCATCATTTTCATCGACGGCCTCATTATGTACGAGCGCACTGCGTCGGTGAACTTTATAGCCACCCAACTCATTTTTATCGATATCAATGCCATAGGCTTGCTTTACAACAGGAGGTCCGGCTGCAAAAACTTGCGCTTGATCACGAACCATAACCGAGAAATGTGACATCAATACTTTGACAGCACCAAGTCCCGCACAAGCGCCTAATGCCACCCCAACAACAGGAACCGTTTTTAGCAATTGTGTCACTGGCCAATTTGCGTAACCAGGGATTTTACTATGCCCACTTTGCTCTAAGAGCTTGACGCTACCTCCAGCGGTATCCACCAGCCGAACAATGGGCAAATGCATGTCTAACGCTAATCGCTCTGCATAGATCCACTTATCCGAAATTGTTGCCTCTGAAGAACCTGCTCGAATGGTGTAATCATCAGCCGAAACAACAATTTTTCGACCATCGATCTTTCCTGTCCCAATAATGGCGTTGACGGGTGAGATTTTTTTAAAAAAACCATCTTTGTCATACTGTCCTTTGCCAGTGATACGCCCAAGTTCTCGAAATGATTCTTTATCTAACAAGGCTGATAAACGTTCTCGAACGTTCATAATGCCCCTGTTTTTTAATTTCTCGAGAGCCTCTGGACCACCCATTGCGGCTGCTTGGCGACGTCGGATAGCCAGCTCTTCCAGTTCAGCGCTCCATTCACCGTCCGCCTCAAATTCTTGTAGATTTTCCAATTTAATCTCCTAGTTTTTTAATGCAATCTCATCCGAGTACAATTTTTTTGTCGATCAAAGTTTGAATTTGTTCTGAAGTCAAACCCATTTCAGTCAGGATTTCTTGTGAGTTCAAGCCCAATTCGGGTCCGGTATGTCGGATAGCGCCCGGTGTGCGTGACAACTTAGGGACCACACCTGCTTGAGTTGTGTGACCAAGCATCGGATGCTCAACTTCAACTAACATGTTGCGAGCTTTGAAATGTTCATCTTTGTAGATATCAGCAATAGTGTTGACAGGAGCTGATGGAATTGCCGCTTGAATCAATTTGTCTGCCAGTTGTGACAACTCATAGGTCTTAGTCCATTGCCCTATAATCTGGTCAATTGCTTTCATATTTTCGGGTGTACCACGTGCTCGAATTGTTGAAAATCTTTCATCATCGATTAGTTCTGGCTGCTCCATCACCTCACACAACCGCCGGTAAATAATGTCGCTATTGGCTGCGATCAGGATCCAGCTTCCATCCGCTGTCGGATAGAGACTGTTCGGTGCCATTGTGGGCAAATTGGGTCCAACACGCTTAGGTACAAAACCTAATTTCTCATATGCAGGAACATAGGGCTCCATCTGCGTAAAGGCCGCTTCATACAATGCCACATCAACAACCTGCCCTTTTCCAGAAAATTGACGCTCATGCACTGCCGCCATAGCACCAAACGCAGCGTAAACAGATGACAAATAATCCGTTGTAGCCAAAGCAACCCGTGCAGGCGGCCTGTCTGGATCGCCCGTCATATGTCGCACGCCACCCACGGCTTCACAGATAGCGCCATAGCCGGGACGGTCAGAATATGGTCCGTCTTGCCCATAGCCGCTAATTCTGACCATGATCAGTCTGGGATTTCTTTTTGATAATGTTTCGTATCCAAATCCCAGACGCTCCAGCACACCTGGACGATTATTCTCAACGAGAATATCTGCCTGATCAATCAGCTTGTAGGCAATTTCTTTACCCTCGTCTAATTTCAGATTCAAAGCGATAGATTTCTTACCTCGAAGAATGGCCGCTGCATATAACGAAACATTGTCTACATGACGCCCCATCTGACGTACACCATCACCCTCCAAAGGTTCAATTTTGGTTACATCGGCCCCGAAATCAGCCAAAAGTCTTGCACAAGCAGGTCCAGCTATTGTTGAGCAGATCTCCACAACCTTGAGGTCTTTTAACGGCAGTTCCGTGTTTTCAATCTTCATCATCTGTTTCCTATCCCATATCAAGCAATACCCAGCAATTCTTTTAAATTAGCTTCGACAAAGCCTGTATCGACCGATCCTTTTTCAAATTGCTCATGATTAAAAATAGACTTCAAAAACTCGATGTTTGTCTGAACCCCCCTGATCTCAATCCGATTGAGCGCAGTCAACATTTTCTGGCGCGCCTGTTCACGTGTTGGCGCACTTACCATTAGTTTTGCAATCATGGAATCGTAGTGTGGGCTCACGGTGTCACCAGTTCTTATTGCAGAATCCACACGCAGTGAGCCCTCATGCGTAAATTCGACACATTCGGGAAGGTTGAAGATTTCAACCTTCCCGACCGAAGGCAAAAATCCTTTCGCTGGTCGTTCAGAACAGATCCTTGCCTCAAAACAATGTCCGTTAAGTGCAATATCACTCTGAAAAACAGGCAGCTTTTCATTTCTCGCAACTCGTAGTTGCCATTCCACCAGATCATGACCTACCACACTTTCAGTAATGCCATGTTCCACTTGCAATCGAGTGTTCATTTCCAAAAAATAAAACTGTCCATTCGAATCCATAATGCACTCAACCGTCCCTGCCCCAACGTAACCCACTCGATTTGCCAAATTTCTGGCAGCCAACCCCAAATTGGATCTTTGCGTTTGCGACAAGCCAACAGCGGGTCCTTCTTCGATAATTTTTTGATGGCGACGCTGAACAGAACAGTCACGTTCAAACAAATGAATTACGTTGCCATGGTGATCCCCGAAGATCTGAACCTCAATATGACGTGGATTTTCGATATATTTTTCAATCATGACAGTATCGTCACCAAAGCCCGTCAGCGCTTCTCGGCGGCAACTTGCAAGTGCATCTAAGAAGTCTTCTGCCTGTCGTACAACCCTTAATCCACGACCTCCTCCACCTTTTCGGGCTTTGATCATGATCGGATAACCGATCTCTTGGGCTTGAAGAGCCAACCACGTTTCTTCTTGATTCGGCCCGTCATAGCCAGGAATTAATGGCAAACCTGCTTCTTTGGCAACTTGTTTCGCATGACCTTTGTCGGCCATCAAATCAATCACCGTCGAACTTGGTCCAATAAATACAATCTCGGCTTCCTCACACGCCCTTGCAAAATCAGCATTTTCAGATAAAAACCCATATCCCGGGTGGATGGCATCTGCGCGACTGCGCTTGGCTGTATCGATTATGCGTTCAATCGATAGATAACTATCTCGTGCATTCGCAGCACCGATCAAGTAAGATTCATCACAAGCTTGGACATGCTTTGCATGTAAATCTGCCTCAGAATGAACACCCACGGTTGGTATTCCTAAACGTTTCGCGGTTGCTGCAATTCGGCACGCAATTTCCCCACGATTTGCAATTAGTATTTTTTTCAAAATTTTTCTACCTGTAACATGGACTTCTCAACGAACCCCTAGCAGCAACTCGACATTTCGGACAAGCTCGAACAATCTGGGCCCTATATCGGACTCAATTTGTCCTTGCTTTAGCCGAGCGATCGGCATGCCACAGTTAAATGCATAATGCTGATCATCCACCAAACCTTTCACAGCAACACCTACAGAACGAGTTTCCTGAACAAGATTCGGCTTTGCCAAACAAAACCCCCACCGGTCGTACTGCTCTAATGCTTGCGTAACTTGCGCAAGATATTTGTTGTCTGATTCATCCCATTCAGGCGCAATTGTGTCGAGCAATTCTTTTCGTTCAATTGATGACAAACCACATAAATATGCCCGACCCATGGCTGTCGGAAAAATCGGAATCGTCGATCCAATACCTGCGACGACAGGGCTCACAGATTTCGCGCTGACACAACTTTCGATGTAAACCATTTTTCGACCAAGCTGCATTCCCATAGAAACTACGCCCCCAATTTCATTGGCCATTTGCTGCATGAGTGGACGTGCAATCTGTCTAATTCTCAAACCCGCAAGCAATGGATAAGCTGTCGTTAACAGAGACAGTCCCAAACTGTATCTGCGCATCGATGGCGAATATCTCAAAAACCCGAACTGCGTCAACGTATAAGTCATGCGCGAAACAGCAGCCTTAGACAATCCGGTCATTTCAACAAGCTCTTTATTTCCCAACGAGCTGTTGCGAAGATCAAAACATTTCAAAACCATGAGACCGCGTGCAAGGGTCAATGCCAAAGCTGGATCATTTTCTGAAAACTGCCCTTCTGTGCCTGGTTTAAAGGCTTCTTGCGCCCGCGTACGTCCCATGGTTTAAGCTCCTCTTGTTAATATTTACCTATCAGACCTAAGGTATCCAAAATTTCTCGGATCCTGTTTGTTTCACTTTTCAAGACCTCGCCGATCTCATCCGGTCCGACGAAATCAGGTGCCCATCCCCTTTGTTCAACAAACTCTTTCCATTCACTAGTCGATGTGATTTCAGAAAACGCATTGCCCCAGTACTGGATTTGATCGGGCTTTAAATCTGGAGGTCCCATCACACCCTGGATCGAAGTTGTAATGACATCCACACCCTCCTCTTTCCAAGTGGGAATATGACTCAATACACCTGGCAATCGTGACGGTGCTCCCACAACAAGAATGCGTAACTGGTCATTTTTCAGCGCAGTCAAAAAGTTGGGTGTGCTGGCAGCAACCACATCCACATTTTTCCCTAATAACTGAGTGACTGATTCCGCTGATGATTTGTATGGAATAAAGTTTATTTTTGTCACATCCACCCCTGCTTTTTGCAATGGCAGCGCTGCCCCCACATGAATGTGATTCCCCAAAGATGTTGCCAAGGCCACGTTTAGCTTATCAGGATCTTTTTTCATGGCAGAAATCAGATCTTTTGCGGTTTTATAAGGTGAATCTTTGTGAACAATTAATCCAACATACTCCTGAAACAAAATGGCGATTGGAGAGTAGTTTGTATAGGGACGATCTTTAAGCAAACCAGTAATATTATTGTTAAAAATAGACGTCGTTAACGTCATCAAATAATCACCATCGCCCGGATGTTTTTCCAAATCATTTAGCGCAACCGCCAAAGCACCTCCCGGTCGATTGTTAACGATCATGTTTTCAAATAAATGTTTCTCCATACCTATTTTGTGGATTTGTCGGGCAACCATATCCAACGATCCACCAGCACCTGCAGGCACAATAAATTGCACGACCGGACCAGGTTTCCACTGATCTTTGGCGAGGGCTGTTTGCCCCATTAATGCAACTGCGGTAGACAGGGTAATTGATGCAAATAGCTTCATTTTTGTCTCCTTACTGAGTGATTTATTTAAGATGCTTAGCTTGCTCACTCTTGAATAAGATTATGTTTTTTACATGTGATACTGTCAAATTTAGGAATTAAATTCCTAATATAGGAATAATAAAAATTCATGAGAAAATTAAACTTCAACTATTCCAATTACTTGCCCTTCTTCAACGGCATCGCCTTCTGCAACTTTCAGTTCAACAAGAACGCCAGAACTTTCGCAAGCGACAGGGATTTCCATTTTCATAGATTCAATCAAAACAACTGCTTCGTCTGCGTCGACCTTCTGACCAGGCTCAATTAAAACCTTCCAAACCGAACCAGTCACTTCGGCGATCAATTCCATCTTTGCCATTAAAAAACTCCTCCATGATTTTTAAGAATGTATACACATTAAACCCATTAGAAACTCTAAATGCAAGATTTATCTACCTTTACAATCTAATCAATTCTTCATTAAAAGATAAAGCCCCTAAACTGCTGTAATTTCCGGCGGAGATGAGGTAGTCACCGCCCCGTTCGATTAGGTCTGCACCGGCTATCCTGACCTCAACTTCTCGAACCGCCCGGTGCGGACCCGCATGCCGGGTGGTGTGGGAGGGGTGCATTCCATGAGGAATGTCCCCTATCCCGATTATCTTCATTCTTGCTCTAGTGAAGGGAATTCGAATCAATCATTTTGATATAAACAACTCAGTGGGTTCTCATTCATCATGAACCGCATCCGGTCCCAACACAGCAATCCTAAAACGGTTCTTAATGTACGAGCCTTCACGTGGCGGAAGAACCAGTGGCAGTTTTTCTGGATCAACTTTAATTACCGCGAACAAAGAGCCTTTCTCGGAATAGATTTGGTGGCGTAATGCTTTCAACTCGTCTTCAGTTTTAACCAAATAGGTACGGGTAATGCCTGCACCTTTAGCCATAGCAACCAAATCGACCCCGTGATGGGTGTGTGTTTTTTGCATTCCGGTCTCACCGTAATGCTCGTTATCGAGAACAACGACACAGAGATTATCCGGATCTTGTACAGCAATCGTGGCGAGCGCACCTAAACCCATCAGCATTTCACCGTCTCCAGTGATCACCAAGGTTTTACGGGTTGGTTGAGCCAAAGCAAGACCCAGCCCCACCATGGCTGCACCGCCCATGGCACCCCACATAGGAAAGTTCAACTCATTGTCACCTGCGGCTGTAATGTCCCAAGCAGGCGCGCCCAAACCGGAGATGACCATGAGATCACCGCGATCCGATAACAATGTTTTGACGACATCTCTACGATGTAGCAAGGCACTCATGATTGACCTCCTGCCGCAGTCAGTTTCCGAAAGTCTTTTGCACCCAGAACACCTTGTCCGATCAGCACTGCCACTGGACGATAGGTGTTAAATGCCAGACGCATTGCCGATGAAACAGTCTCTGTCACACTGTCCTTGCTATCAGCTCGTTTACAAATCACGCCTGTAGCCTCTAAAACCGCCTGCGTGCTGTTACCCATTGGGATTTGAGCTGGATTGTATTCACCGAAGTCGCCACGCATCGTCACAAGCATGAGCAATGGGAATGAGCATGAAATAGACAATGACAACATGTTGATGCAATTACCCACACCACTACTTTGCATAAGCAGGACACCTTTGTCGCCGCCTAGCCATGCACCCGCCAGTTGCGCCACGCCTTCTTCCTCTGTTGTCAGAGGCACAAGAACCATCTCACTATCGGCTTTGCACATATTGATCAGCTGCGCATGGCCAGCATCCGGAACCATGGCGACCTGTCGAATCTTATTATCCTTCAGAAGCTGAAAAACCTCCGCAGGCCACCTTGGTGTTTCGGAATCACCCTTATCTAAATCTGAATAGCTCTGAGCCACTGTTGTCTCCAGTTATAAAGCTTGCACAGTCCGAAAGAACATAGCATATATACCCACCAACCTGACTCTCATTTTTCCACTTGTGCAGTTGTCAGACAGAAATTGAAGACAAGGTGATTTTAGAACTCATCAACAAAGCTTCAATCTTGAAGAATCATATCCAGCAGCACAAAGCAAAACTGGCATTGAATCGCCCAATCCACCTTCAGATTGAACCTAATTTCACCAAGATCATGTAATGGTTTTCGAGCATAGACGCAACCCCATCACGCTGCCTAGGATCAATTTCAGTTAAATGATTTCATCAGGCGTAGATCGTTATCAAACACTTTTAATTTGTTTCGCCTTGTGCAACATTCAAAGTGTGTGCAAGCATTTTGGCTTTACGGAGCTTGGAGAGAAACATGCGCTTTAAATTCAAACACTTTTGTGTCGCTTTTGCCGCTGCCACGGTTACATTTGCAAGCCATGCAGCTTACCCCGAAAAACCCATCAAACTTGTCGTTGGCTTCGCACCAGGCGGTAATACCGACGTCATCGCGCGCCTTGTGGGACAGAAGCTCGGTGAAGAACTTGGGCAAGCAGTTGTTGTTGAAAACAAAGCGGGCGCCGGTGGCGCGATTGGTACTGATGTAGTGTCAAAAAGCAATCCAGATGGCTATACCTTGCTATTTGGAACAAGTTCATTTCCAATAGCAGCTTCGCTATATGACAACCTGCCTTACGATCCAGACAACTCAGTTACACCAGTCTCGCTTATCGCCATTGTGCCTTTAGTCGCCGTGGTTAATCCCAATGTCGACGCAAAGACAATGCCTGAATTCATCGAAGCCGTCAGAAAGAGCCCCGGTACTTTTAACTACGGTTCGGCTGGCGTTGGTAGCGCAATTCACCTCTCTGTCGAATTACTCAAAAACCAAGAAAACCTCGACATCGTGCATATTCCATACAAAGGCGCTGGTGCAGCAGCACCCGCTCTGATTGCTGGTGATGTGCAGCTGATGATTGACGGCATTTCAACAGTTGCACCCAACGTTGAAGCCGGACGTCTTAATGCGTTAGCTGTGACCAGCCCTGAACGTTCTGATGTGTTGCCAGACGTTCCGACATTCAAAGAGCTTGGTCTAGGTGACTCAGCCAGCTATATCTGGAATATGGTCCTTGTGCCTAAAGGCACCCCTCAGGATGTGGTTGACAAGATTGCAGCTGGTATGAAGGTCGTCGCTGAAGACAAAGAAGTTCAGGAGCGCTTCAAGAAAATGGGAGTCCAAATGTCACCTGACGTGTCACCTGAATACGCAAACCAATTCATGGATGAGGAACTTGCACGCTGGGCCAAGGTGATCAAAGAAGGCAACATCACGGTGCAGTAATACAAACCTCGATTTCTTAAAAAAAGAAATTTTCAATACTAAAAAATAAAAATAAAGCCACTGCCCAAAAGTACGATGAGCTTTTGGGCAGTGTGACTTCAGACTTAAGGCTGAAGCGGAAATAACCGATTCGTCAGCTTGACTCTGGGCATAGCCTTACGTGCGACCACCGTACTGACAACATAGTTGATGCCATATAACAGCAACAGGGGTACAAAAATATACAAGACCAGCATCGGTGATTGCATCAAATTGCGCGCCTGAAACGCCATGGCCACAAACACGATACCTAAGACACCCAAAGTCGATAGAACCGGAAAATTAGGACCAATCTGTTTCTGGAATTTTTCCTGTCCGTGGCGGCGAATAAGATAACCACGCGTCAGTTGACCAGCCACCAGCGGAATCACAACAAACATCAGAATTTGCTGAAACACCAAGGCCACTCTCATCGGTAGCTCAGCACCCAGCAGCACATAGACATAGAACGGTGTTAAGAAAGATCCCAGAAACAAGCCCACGATGGTCAGCTTGATGGCAACGGGCACATTGCCCTTGGCAAAACCTGTCCAAGAAATCGTCATACCACTGGTGGGTAACACAGCGGTCAACAACAGACCCAGTGCAAGCTCCGGCTGATCCGCAAAAAACAATCTACCCAAGCCAAACGCCACAAAGGGAATGACTAAGAAGTTAATCATTATGGCCCACAACTGTACTGAGCCATGCCCGGATTCCAGCAACTGCTTTGGTCGCAACCACACCATCATCGGGTACACCATGAGCAATGTTAGTGGTGCAATCAGCGCCCCCAGCCACTGCACCGGAAACAGTAGGCCGACCATTAATCCCAACACCAGAAAGACTGGGATGCTAATGCTGAGATTTTTATTCAACCAACGTAATGTCTTCATGCAAGCTCACCTATCCAATCAAATCCACCAAACACTATACTCAAAAATAAACTGTTTGGTTTTATAACACCTATCCAGCTAGTTCTAAAAACAAACTCAGATATTTAAAAACTCGAGGCAAGCCACCGCAACAAGCTTTCGCACAGTTGGGCTGGCCATTGCAGATGTCCAGAAAACACAACCATTTTTACAAAAAGAAACTCTAGATTGACCTTTTGCCAAGATCAACAAAGTGCTTGAGGTTATTGAACACCTGGAGTAAAAGACTTCTAAACACCGAAACAAATAAAAACGTATCACTGATCGCTCGGAAGAAGACTCATAAGAAAGTCCATCATCGCTTTGCTATTAGGTTTTGGGATGCTGCTTTCCGGTCAAACTATCGCTAGTACATCGCTAGAACAAGCCAGCTATCAACAACAATTGAAAGCTGCTCAGCAAGGCAATGTAGAAGCCCAGTTCTATATTGGGCTGAGGTATTACAACGGTGACGGCGTGCCACAAAGCTATACGAAAGCCGTAGAGTGGTTCAAAAAGTCAGCACAACAAGGCGACCCTGATGCACAATTCGTACTTGGTGTGATGTATGAAGATGGTGAAGGCGTTCCTGTGGATATTACTCAATCCGTCAAATGGTACATAAAAGCTGCGCAGCAAGGACATGCTGATGCACAACTCAACCTTGGGGTGTTCTATATAGAAGGCCGAGGCGTCAAACAAAACCTCTCTAAGGAAAAAAACTATACGGACAAGCGTGCGAGCAAGGATCGGTGCCAGGCTGTAATGAGTTTCACAGGTTAGACATGAAAGGCTATTAAGCTCGACATTTTCTCTTTGAGCAACGAGGCTCAACGGTTATACGCTGACCGTGAAACGCAACCGCAACCACTTGGAACGTGCCACCCATACCGACAAAAACTGATAACTAGCGAAAGACATAACGTTACGGAGCTGTTACTCAGGTAAACCTTGTGAGGACGATGATCATGATGAGCAAGGAAGAAGTATCACGTTGCCCAATATGCCACAGTGACTCTGTCGCAGAAATTCTCTATGGTCTCCCAAACTTTAACGATCGTGACTTGATTGAAGCGCTTGATGCAGGAAAATATGTTCTTGCCGGCTGCGACATTATGGAAATCAATCCGCGCTTCGAGTGCAATGCATGCAAACACCAGTGGGGTCAAATTGACATCGACTCAGACTAACATTTAGCCTTAAACTCGGTGTCCTAAAGATCTGAACTTAGAGCTATAAGAATCCGTAAAGTCTGTGGTCACGATCACCGGAATACGCAAACGCCATTTTAACAACACAACACTGATCACTCTGACAACACCCGACATCAAAGCTCACGACGTTGCTTAAAACCGGCTTCAGTGTCAATGGCCATTCACTGCAGTGATGCACCATTCGAGGCGAGCAGATAACGCAATTGGCATGGGTCAACAAGACTCACAGAATAAGCAACTCTTAAGCCATTATTCGTAAGTTTTTTGAATAAACTTCTTGGGTGAATTTTTACACCATGAGACATGGAAATCACGATCTTGAATAGCTTCTAACGTTCAATAAAGCCGCATCACTTAGAATTTTCAAGCCGGCGACAAGTGGCAGCACGACGGGCGGCGAACTTGGCTTCGACTTCAGCCGCTGGGACCAAGCGACCGGCGTTGGCGGATTCCAATCCGGCTTGCACTTGACGACGAAACCAGACGTCATGCTCAGCCGCTTCTTGCTGTTGCACGAATTCACGCATAAAGTCGCGTAGAAGTTGCGCACCTGTGCGATCTCGGGCCTTCGCAGCCATAGCGAACTCGTTTTTCAGGGTTTCATCGACCCGAAATGTAAAGGTGGCTTGACTCATGACATTACCCTTTTGTATTACACATTATGCACAGCGTAGCACATCATCGAACGCACTGAAACTGTCTTAAATTCATGAAGGCAGGCGGTCAGGGTTAAGCAAATATGTGAGTGGAGTGCTGCCAATATTCGGACAGTTTCCAGAAGTTCTACGCAAACATTGGCCAACACTCACCGATTTTCATATGAGTTTCGGATGAAAATTGAGCGCCGAGTGAGTGAAACTAATCAGCCGCCGGTGTCGACGTTGATTGTTTTTTCAACTGATACCGACCGGTACCCACTACCGAACAGAACTTCAGACACCGGCAGAAAGCTGCAAAGGCCGCGTACACTGGGTCTTACGGGGGTGGTGAAAATGGAAAGGGCACAGCATTTTTTGAGGGTGGTGGTGGTGACCAAGAGCTTCAAAACTATCTCCAACGGGTTGTAGGCTATTGCTTGACCGGCTCGACCGAAGCACACGCCCTGTTCTTCTTATACGGCACTGGCGCTAATGGAAAGTCCGTCTTTGTGAACGTCATCAGCACCCTGTTGGGTGACTACGCAGCCAACGCAGCGATGGACACATTCATGGACATTCGGGGTGATCGACATCCAGCCGATCTGGCCGGACTGCGAGGCGCTCGCATGGTAGCCAGCACTGAAACCGAGCAAGGCCGTCGCTGGAACGAGTCCAGACTCAAGGCCATCACCGGCGGCGATAAGGTCTCGGCACGCTTCATGCGACAGGACTTCTTTGAGTACGCGCCACAGTTCAAGTTGGTCATTGCTGGCAACCACAAGCCGTCCATTCGCAATGTCGACGAGGCCATGCGCAGACGTTTACACCTGATTCCGTTCACGGTGACAGTACCCCCTGAGCGACGCGACGGCCAGCTCACCGAGAAGCTGCTCGCTGAGCGCGACGGCATCATGGCCTGGGCCATTCAGGGATGTTTGCAGTGGCAACAACACGGTCTGCAACCGCCTGCAGTCGTCACAGCGGCCACCGATGAGTACTTCGAGGCCGAAGATGCGATCGGTCGTTGGATGGATGAAAGATGCCTGTTGGACGTCAATCAGACAGCTTTAACAGCTGAGCTATTTTCTGACTGGAAGTACTGGGCCGAGGATGCCGGAGAGTTTATCGGCTCCCAGCGGCGATTTTCAGAACAGCTCATTGCAAAAAACTTTCAGGGCTGGCGTAACTCAACTGGGCTGCGAGGATTTCGGGGCATTGGACTGAAGTACCACCCGACCCCCTCATACACCCCGTATGCCGATAACTAACGTTTAGAGACAAACACTCTGACGTAATCGACACAGTTCATGATTAACCCTCATCACCCGCCCACGTAAGAGTATTAACCGGTGGCTGAGTCGATTGCGTCGGAGAACTTAAGAAAGTGTCTTTGACTACCTATGATTTACATTTAAAAACATGGAATTACAAGACAAATTGAAGATTTAACTTAAACCATTCTGACGTAATCGACATAGTTCATGATTAACCCTCATCACCCGCCCACGTAAGAGTATTAACCGGTGGCTGAGTCGATTGCGTCGGAGAACTTAAGAACACGTCTCTGATTATCCATGATTTGTATTTCAAAACATGAGGTTGAGAGATAAACCGAAGATTTAACTTAAACCATTCTGACATAATCGACATAGTCCATGATTAACCCGTATCACCTGCGTACATAAGAATATTAATCAGTAGCTGAGTCGATTGCGTCGGACACCCAAAAGGAACCGAAATGAACACGAACATTCTTGCCCTGGACCTGGGCACAACCACCGGCTGGGCACTGCGCTTACCAGACCGACCGATCGTGAGCGGCAGCCAGTCGTTTAAGCCCTCACGCTTTGAGGGCGGTGGCATGCGCTACTTGCGGTTTCGCCGCTGGCTCACCGAGATCAAGGCCAATGCACAAGAGCTGCACGCAGTGTACTTCGAGGAAGTGCGCCGACATGCTGGTGTGGACGCCGCCCACGCTTACGGTGGTTTTCTGGCCCATCTGAGTGCTTGGTGCGAACACCACCAGATCCCTTACCAGGGTGTGCCGGTGGGCACGATTAAAAAACATGCCACTGGCAAGGGCAATGCCAACAAGACCCAGATGATCGAGGCAGCCAGACGTCTGGGGTTTGAGCCCGCTGACAACAACGAAGCCGATGCCATCGCCCTACTCGACTGGGCACAGACTCAAGGAGAACACGCATGAACCCCGACCTCATCCCGATCATGACCCGCCACATGGGCGGTGAATCCATCCAGATGGTGGATGCCCGCCATTTGCATCAGCTACTCGGCGTGGGCCGTGACTTCTCGAGCTGGATCAAAGACCGAATCGAGCATTACGACTTCACCGAAGGGGTCGATTTCATCGTGGCTGATATCTCACCAAATCTTGTGAATAACCTCCCAGCTCGGGGCCGGCCCCGAATCGACTACCACCTGACATTGGACATGGCCAAGGAACTGGCGATGCTCGAACGCACGAGTCGGGGTCGACAAGTTCGCCTGTACTTCATCGATTGTGAAAAGCAAATGCACCAGCGTGAGTTTTTGCCGACCCTGGCAACCCCGAAGCTCACCGCCGCTGAGCGACGTGCCATCAACCAGCAGGCCTGGGCCGATGTCACCCAAGACACGCAAGTCCGGTTTCAAAAGCGACGCCAGGAGTTGCTTGCTCGTTACGGCCAAGCTCGACTCGAGGGGCAGCCATGACTGACAACGCCGATGACGACCTCACAGAAATCGCCACCGCCTTTAGCCGCGCTGCAAACACGGCACGCCGCCTGCCCTCAGAGCAACGTCTGGGCTACTTCAGCCTGTGGCCACCGATCGTACGCAGCTCGTTTGAAGCGCTGGCTGCTGAGGACCTGCCTGCACCCTACTTCCCACCCTCGCCGCAGGCCATCGAACAGATGCTCCAAGCGATGCGCTGGATCCAGGTGCTCGAGCCCCAGGCCCGACATCTGGTGTGGATGCGGGCTCAGGGCTGGGGTTGGAGCGCAATCTCCAAGCGCTTCGGTTGCGACCGGACCACGGCTTGGCGACGGTGGAAGGCTGCACTTGAAACCGTTGCCAACCATCACGGTTGCCAATGAAACTGGACAGACACCCTCAACCGTCTAAATGACCCTACTTGTGAAAAAGTATTTGTGCGTGTTTTATATCAATTAGCAGTAAAAAGGCGTGATTATGCGTGCACTTAGGGTCAGAAGGGATTGCAACACTTTTGCCGATTTCGTGTAGTATTTGAGCTATCTTCTGGACAGAAGTGTGAGTAACAGACAAACCCCGTTTGTCTCACCACCAGAAGATTCCACAAACCTATCCTCTTTCAAACAACCTAACCTGCCTCTAGGCCGCCACCGACACCCTCAAGTCTGTGGCGGTTTTTTATTGCCCATCCATTTTGCTTTTATCGATTGCCCTGACGCCATGACACAAACACCCCTGCAAGTCGAGTACCGCCGCACCGAGTCGCTCATCCCCTATGCCCGAAACGCTCGGACCCATTCCGAAGCTCAGATCGCACAGATCGCGGCCAGCATCCGTGAGTTTGGTTTTACCAATCCAGTGCTGGTCGACGGTCGTTGGGGCATCATCGCCGGCCACGGTCGTGTGATGGCCGCCCGTAAGCTGGACATGGAAGAAGTGCCGGTGATTGAGCTGGCCCACCTGAGCGAAGCCCAAAAGCGTGCCTACATCCTCGCTGACAATAAGCTCGCTCTGAACGCCGGTTGGGACGAAGAGTTGCTCGCTATCGAGATCGCGGACTTGGATAACATGGACTTTGATCTGAGCCTGACCGGCTTTGATGCGGCAGAGATCGAGGACTACCTGGCCATGGCCAGCGACGAGTCTGAAGGCCTGACCGACGAGGATCAAGTCCCCGAGGTCCAAGAGAACCCCGTCTCACAAACAGGCGATGTCTGGGTCTGTGGTGATCACCGTGTGCTCTGTGGCGATGCCACCGATGCACAAGCCTACTCAGCACTACTGGGTGAAACGCTTACCGACATGACCTTCACCGACCCGCCCTACAACGTGAACTACACCAACAGTGCCAAGGACAAGATGCGTGGCAAAGACCGCCCCATCCTCAACGACAACCTGGGCGAGGACTTCGAGGGGTTTCTCACGGCGTCCTGTACCAACCTACTCAACGTGACCAAAGGTGCTGTCTACATCGCGATGTCCTCATCTGAACTCGACACGCTGCAATCAGCGTTTCGACAAGCCGGTGGCAAGTGGTCCACCTTCATCATCTGGGCCAAGAACACATTTACGCTGGGTCGTGCCGACTACCAACGTCAGTACGAACCCATTCTCTACGGTTGGAAGGACGGCATCGATCGCTACTGGTGTGGCGACCGGGACCAAGGCGATGTGTGGTTCATTAAAAACCTCACAAGAACGACCTGCACCCGACGATGAAACCCATCGAGCTAGTCGAACGGGCCGTACGCAACAGCAGCAAGACCCGGGACATCGTGATCGATCCCTTCGGCGGTTCGGGCAGCACGATGATTGCCTGTGAACGCACAGGACGTGCCGCCCGGTTGATCGAACTGGATCCGAAGTACGTAGATGTGATTGTGCGCCGCTGGCAAGAGCACACCGGCCAACAGGCAACCCGTCTGGCCGATGGTATGGTGTTTGATGAACTGGTGGAGACTGCGCCTCTAGATGAAACACCAGAGGCGCAGAGAGCTTAATACTGAGGATTATGAGCGTTGCATCCAGCGCTGCGGGTCTCGACTCATATGCAACACAGCAAGAACCACAACTTCATTCGCATCAATGTAATAAAAAACAGCAAATGGAAAACGATTCACCACTGCGCGGCGAGTCTCCGAGCGGACTTTAGCGTACATCATCGGACGAATGCGCTCCAAGCATGATGATATTTCTGCAAGAAACCGCCTACCTAAACCGGATTGACGTGCCTCATACCAGTCGAGTGCTTCTGCAAGATCTTGCTTGGCCTCACTAAGTACTTTTAATGAGTAACGGGTCACAAGCGACTTTCAAGTTCTGCTAAAACAACTTCTGCCGGCTGTCCCGCCTCTCGATTCAATAGATAAGCTTCAAGCCTACGATCCAGCTCCCGGCACTGTGACTCGGTGAGCTCGAGGGAGTTCTGATCCGCAGCAATACTATCCCAAAGATCTTCAACTAATTTTATTCGTTGCTCAATTGGCAACCGCCTCAGCGTAGCTATGCTCATTAATATCTCCTAACTTTATGGGCCTTGAACAAAGAAACCCAGCCCCTTCATCATACGCTGCGTTAAACAACAACACAAAGTTTTCAGGATTTATTTTTCCTACTAAATTCCAAAATGCAGGTCACGAAAACAATAGGGTTTCTTTGAACAAACAAAACGTTAACTGGCTCGGTAGATGCGATCACCCTTCTCAGGCTTGTCGGAGGTGATGACCACCCCCTTGCGCTTTAGGATCCCGGCAAAGGTGCCACGCACCGTGTGGCTCTGCCAACCCGTGGCTTCTATCACCTGTTCGATGGTCGTGCCCTCGGGACGTTGCAGTAGATCCAGCACCGTGGCCAGTTTACTGCCAGCTCGAAACAAAGGTTTGTCTTGGGACTCTGCCTCCTCAACCTGCTGCGGCTGCTCGATGTTGAGCACTTGATAAGCCACCGGTGTCACCATCCAGTTTTGTCCGTCGTTGGATGCAAGCCCGTTGTTTAACAAGCACTGCAGGACTCTGGTCTTGATGCCACCTCTGACGTTGTCTGGGAACCATTCAATGCGCCCTTGGGTGTGCTCGATGGCGTGGGTCAACACGGTTTGCTGTGTCTCGGTCATTAAGATCGTTGTCATGGTTATTCTCCTTCATAGGTGCCGGGACAGGCCCGGCAGTTTTAATTACTCGGTGTCTGTCTGATCGGCTGTGGTCTGTGCCATCTGAGTCATCACAGCGGCACTTGCCAGCTCTGCCTGAGCCCCTGCCAGCATGTCTAAACGCACGTTGCTCGGCACAAAGGTGGTCAGGTGGCCCAAAGCCCAGTTCAAGCTGTCAGCCTTGTCCTGCAGGTCGCTCGCGTCGTTGTAACGATCGATGTGACGGTCCAGTTCATTTAAAGCAAGCACCAGCACTCGGCGGGCGTTGTCCAGGGCTTGAGTGCCATGCTCGTCTGCGAGGCGGGCCTTGAGGTCGATAAAGTTTTTCATGTGAAGCTCCTTTGATTAGCTGTTGTTTTGTACAGCTTCATATTTGCTTCAATTTGAACATTTATCAAGCACTAACTGATTGTTTTTAAATATGTTTTTACTCTTGATCGTATTGCGCCATGGCCACCCGAGCGCCGTTGTTTAAACGCCTCACGACCGCTCGGCGACACGAGCCCACACCACCTAACTGGGGGCGTGGACGCGGCCCTGGGTGGGCCAAACGCAGACTGGAGATTCTGAAGCGCGATGCCTGGCTGTGCCAGTGCAAAGACTGTCGACAAAGAGCAGTGCCACTGCCCGCACACGAGGTCGATCACATCGTGCCGTTTGCCGAAGGTGGTGGTGATGAGCATAGCAACCTGCAAGCCATCAACAAGCGCTGTCATCGTAAGAAAACCGCTCAAGAAGCGCGTCGAGGACAGGCTAAAAACCATGATTCAAAAACATGATGAATCACAGTTTTAACAAAAAATCAATAGAAGCAAAGAGCAATACAGAGTAAGGGGTGGGATCAAAGTCCGCAAGAATTTCTTAAGACCACCCACCCAAACATTTTTTTGCAGGCGCGAAATTAACTATAGGGTAATGTTTTGACTCTATGGGAAGAGTGCCATCACGCAATCAGCACGTCAGCTGGAATACCCAGCTCGTGATGTAGTTTACGAATCATGTTCAAAGTCAGTGGTCGCTTACGACTAAGCACTTCATAAACTCGATTTGATCGACCGATCATGGGTTCCAACTCTTTAACCCCTAAACCGCCTTGTTCCATCCTAAATTTGATGGCCTCAATTGGATCAGGTGATTCAATCGGAAAATGCTTGGCCTCATAGGCCTGAACCAAAGTCGCCAGAACATCCAGACGATCCCCTTCAGGGGTTCCAATCGCTGGATCCATATCAACCAACACTGAAATTTCTTTCAATGATGCCTGGTAATCGGCTTGAGTACGAATGGGACGGATGTGCATATCTGTGCCTCTGTAATTTATGTCATCTCCACGGTTTCAGCATCTATCGCGTCATATTCTTTATGCGTACCGACGAACTTAACGTACACGACTTGTAAGCGATAAGCCACCGCAACAATGAGGCGATAGTCATTGCCTTTTATATTGAATACCACACGACGATTTTTTAATATGCTGGCGTTTCGATACTGTGCCTTGATATCCGCAGGTTGCTCCCAGTTTGCAGCGAGCGCCTCCTTATACCAAGACTTAAGCGGCTGCTCTGCAGCGGGATGTCGCATCCAGAATTCACGCAATGTGGCAATGGCAAACACTCTCATATCGTTATGACAGTCCCAATTCGGGACTGTCGCAAGATAATTTTTAAACTTCAATCACACTAAGATAATCACGGATTTCTATCATTATAAGAGGACGCAAACCAACCCCCATCGCACTGAAGACCTTCGCTGGCAACCCCGACAAACGCCTGTTAAATAAAAACGAGCCGCAACTGCTGCTGTCTGACCCGACCCCGCCCGACTGGTTCACCGACAATCAGGCCCGTGTCTGGAGCTGTGCACAGCTGACAACCTGACTTTGTCACCACGGTCGATTAAACCAAACTTTACACCTGTCGCATCCTTTGGGATAGTCGCATTTACAACATCGTCTCAATCGAGACTGATCTCACCGCCCGACGCGTGTAGCTGCTTCGGGTCGAACAAGGAACCTCTGAGGGTCAATAAACAAGAAGCCTTTAGCGAGGCTTTGATTGTTTTTTATTGATCGCTGACTGATTTATTCATCGGCCTTACATTGACGTCCTTTGCCATACTGCGAGCTTTTGCAATGTTAGCCAAGGCCCCTCTCAACAACACAGGATCATTCTCCTCTTTAACCGCAGACAAATACTCGGCAATCGCTTGCTCGCTGTCGAGATACTCAGCCGCATCAAAAAGTGAAATCTCAATGGCTTTCATGGCTTTTTCTCCCTATCCGTATAACCAACTAAGTATTTACAAGGTCAAAAAATATGGCAAAACGTAACCTCCAACAACGCATTATGCACTAGCTGGATCGTATCGAAGGCAAACTTGACACGCTCATTCTGGCGCTGGCTGAATACGATGAAGATGACGTGCCACCCACTGATCTGGACTGCATTATTGCCACAACTGAACATGACCAAACTGAGAGTCTGGAATAACAATCAAGCTCAGGTGTATGCGATCTGACTGAACGGTTCAAATCTTAGGTCTTGGTTTTTTACTCGCCTGCCAAAGCTCGTAATTTGTCTGCATGTTTATCCACATTTCAGCACTTGTGCCTAAGGCCTCATGAAGCCGTAAGGCCATATCAGCTGATATGCCAGCCGAACCATTCAGTATTCGTGACAAAGCCACACGAGTAACACCAAGACGACGTGCCGCTTCTGTCACAGTTAAATCGCCTAGGTATTCACGAAGCACCAGACCCGGGTGCGCGGGGGCATGCATACGCATTTTGTTCTCCAGGTCACAAACCATTCTTGTGATTTTAAAGGAGCTGCCTGTCGCAAGACGAATTGGCCATCAAAACTGAGATTAGAGATGAAGGTTGATATCAAAATCCGAGGCATTGACAACGTAGTCAAAACCTTAAATTCACTGCCACCCGAGATAGTCAGTCAGCGTGGTGGACCTGCTGCGCTCTCACTGGCCAAGGGTGCAAGAATGATCCGTGATCAGGCACGCACCAACATTCTGAGCGGGGTGGCTGCCCGTGGCAACGTAAGTACCGGGCTACTGGCCAAGAACATCATGGTCACGCGAGCTCGCAGAGGTCCTCAAGGTTTTAACGGCGAGCGGTACCTCGTGCGAGTACGACCTAAAGTGGCCCACTACGCAGGCAACCGTCGAAACGTACGTCTGGGTCGTGCTGGCAAAGCTTATCTGACACAAGGCCCTGCTTACTACGGTCGGTTTCTAGAATACGGAACCAGCAAGATGCCAGCCTACCCTTGGTTGCGTCCCGCTGTTCAACAAAAGGGACGAGCCGCCATCGAAGTCATTACCCAAGATCTGGATAACCGCATTCAGAAGATTGTCACGCAACTCGAACAGAAGAACCGCTAATGTTTGCACCAATTTACCAAACACTGAATACACCCGCTGTGCAGGCCTTGGTCGACACACGAATCTATAGCTCAGGCTTTGCGCCGCAGAATGTGAAAGCGCCATACCTGACTTGGTACGTTGTCAGCACCGACCCACACAACCAACTCTCTGGTCGCCCTTGCGGTGACACCGACATGGTGCAAATCGACTGCTGGGCCGGACCAGATGATGGTGGAGAAGCTGTATGCGTGTCGCTGGCCAGTGCAGTACGAGATGCACTGGATGCCGCCGGTCAAGCCAATCGCGTGATCTTGCAGGCGCGTGAATCAGACACGAAGCTGTTTCGCATCTCACTGCAGGTTGAGTTTATATACAACCGCTCAATTTAAGCGCTGACTTTTAGTTCAGCATGAAGTCCGGCACGAGAAGCCAAGGTCAGCAACATATCCAAACTGAAATCCTCGACTTTCCCCTGCACGAGTCGAGATACGCGGGGTTGTGTAACTCCCAGCTGCTCTGCTGCTTGAGCTTGGGTCCAACCTTTGGCTTTGATTTGCTGTTCAATGTGAATCATGACCTCGGCACGCAGTTTCATGATTTGCGCTTGCGCTGGCTCAAACCCCAGATCAAGAAATACATTGCCGCTGCTTTGAGTGATATCGATACGGCTGCTGTCCATTTCAATTTTCCCTCGAAGTGATGTGAGAGTTTGCAAACACCGCCTCGAATTATACAAACACCTGCATAAGGCTTTTAAACCGCCCACAGCACAAAGCAAACTAACTCATACACAACCATACCGTCGAGACCACTGAATCGGTGTTCTCGGTACAAACACCCACCCGGCCTAGTGCCGGGTTTTTTATTGGAGCACTCCTATGTCTATTAAGACCCAGGGTACACACCTGTTTTTCCAGACCGATGCGGTTTCGGACGGCTTCATGAAAGTGACCTGCCCGACCGGTGTCAGTGGATTAGGTGGCCCACGCGACCAGATCGATTCCACTTGCTTGGACGACACAGACGAGCGTCAATACCTCGCACGGTTGGCCTCACCCGGAATCGTGTCCATCCCTTTCAACCTCGAGCCCAAGGCCGCTGACCATCACGAGTTCTTTTACCTCAAAGAAACCGGAGAAAAGATTCAGTGGCTAATTTGCTTGTCCGATGGCATCGAAATCCCAGAGCTAGATTCCAACGGCGACTTTGAACACCCTGCCGATCGTACAAGCATTGAATTCACCGCCTACGTAGCTGACGTCGAGATCGACATTGCCACTGCCGACAAAGTCGGCAGGCACTTTGACTCTACAGCGCTCCGGGCGCGTTAACTGGACTTGGAAGGATTAATCATGCTGGATACCGCTTTTTTATCTCCGACACGATTCACGCTCGCGAGGTCGAGTTGGCCGACGGCAGCAAACACACGCTGCACTTTAAAGAACTGCCTGCCGGAAGCTTTCGGCGCTTTGCACTGGACAACGACTCGGACAACGAGCAGGTGCGCATCGACAGCATGGCCCGATCGATTGTTGCCGCTGTCGTCACCCCTGATGGCAAACCGGCCTTGACACTCGAGCAAGCTAAGAAGCTCAAGGTCGGCCCGATGCTCGCCCTCTTTAATGCTTTGCAGGAGGTCAACGCCACCGCCCCAAAAGAGATCAACACAGGCGATTCTGGCACATCTTAGCGTTGGCGCTCGGTAAAACTGTCACGCAGTTGCAGCACACGATGCCGATGACAGAGTTCATGTCCTGGCAAGCCTTCTACGAAGAGATGCCCTTTGATCACCATCACCGGTTTCATCGCCCTGCTGTGCTTGTGTCGTCGTGTTTTGCCGGAGGTCCGGCCAAAGACAAGTTTGAGTTTCTTGTGCCCACACCCGCACCTGAACAGTTTTCCAATGCGGACATGGCCATGCTGGCTGCGTTTGGTAATAAACCAAAAGCGCAAATTTAGAATTCTAGCTGTTCTGGTAACAATCCCATCGCAGTTGCGATTCACTCCTTTCGAGCTTTTCCAGGATTTTTAAGGCTTTTTTTTGGAGCTCTAGGCAGCCATCTTTCATCTCAATCTGACAACGAAGCCACTGATTCTCTTTCTCCAGTTATTCAATCTGTTTTTGTTCAGCAGTTTAAAGAGGTTTGGAACCTGGCGCTGATTTACTTAGACCGGCAACACCGCTTTCGCTCAGCTCGCGACGCCATTGCGCATCAGTTGACTAGAATAGAGTTTTCGCGACGCAGTAACGCACCCAGTTCGCCATGCTTGCAAGCATCAGTTTTCTGAAGAATCGATAGTTTGTATTCAGCCATAAAGACCCGGTAAGTCCGTTTTTCAAATACTGGATCGGGTTTGACCATCGGGTCAACAACGGTAATTGGTTTTGGCATTTTTGATCTCCTGAGCGCCTTGATATATACGTTATCTCGAAATCACATGGCTCAACTTTATGTTGACACATAGGGGGACATCTAGAGCAAGAACCATGAGTTTCAGCTTTCGGGATGCAAATAAATCATTGGCATATCGTAGCCACAAGGCTACAATGCACCAATGTACAGCGTCATTGAAACAGAGCCATTCATACAATGGTTCAACAGCTTAAAAGATCGCACGACACGTGCGCGGCTGCAGCTTCGACTAAGAAAAGCGTCACTTGGCAACCTCGGTGATCATAAATCTGTGGGCGACAATGTATGGGAGATGCGCGAAGTCTTCGGTCCAGGCTGGCGAATGTATTACGTCTTACACGGAAGCACAGTCATTATGATGCTGGGCGGAGGCGATAAATCCAGTCAAAAGAAAGATATTGAACGAGCCAAAGCCTTGGCTCAGGAGTTACAAAATGAGCAAAATTAAAACCAGACCGTTTGATGTATCCAACTACCTCAATGACGAAGCTGACATCGCTGCTTATCTTCAAGCTGTGATAGAAGACGGAGATCCAGCACTGTTGGCAGCCGCGTTAGGCGACATCGCTAAAGCCCGAGGCATGACTCAATTAGCGCGTGACACTGGACTGTCTCGCGAAAGCCTTTACAAAAGCTTATCTGGCGAGCGTGCGCCCAGCTCCGACACGTTGTTCAAGGTTATCCACGCCATGGGCTTTAAGCTAACAATCGGAACTGTGACCACACATAATTGACGAATAGCATATCTGCAACTAACCAACCAAAGCAGTTACATAAAAAATTTACATGCTCCGATTTCGACCATCTGAGCGTCCTGATATATACGTTATCTCAAAATCATGTGGCTCAGGTCTATGTTGACACACAGGGGTTTTGTGATCAAAACTTTATGCGATTCAGTGCTGATTAAGATATTTTTTCGTCAAAATTTGTGAAACTCAAGGGCTATCGACATATATGATGCAAACGATTCTATCTTTTGGCGAGGCAATCAAAGATTTAGTCCTCATTCTTGCAAACACATTGAGAGATGAAGGGACCCCCGGATTAGTTGTTTTCTTACTGGTTATCGCGGCCATCTTGGTGTGGCTAGTCGTGCGCCTAAGATATCAACGCCGAACGGTTGCAGTTAGAAATCTCCGAATGGAAATTTCTAACTTGCCAAGCCAATCGGGCGTAGAAGACAGAGAAAAGATAGCGCAGTGGCTTAACGATAGAAATACGTCTGCGACAAACAAATCTCTTGCTCAAGCTTGGGAAGAGTTTGATGAAACCGTTGTGGTCGATGAACGCCATGATCCCCCAGTTCTGAGGAGCTCTGCACGACCATTAGATTTCTTTAATGTTGAAGATTTGCATTTTGGACTAGGCTTTTATCGAATTGCACCAGGTCTTTTCATTTCTATCGGACTGGCTCTAACGTTTCTGGGTTTAGTGGCAGCATTACAGCAAATGTCCATCGACAAAATTGACGATGCAGCCATGGCAAATCTTTTGCGGATTGCCTCGGCAAAGTTCATTATGTCATTGACGGGTTTAGTTTGTTCGATCATTTTAACAATTGTGTTTCGGAATATGACTGGGCGATTAGACCGAGAACTGTACGCACTATGTCGCTTGCTTAAAGGCAGAGTTAGCTCCATTAGTCTTGAAGAAATTGGTCTCGAACAATTGCGTTCCATGCAAGAAACGCGTGATCATTTCCGTAATCAAACTTTAGAGTTGGCCGAAACACTTCAAGGAACATTGCGAACAGATTTGCCTCAAGCAATTTCTTCATCGATTAGCCTCACCATGCAGCCAATCTTGGATAAGGTTAGCCAACAAGGAACTGAAAGCATTTCCAGCATGGCCACAGATCTTTCAGATCAAATGAGTTCCAGCGTGTCATCAGCTCTAGCCCAAGCAAGTGAGCACTTGACGCTAGCGGGTGACAAAATCAGCTCGTTGGCAGATAGATTCGATCAATCTTCAGGGCGTATAAATTCCGAAATGGAAACGATTGTCACTCGAGTCGCAGAATCGATTGACGATTTACGAACTGCGATGTCTACAAGCATACAAGCAACATCAGGAAGTTTCGCTGAAGGTACAGATCGTTTGCTTGCAGCAATGAACTCCACTTTGGAAAGTATTAGAGACAACACAGGCGAAGGTGCTCGAGCAATTTCAAACGCGGCTTTAGAAATTCGTGAAGCAGCCAGCGTGATGCGTAGTGAAATGGAAGCAGCAGCACGTGATGGAACCGACGCAGCAAAAGAGAAGATCACTCAAACAAGTCACGAAGCAAGTGCTGCCATTAATACCGCAGGCCAATCCATAATCGAGGCTTTTGGAAAAGCCGGAACTGAAATCAATGAGTTGAGCCAAAAACTATCCTCACAAGCCGGACAAGACTTAATCGAACCACTTCGTTTGGTGTCTGAACAAATTGGTGAAATGGTCAATACAATGGCAAACAGCGTGGCCGAGGTTCGACATCTTGTCAATTCAGTCCGTGATGGTGCTCAGGCTGGCGCTGATGCAGCAACAAACTTCCGTGGTGCTTCTGAAGCATTGGTACTCGCTGCGACGCCTGTACGGTCTACAACTGAAAGAATCGAACTCGCAGTACGTCAGATGGCTGACGGTACCCGTAATGCTGCCACGACAGTGATAGAAAGTGCAAAAGTCACTGCTGAAGCTGCTGCACAGACACTTTCGACGGCAAAAGAAACAATTGCGGCAGAACGTCAAAGTATTGAGAGCACGCTGTCAGCTGTGACTATTGCGCTCGAGCGACTGCGTGATCAAGGCGATCGAATGGATACAATCGACCAGAAATTAGGTCATGCCTTCGACCTGTATACGTCACAGACTGAATCAGCAATGCAAACTGTTCGCAGTCACGTCAAAACAATGTCAGAGGATTTAAACGCAGCACTCTCGACTTTGCAAACGATTCTGGATGGCTTACAAGAATTTGAGCCACAGCAGGGAGATCGTTAATGCGCGCCAGTTTCAAGCGTCGCCACACACGTGAAACAGACGAAGAATCAGTCTTTGTCTCAATGACAGATATGACAGTCAGTTTTCTGTTCATTGTGATGCTGCTTTTGGCTTTTTTTGCCAACCAGTATGACCCTGATAAAAGCGTCAGCCTTCCCGAACATCAACGAGTATTGTCGGAACGTGATGCACTTACGCGTGAAAAAAATCAACTGACAAAACAGATAGAAGAATTGACACAGCAGATAGTTAAACTGAAAGAGCTGCTGGCAAAAAACGAAACCATTCAGGGCAAATTAAAACAGGAAATCGTAAAGCTTGAGCAGAAAATTCTAGAGCTTGAGCAGGAAATCCTACGTTTAAAAACACCCGATCCTTTAGAAATATACATTAATCAAAGTCTTGCAGAACGTCGCCGTATTCTCGAGGAGCTACAGCACCAATTACTGATTGATTTCCCTGATCTTGAGGTGGTTTTAAGCGAAGAGTCGGATGCATTGCGGTTTCAAGGAGATGGACTATTCCGTAGTGGCCAAGCAGGATTACGTCCGGATCGTCGGGATTTTATAGAGACAGTCGCACAACGTTTAGAACAAATTCTGCCCTGCTACACGCTTGGTAGCAATTCAAATAAACAAACTGAGTGCAATTCCGGTTTTGCGTTGATCGAAGCCATCCAAATAGAAGGTCACACAGATTCAGATGGCAATGATATTATGAACTTAGGGCTCTCAACTGCCCGAGCTAATGAAACCTTTAGAGTTATGACGCAACATGAGCCAGGTCTGATCGAACATCTAAACTTTCGGAGTCAGCCGGTTCTTTCAGTTGCAGGATATGGGAAGATGAGGCCAGTTTCCTCAAATAATTCCCCCGAAGGAAAAGCAGCAAACCGACGCATTGATCTTAGAATCATCATGTACGTCCCTGTAAATTCTGATCAGATCGAAACGGTGCGAGAAGCTTTGATTGATGGCAAGAGTGTGGACCCATAATGGAGAAGTCAGAAACAACCATCTCATTATCCGGGCGATTAGATAATCTTCGTCCCATCTATTTACCGACTCCGCCCTCTTTCGAGATACTTGAGCGAACTATTCGTCGGATCATGAATCGTTTTGACGTCTCTCCTGTCGCACCTCAAAACGATTCGGAAGAGCTCTTTGCTGAAATGCATCAACGCATCGCAAAGCGTGATTGGCACAAAGTGCCTATGAGCTTTGTTACAAAAGTTGCTTCACTCGTTTTTTCTGCTGTACATCGCTTGCGCGATGATTTAATAGAAATCCGCCGGTTTCTTTACCGAGAAATTATTGCCTCAGATCGACAGGGTTTTTTGAACCCAATGATGCGGATTTATGTTGAAACCTATGAAATTGACGCACCACACACAAAAGAACTGGCTCGTTGTTTGTCACAAGTCAAAGCACGCATTGGTGCACGCTGGCAAAAACTATTAATCAATTTCCCACAATTATTAGATCCCGTCAGAGCACCTGAAGTCATTTCTGAATGGATGATGAACACTGACAATCCATGGCACAATTTACGTTCGAGAGGTTTACGTCAGCCTCATGCACCTGGGCTGATGGATGCGGCTCACCTCGCATTTGTTCAATCAATGGCTACTCAATTAGACAATCAAAACGAGATTGAAAAGCTACTATCTTGGTTAAATCCTGATCAACATACTTTGCGCCAAAATGGAGCTGGGGTTGCTATTAATGCCTTGCTAAATGTCTGGATAGATCAAGATCCACCACAAGAGATTAAAGCGCTCCTCATTGATCGCTTAACTGCGCTTTATGGCCATCCACGAGCTGATCGACATGCTGCTTGGAACGAAGTTTCTCCAAAAGCCGAAGGCGTTTTTCTGCGTTGGTTAATGGGCGCAGATATTCGATTCTTATTTCAAATACTGACTGAAGTTGAACGTGGTCATATGTGGACTGAGCGTGAAGCCTTCTGGTGGACGCTTTATGAACAAGGTCGTATTCATGAAGTCTGGGTCGCTTTTAATGAGGCAGGCTATGCCACAGCAATAAACAAGTTACCTATGGACTCTCAACATGGTGGTCGCCGTTTCGGGAAACAAATTGGTGAAAAAGATAAGTCCCTGCTCATTATGCGAATTGGTGAGTTAATTGTCGTTGAAGGAACTTATAGCTTTCAAGTACACGCATTTAATGCACACAATCCGGAAACACCAAAGCTTTATTTGGAACACTACGACGTCGCTAGAATACGAAAAATAAGATCCGTGCTTTGGAAGCAAGTCCATTCTGGTAATTGGGAAGATTCTGTTTTAAGAAGACTATGAATACCTTTACGTTCTCCTACACAGACGAGTCTGTCACATTACGCTTGGCTTCTACTCAGAAAGGCTTTTTACAGCGTTTGCTGCCTTCGAAAACTACAGATTTAAATCAGCTTTCATCAATCGACAGAAGATTGGCCTTTGCAATCGCCGATCTACGAGCACTAGGAGAAGAGTTAAAACAGAATCCAATCATCGGTAGCCATACCATCGAAATGACACACCAGCTTGCAGCGGCAGTTGATGCGGAAACAGCTCAGATTCTCGGTTTGCCTCCATTAACCGACTTAACACTACGCACTGACGTTGAAGGTGTGCTTGGCACGCCTAGCTTTCGATTACGTGCGCAATGGTTTAGAGATGGTCGTGCTCGTTCCCCAGCACGAACAGGCTCGATACTGGCCACAGATAAAGGTGCACAACGTTTACCTTTATGGATGTTGGATGCTGTTGAATTGGTCGATAATTTTCATCAATCAAACGATGACACCGCCCACTGGGAAGCACTCGCCAGATTTCGTAAGGCATTAGAACCTGGTGTCGAATTAGTTGGACAAACTCAGTCCGCACGTCTGTCTATGACTGATTTTCTTTCTGGACTTGAGGTTTCTCTGGCAGACAGTCTCTCAATTTCGATCGCAGAATCAGGTCAAGATTTTGAAATATTGCCTTTTTCTTCAGACGATCTAAACGAGCAAATTCATCCTTCAGAAACAATGGCGGAATTAAGAGGCACTGATCTTCACACTTTTCAGCAACGTGTTCGTGAACGTGGCGCACTAAATGCCTATCGTTTAGGTCCTGGACGATTTCTTGTGATGGATCGTGCAGTCATACCTGCATTAAAGGCAATGACGAGAGCGCAAAAGTCTCCTCCTAATGAACGGCTTGCTTTTATGCGCAATCCACGACCTCACATTACTGAAGCAGTCGAAGAGCATCTTCGTCAACAGACAAATTTTGATGATTTACCACCAATCGTCCAAGAAGAAACTATCGACAATGCAGTTAAAAATCTTTTAATCGAAACTGAAGAATTCATGCAATTCTCAGATCGAGTCACAGGTTCCGAGGTTTATACAGGCAATCCTGTTGAAGAATTCACATCAAGCGGTACGACTTGGTTACCCGAAACTTTTACCCATGAAGTTAAAGAGCTCCTTGAGTCAAAATCTGTAGAAGAACTTGAAGCGATCCAAGAAAACATTGAGGACATGATCGGTGCTGGAACACAAACCGTATCGATTGATCAACATGAAGTACCTGCTACAACTGAAACCATCGATGCCATCGACGAAATCATACAAAGAAAACACATTGTAGATCTTCCGATTTCAAGCGAAGACGTAGCAGAAAACCCCGTATTTGCAGGTCCAGTGATTCTATCGACGGCAGACAATTACACCGAAGTGCTTTGGCGACCCAAACGAGGCCCACGAAATACCTCGCTTGCATCAACAATACCTTCCACGATTCGCACCCGACTCAAGGATCATCAAGTTGAAAGCTTAGACATCAAAATCAAGGCTTGGAAATTAGGCATGCCTGGCATTCTAAATGCTGATGAGCAAGGCCTTGGGAAGACATTACAGACGATCGCGTTTCTAGTCTGGCTTAATGAACATATGAAGCGTGACGCTAATGCGAAAAAAGGACCGTTCCTCATTGTGGCCCCAACGTCATTATTAGAGAACTGGGAGCAAGAGGTTAAACAGCATGTTGAACAACCGGGGCTCGGTCATTTAATCCGTCTATATGGCACATATACAGCTGGACGCCGATTTGCAGGCGCAGCAGGATGGGACACAAAAAACGGAGAGGCACGATTAGATTTCTCTGATATAGAGCGAGCACTCGCTTCGGGGGCAGGACATTTAACTTGGATTTTGACAACTTACCAAACACTGACAAATTATCAACACTCTCTTGGAAAAATCCCTTTTACTACAGCCGTTTTTGATGAGATCCAAAACATTAAAAACCCAGGCACACTGGCAGCCAATGCAGCCAGAGCAATGAACGCAGATTTTCGGATTGGTTTAACTGGCACTCCCATCGAAAACAAAACCACAGATCTCTGGGCAATCATGGATCAGCTCACACCCGGCGCACTTGGTTCAATGTCTGAGTTCCGCGAAAAGTATGGCACACCTAATGAACGCAATATGCTTGAGCTCTACAATCGCGTTTTTTGCGCACAAAATGATCTATCGCCATTGGCTTTCCGTCGATTAAAAGAAACCGTTGCAACTGATTTACCAGAAAAACGACGATACTTGCATCCCCGTTTGATGCCACAAGAGCAAGCCAAAAATTATGAAGAAGCAAGGATAAAACTTGAAAGTGGCGGCACAAGTGCTGCTCTAAAAATGCTACATCACATTAGAACAGTCTCACTTCACCCAGCACTTGACGGTCATATTAGCGATGATGCATTTATTCAAGCATCAGGTCGACTTGAGGCTACATTTGAGGTTTTGAGAAAAATTCAATCTTCTGGTGAACGAGCTTTGGTTTTCATTGAGAGTCGCCAAATGCAGCATCGTTTCATTGAACTCGTTAAAGGTGAGTTTGGGCTGGAGAATGTAGATTTAATTAATGGCGACACACCGATTTTAAAACGACAAGCAATTGTCAATCGATTTCAAAAACACTTGGAAGATGACCAAGGATTCGATCTTTTGGTACTTGGTCCCAAAGCTGCTGGTACAGGACTCACATTGACGGCCGCGACACACGTCATACATCTGTCACGCTGGTGGAATCCAGCTGTTGAAGAGCAATGTAATGACCGCGTACATCGTATTGGTCAAAAACGTGCTGTATCCGTGCATATACCACTTGCGATTCATTCGAACTATCAAGAACATTCTTTCGACATCCTTTTACAGAGCTTGATGCAACGTAAACGCCAATTAGCAACTTCCGCACTTTGGCCTATGGGTGATACTTCGGAGGATTCTGAACAGCTTCAAAAAATGTTGATATCTGAAGCACAAAAAGAAAGTGGCAACATCATAAGCTCAACAATGAAAGCACTTTTCGAACGAGATAAATTACTCGCGGAAGGACCAAACACTGATGGTTCTTGGAAATATCAATAATTTCTTATTTTAAAGCTCAATTATAAGGAAATTTATGCAACTCCTAATTTCCAGGCAGTAGTTTAGGATCCCCCCCTACATCTCACTAGTTGTCCGCTGTTTTAATTTCTCACTTACACTACTTGCAGGGGCGGTTGCTACGCGTTGGCCTCAGCGCGGCTGGCAAAGGACCCTCGTTGACCGCCTAACTTACCGGACAACTAGCCCGCAAATTTCACCACAAATAGGATCGGCGCAGTCATTTTTCCCGTAAAATCAAATTGTTAAGAAAAGATTTAGGGAGACTGCGCCGATGCCAAATTGTACCGTAAATAAACTCGACTTTGGTCGTCTGCAAAGACGTGTGATTGAAGCCGATTTTCAAGGAGGCGCCCTGAGTTCTGATGGTGGTGCCATACTGCTACGTCAGGTTGATCAACGCATCGGTCTATCAGCTGCAATTGCCGATGCACTTCGTGATCGCCGGGACCCCACCCGCATTACGCACACCCATCAAGATTTAGTCGCGCAGCGCCTGTATGCGCTGGCTCTAGGTCATGAAGACCTCAATGATCACGACCAGCTTCGCAATGATCCTCTGATACAAACCGCAGTTGGCCGGGTTGAACAATTAGCCAGTAGTCCAACGCTATGCCGCTTTGAAGCCAGCGTGACCCGTGAGGAGATCATTGCTTTGAACCAGGTGCTGGTAGAGCAGTTCATCGCTTCTTTCACCCAACGTCCAAATCAGTTGATTCTGGATATTGATGCATCTGACATTCCGTTACATGGGAATCAGGAAATGCGACAGTTTCACGGATACTACGATCACTACTGCTATTTGCCTCTGTATATTTATTGTGGTGATGCACTCCTGACTTGCGTGCTTAGAAACAGTCGCATCGATGGGGCCAAACATGCAGCCGCTATCATCAAACTACTGGTCACCCGTTTGCGTCAGCAATGGCCTGATGCACAAATCATTGTGCGAGGGGATTCCGGTTTCTGCCGGCAATTGCGGATCAATTGGTGTGAGCGCAATCAAGTACATTACGTCATTGGTCTGGCTCGTAATGCTCGGTTGCAAGAGGCCGTAAGCCATTGGGAGCGAAGATTAAGGATTCGTCACCAACATACAGGCTGTAAGCAACGTGTTATCTACGAGTTGACCTATGGCGCTCGGGCTTGGAAAAAAGAGTGCCGTGTCATTACACGTCTGGAATATGGTCATCAAGGCAATAATCCAAGATACATTGTGACGAACCTCAGAGCTTGCCCGGTCTGGATCTATGACACGCTGTACTGCAAACGAGGTGAGGCAGAAAACCGAATTAAAGAAACACAATTGGATCTGTTTGGCACACGCACCAGCTGCCACCGCTTCATCGCCAACTGGTTCCGAATCATGCTCTCTGCGCTTGCTTACACGCTGATGCAACGCCTAAAAGAGTTGGCGCTAACTGGCACAAAACTGACCAATGCGACAACCTCAACCATTCGGGTTCGACATCTCAAAATTGGTGCTGCCGTGGTTCGCAACACCCGTCGAATACGCATCATGTTTGCGTCACATCACCCGCTGCAAGACATTCTTGTGCGTGCTGTTCGAGCCCTGTCCCCCTAATCTCAAAAAGAGTGTTTCCCGGGCACGATGACGCTGCCGGGGTAAGGGGAAATTGCGCTTATAAATCGCGAAACTCAATCAAATAACACGCAAACAACACCGAAATACTGAATCGTACGAAAAGCTCAAAGCAAAGCACTACAAATCACAGATTCAGGCTACATGATGAAATTTGCGGGCTAGCCTGTGATAATGGGCTGCAATTGGGCTGTGACGAGTATCGTCGGCTCAATGAGAAGGGGCATTAAGCTCTGCATTACCTCCTTTAGCGACGCAACTCGACAGCGACACGCTCGCCATAAAACGCAACCACATCGGAAAAATGGATGGATGAATTGGCATTTTCTACAAGAGCGACGCAGGGCTTGAGGTTATTGGGCAATGAAAGCTTTGAGTGCTTTGCTACACATTATTTCAAACCACATGGTTCAGGCTTATGCCGACACACAGAGCCCTTAATCAAAGCTCTCGTCGACTAATCGCCAATACGTATCTGTTTTCTTGTTGTTTTTATTAAGAATTGAATTATAAAAATTATAGTGATCCAGAGCGGTTTTCCCAGCAGTATTTCGCAATCTTGGATTGGCTCCCATATCCAACAAATAGGCAACAACTGAATCTTGTCCTAACTTCGCAGCGATCATTAACGCACTATCGCCGTCTTTATTTCTTGCATCAAGTTCAGATCCAGCTTCAATTAATTTTTCAATGATTTCAATATTGGGGATAAGAGAAACAGCAAGCGTTAATGCACTATCGCCATCTTTATTTTTCGCATTAACTGTGGATCCCGCTTCAAGTAGCTTATTAATAATTTCAAGTCTTGGATTAAGATGCGCAGCAACCATCAGTGCTGTCCAGCCTTCTTCAGTTCTTGCATGAATATTTGCCCCCTCTTCCAATAATACATCGATAGGTTTTGAGCTATAGCCCCTCTCAGCTACCGTCATAAGTGGAGTTATCCCTGCACCACCGTAAAAACCAAAATCCTTTCTTGCATTAACACTAGCACCAGCAGATATAAGCTCTTTGGCAATATCGAAGTTTTCATTAATCAATGCTGTTTCGAGAACAGAATGTCCCGATGTTTCCTCAGCATGTATATCTGCTCCAGCAGCTATTAATGACTTTATTAATTGAGGAGGTGATCCAAAACGAGAAGCCAATAATAGTGGCGTCATATGATCTAAAGTTTTTTTATTGACATTTCCTCCTTCGGCAACATAACTTTTAATCAAATCGCTGTTAGGATTTGTTCTAATTGAAGCTAGAAAACTTACCCAAGCGCCGGCGCCCTCAGGTTTTGACTTGTTTTCGTATTTAATAAGCTCTTCAACAATATCGGAATTTCTATTAGAAACAATTGCACGTTCTAATGGTGTTTCATTATATTTATTTTTCCTATCAAAAATTGCACCAGCTTGCAATAACGCTCTAATCACATCTAAATTTTCATTTATTCTTGTCGCTTTTATTAAAGCTGAACTATCGTACTTATTAGTAGCATTAACTTCCGCTCCAGCTTCAAGTAAAACTTGAATAACTTCAGCACTACGATTATAAAACGCTGCCTCCATGAGTGGAGTACTTCCATCTTCTCTGGTGGCATTAACATTGGCACCAGCGTCGAGCAATGCTTTGATAACCTCTGGAAATTGTGCCTCGCGTACAGCGTGATGTAAGGGCGTCCAATTGAAACGATCTACAGCATTAACATCAGCGCCCGCTGCAATTCGCTCCTGAACATCGGATAAGGTCCACGACGAATCAAAGGGTAAGAGCGTGCTTGCGTACGCAATTGCCCACATTACGCTAGCAACCAACATGAGCAGCAGTCTTTTCGCAAAACCGAACACTTTCATCACTATTTTCACCGTAGGAAAACTTTGCGTTTACAGTCTAGCATCAGGCGTAATACGTTTCTTATCTTTGATTCAGGTGATAGTCGTGAATAAAGAGGTCACTCCGTGTTCATTACCACTTACATGCCTCACGCAGCGGTTTAACTGCCTCGTTGAGACCACTAATATCAAAAGTAACTGTTATTGGTGACTCACTAAATGGCGTCGCTTGTACCAACAGTGTTTTTCCATCGAGGAGACGTTTAATGAAAGGAATGGCCCTGTTGCCTCGCCACAGTCCAAGTGCCTTGCTATCTGTGGAAGCGTTCGTATTTTGAGTGAATGCCTTTTGCTTGTCCACCCGAAACGTAACCCGTCCATAACCTTGTATATCGGCCATGTGATGTCCATTAAAAACGATGAATGCCGCTGTAGTATTTTGCATACAACGTAGAATGAGGACTGGTTTGTATGAATCACGGAAACGGCCGCTGATTGGCTCTAATGCATTTGTTAAAAGAGTAACGAAAGGTGAATCATCGATCTCTGATTTAGAAATATCAATTCTCCAATTCGACGGAGTCGGCTCATAATCAACTCCTTCGTCCCCGCTGTCTTGATTAAGTTTTTCCTGTAGATCAGACCCTAAGCGATCAAAGCATTCAAGACGTTGCTGACCATCACTAATCTGCGAACAAGACAGAACCTCTTTTTGTAGCGGATTCGCCACCACCAGCACCGGGAACAATGATATACAGGCCAAAAAAGTAGATATTTTCATCACATCTTCCAACAATCATCAGGCTACGAATTTCATTTTTTTTAAAATCGAAATTGCTTTATTCAAAACCCTTTCCAATCACTTTACTTCAAAGTTTTACGCGTATCGCTTAGCCACCATTTTTCATGAAACTCATTGAAGTCCTTCAATTGCTTTTCAAGAACACCCAGAAATCCTCCTCTCCATGTACTGAAAGCAGATGTGCCATCTAGATTTTTGATGTTTGATGGCATGTTATTGATTGTGTAGTTTGGATTCTGAATACCGTATTCTTGACCAAGGGTTTTAAAATAATCACCCTCCATATAAAACCTTTGATCACCTTTAAAAGCCAAAACAACTCGTGACAATGATCTATCTTTCATCTCTGATGCAAAGGTTAATAAAACACGGGTGACATCAAGCATGCTGTTATTGCCACCGACTTCACGAATATCAAATACGACGGTTGTCGGATTGACAAGCCATTGATGATACGCAACAACATCAACGCCTTTGTTTCTCGGTGTTGTCTGAATTGCTTTTGCTACATATTTATATGCAGAAAAATAATTAAAAGCAATAAGCGATACAACAACCACCACAACAATCGCCAAACTTCGTTTATATTTCATCATCACTTCTCAAGCTTCGGCAACCCATCAATAATTTTCACCGTCTCCACACTTACAGTCACGATACGTTTAATCAAATCCACGATATAACGGGGATCGTCAGACCATTCATTAGGGTCGTTGATGATCCCGGTGTCACGATCTTTAGTGTACTGATAACGCTCTAAAATCCATTCAAGTGCCGACTTCCCATTAACAATGTAACGATGCGCTTCTTCCGGAATGCCCTCAAGGCGTAGATGGCTGTTCACCTGAATAATAGAGCGATCGGGGTCTCTGGCAGATCCTGCAAAACGCATCTTCTCGACGGTATAGAAGTTTTCCATCATGTCGAACTGATCACTGAATTCTTCAAGATCATAAGGCTTGACGGTCTCGAATCCCGTATGCAGCTGACCCAAACGCTTACCTGCTTCAGAAAACACCCAAAAGTCCTTCGTGAAAGGAACACGTGGCCAGTCTTTCTTTAAATCCGCCGCATAGCGCTTGCGGTAGTCTTTTGAGTGCAACACACCGTAGACGTAATAGAAGATGTCCTCTTTTCCAATACGCTTGTCACTGTAATGTTGACGGAAATCCGCCAAGGCCTCGTCTGTAATGGCATCACGTCGTACGTATCCGTCCTGAACATGCTGATCATCCATCACATCAAGAAGGCTTGCGTGAGCAGACTCAGGAAGCTTTTCGTAAAAATAGAGCGGATAACATTGACCGCCGGTCAATATATTAAGATCAGGGATGACATTAGACATCAGACATACAAATGGTGCAGTTGCGCCAGTTGTAATTGTTTGAATCACCAAGTTTTGGTGTGCAGGTGTCGGCCAAAGACGTGCTTTGTAATACTCGTTAAATTCTGTGGAATAGTACAGATAAGAGCCGGAAAACGGTCTGTAAAGAGATTTGACAATGTTGGCTCCATCAAAGACTGCATGCTGCTGTCTTGCTAACTGTTTGTAGAGCCCACGTGTCCACTTTATACGTGTTTTATCAGTGGATGCTTTTTTCTTAGCAATGTCTTCTCGTTGTGCGGATTTCAGGCTTGGCGAACTGAGTTCAGGACTAATCCTATCCACCTCGGCGTTATAAAACGCCACCATCTTTTCAATTCGTTTAGTCAGTGCCGTTTTATTGAAATCGTAGACCCACGGATCACGACTTGTTTCAACACCTCGTTGGCGCAATGAAAAAACCTCACCCTCTCCACCATGCAAAGGCTTCAACTCATAAAAATCTTCACTGCGCTGATTGATCCAGTCGTAATGCTTGTTCGGCTCGAGCTGTTCCCAATCGAGCTTTCTATAACTACCCGCCTTGTCGATGATGTCAAGCTTTTCACGGGTGGATAAATAGTCCCCAATGTCGTGATAGTAGATCTTGCCCGGGCCTTGGTGATCAGCAGATTTAACGAGTAATGTAATCGCAATTGGAGCGCGTGATCCACTACCAAAAACCTTGCCACCTTCCATTCGAGACAATTCACCCGAAGTGCGTTGATTCCCCCGCAAGTTAAATACATAAACCGCAGAAAACTCTTCCTCAAAGCACTTGCGAACACCGGCGGCCACGTTACTGTCGAGCCAGCCGCCGTTCGTAACATAAGCCACTACACCTTGTTCAGCAATACGATCAGATGCCCAACGGATTGCTCGGATGTAAGAGTCGTACAGACTGTTTTTGTTGGTTGACTCTGAGAAGTGTGCGTAGGTGTCACTAATACGACCATCCAACCTAGGATACTTAGCACCACCTTGTGCCACGGAATACGGTGGGTTGCCCACAATGACCCGAATCGGTGCTTTTGCCTGTCGCTCAATACGTTCGGTATTACCCACTAATAAGAACTCATTGGCCACTGGCCGATCTTCCAAGAGCATGAAGGTGTCTGTCAGCACAATACCGGGGAACTCAGCTTCTTGTGGCGGCGTTTCAAAACGGGCGCGGTATGCGCTCTCAATATTGACGGACGCAACGTAATAGGCGAGTAACACAATCTCGTTAGCATGCAGCTCCGATTCATACTTTCGCTTGAGGTCTTTCTGAGTGATCAGTTCTTCGTTTTGTAGTAAGCGTGTGATGAAAGTCCCTGTGCCAGTAAAGGGGTCGAGCAAATGCACATTCTCGGCACTCAAGTTGGTCTCAAAGTGTTCCTGCAGGATGTCGTTTGCCGATTGCAAGATGAAGTCAACGATCTCAACGGGTGTATAGACAATCCCAAGGTCTTTGGCCACATCTTCAAAGGCGGTCGCAAAGAAGCTGTCGTATAGGCTGCGAATCAGCTCTTGACGGGACTTCTCGCTTTTAGCCAGATCTGCGCGTCGTGCAATGCTTTCATAAAACTCAGACAGCCCTTCGGTTTCCGAATCCACGCCAAAGCGATCTAATTGTGTCAGGATGGCATCCATGGCCTGAGACACGGGATTGCGCTCCTGTAAGGCATCAACCGGGAACAATGAGTCAAAGACAGGCTTGGTAATCAAATGTTGCGCCAGCAGCTCAACGGCTTGTTTCTCATCGACCGCAGGGCTGATATTGTTTTGCAGACTCTTTAAGAAAGTCGCAAATGTTTCTTTGGCATGTGGATCATCCAATAATGCGTGAATACGCTCCACAACGCGTTTGGCGATGCGTGCAACGTCTTTTGCCCAATCGTGCCAATAAGCCGTGTCACCAAGCTTTTTCGGGATTGCGGTATACACCGCTTCAGAAATCTCACCGATTGGAAGCGGCGGTAGATCCAGTTCGAGCTGAACACCTGTGGGCTTTTCATCTCCGCTACCGCCTGAATCGCCTCCTCCGTCAATAACTTGAATCTTGTTACGAAACTCAGCTTCATCAACCAATGATTCATCGTGAGCACGCAAGGCTTTGATGATTTTCCAGATACCTTGAAACTGAGGATCGCTGTTAATGTAATTGTCGTAATCCGTCAGTTTGTCTTGTGGAATGCCAACCGGCAGGATGATGTAACCGTATTGTTTGTCGCTACCACTACCAGCAGGCGGTTTGCGCATCACGCGACCCACCGACTGTACGATGTCGACCACCGAGTTTCGAGTGTCAAAAAAGATCACGCCATCTAGCGCAGGAACGTCGATTCCTTCTGAGAGACAACGAGCGTTTGACAGCACCCGGCAATAATCATCGGTATCTTCTTTCAGCCAAGCGAGTTTGCGTTGACGGATTAAGGCGTTCATACCACCATCGACGTGATCAAACTCACACGTCAGCAATGACTTTTGTTTGGTTTCTTCTTTGTACAGATCGACGATCTTTGGAAATGTGTCGGTCAGCGTTTTAGAGTTTTTAATTGAACTAGAAAACGCGATTGCCCGACGCATAGGCTGCTGATCAAAGAGAGGTGCATCTTCTTCACCTTCGTCACTAATGAGTTTGACGTCGGTCTTTGAAAGTCCTTTGTAAGAACCAAAGATCTTAGAGATAAATCGTGTATCGACAGCCTTGGGCAATCCGTCATCGAGTTGTGCACCGTACACGTTGGCTGTATGCGCCATACGTGACTCATTGACGGCAACGAGCAACACCCGGTAATCACACAACAGGCCATCACGCACTGCCTGACCAAACCCTAAGCGGTGAAACTGCGGACCATACCGAGTTTCATCGTCCATGGAATACAAAACAGCATCTTTGTCGGCTGCTTTCGTTTTAGAAGCATCTGCAAAGATTCGTGGGGTTGCAGTCATGTACAAGCGCTTTTGTGCTCGAACATGCTCATTGGAGTGCACTTTAACAAACTCGGAATCTTCTTCGCCGTCAAGCGTCAGCCCCGTTGTACGGTGTGCCTCGTCACAGATGATGAGATCAAATTCATCAAGACCAAGTTCCTGTGCTTTCCCAACCTGACTAATCGATTGGTACGTACAGAAAATCACCGTTCGTTTTGTGCTGTCATACTCGTGTAGTTTTGCCACAGCTCGCATGATGGCATCTGGATCGGTCGTCGCAGGAAATGGCAGATCGTGCGTGCGAGAGTCTTCGTTGTCACGCCCAACCTTGGTGTCAGAGCAGACAACAATGGGGTTAAAGGGAGACCGAGCGTCAATCGTCCATTCGCGCAGTGATTGCGCCACCAGCGAGATTGAAGGTGCTAAAAACAGCACCCGACCACCTTCAGGTACCAACTCTTCCATGATGCGCAGTGCAGTGTAGGTCTTACCTGTTCCGCAGGCCATAATCAGTTTGCCGCGATCATGAGTCTCAAAGCCATCTATGACATCATCAAGCGCAGAAACCTGATGGGGACGAAGCTCTTTCTTATACGACCGAAGTTTCATGCCTTCCGGTTCTCTGATCACATACTGCGACCAGTCAATCGGACTTTCTTGCAAATCGAATTCAGACAGCTTCTCAACAGGAATGACTTGATTGTCGAGCGTATCTTCCGCGTGCTTGCTCCAACGGTCAGTTGTCGTGACGATGATTCTGTTCGCAAAGGACTTCTGCCCTTCATCCGTCTCAAAACGTCTGCCTGATGCCGCAAGAAATGAATCAATGTCTGCTCTAGATACTGAATGCTCAGGCAGGTAGAACTTGCATTGAAAAGCCCAATAATCGCCCGTTCCTGCGACCCGAGCGACCAAATCAATTCCTGTATCGGCTCCCCACCGATCCGGCCACTCTGACCACAACCAAACATCGCTAAAGTTGTACTGAGGATCTGTACGTAAAAAGTTAGCAATCAGTCGCTCAAACAGATCCCCTAAATCACGGTTGTTATGTGCAGCATCACGAAACGACTGGAGGACATCTTGAAGGGTTTTATTTGACGTGGTGTGCTCTGACATAACAAGTTTCCGTGGGCATAAATCGATTCAAATCGCCCCACAACCTGCACTCCGACGAAGCACAAGCCTTGGCATTCAAGCTAACCATCAATAGGTAACTGGCAAATGGTGTGGCGCTGGGTCAGTTTACATTCAGATAGGTCTTATTAGGAGCGCCCAAGGGATACTTTGATCAAACCCTCTCAGCCGATACGTTCAAACCGACGTCAACTTCGGATGTCACTGCCGAAAACAAGTGGAACAACTCAGTCGCTGGCATATCTGAGATAGATCTTTTATGGTGATACAGACCACCATCTACCACCTGGTTGAACACCTTACCTCCGGCGTATATCTATTGCCAACGACGGCCACAATGAATGTGAGTGGAATGTTAGAGAAACTCGCCAATTTTCCCGCAGTTCAGCGCAAACATTGGGCAACATTCACCGATTGTCACGTGAGCTGCGGTTGAAAGATAAGCGCCGAGTGAGTGGAACAATTCGCCCACCGGTATATCTCGGCATGATCTTTTCCGACGATTCAGATCACCTGCTACCACCTGGCCGAATACCCTACCTCCGGCCAGTATCTTTATCCCCACCAGCCCGTTGTGAATGTGAGTGAAGTATTGCCGAAACTCGAGCTATTTCCCGCAGTTTCAGGTGAGTATTGGTCAGCATTCAACGTGTTTCACGTGAGCATGCGGTGAAACATGAGCGCCGAGGGAGTGGAACAATTCGCCCGTCGGTGTATCTGGCCATGATCTTTTCAGGCCATACAGACCACCTGCCATCACCTGACTGAACGCCCTACCTACGACGAGTATCTTTTATCCCCGTCGGTCCATTGGGAGTATGAGTGAAGTGTCGCCGATGTTCGCGCAGTTTCCCGCAGTTCTGCGCAAACATTGGGCAACATTCACCGATTGTCACGTGAGCTGCGGTTGAAAGATAAGCGCCGAGTGAGTGGAATAGTTCTGCCGACGGTGTATCTGCCCATAATCATTCCGGGCGGTACGAACCACGTGCCATCACCTGGTCGAACACCCTACCTACAACCAGTATATTTTCCCGACGGCACATCCAAGCGGTCAACTTTATCCCGTTCAAAAACCGGTCAATACAACTCAAAATAATTAAGGTAGCAAGGTTCATAAAAGAGTTTTAATCCCGTTCGTAAAGCCCGGTCAGTACCGCATGTCCGAGTTTATCTTACAATCACCACAGAAAACAGGCACGCCCACGGTGAATTGATTCTACCGACGCTGTATCTAGGCATAATCTTTTCTGATGATCCAGATCACCAATCATCACTTGGTCGAATCCCTTACCGCCGGCGAGTATCTTTTGCGCCGTCGGCCTGTTGTGAGTGTGAGTGAAGTGCCGCCGAGACTCGCGCAGTTTCCCGCAGTTCTGCGTGAGTATTGGCCGGCACTCACCGAGTTTCACATGAGTATCCGGTGAAAGTTGAGCATCAAATGAGTGGAATAATTCTGCCGCCGGTGTATCTGACGATGATCTTTTCGGACGATACAGGTCACCTGCCATCACTATCGCCTTCAAAATCCAATGGATGTAACTGAAGTTTAAAACTTAAACTTCAAAACACCTTAATCTTGTTCGTAAAAACTGGCAATGTAATGTCCTAAGGTTTATATTATAAACACTAAGAAAATAAGGATATCTGAAGCGAATCAGCTTTAGCAGCGATAGATCAGGCGATGATATTTTGAAAAATTCTATAATGCCCAGTAATTAATTCGATCAGAGCAACCTAGTTGGAGTCACACTACAAAGACACTACTGAACGTCAATCTCTTTTGAGAGAGTTACCCGATGTATCAAAACAGATTAAAAATCTGAGTATGTCTTTGCAATAATTTCAAAAAATCGAGCGTGGGTTGTTTATTTTTCTGGTGAACAAATTTGAAAACGAAAAGAAAAACGCAAAAGGTGAATGAAATGATGACAAATGAGCAAGTCAGAGAGCATCTGAACATCGTGAACGCAGAACTTGAACGTATCAAGCAAATGGCAGCAGCAAACAAAAATGACAAAACAATGCTCAGTCAAATTCTTAACCCAATTGAAGCACTAGAAAAGCACTACAAACTTCCCTTTGATCTATACCCATATCAAATGGAAAATCTTGAGTTTTACACCAATAATCGCAAGGCTGGCATGTTTTGGGAGCCGGGCACAGGTAAGACCGCACAAGCTGTTGCTTCAGCCCTAATCTGGCTCGGTGAGCGAGAATACGACAAGGTGGTGGTGATTATGCCCCCAATCCTGATCGACCAATGGAGAGTGTTTTTAGAGTCGGTAGAAGGGATTGAACCTGAAGATATTTTGATGTATCGAGGAACAGTTAAACAACGTGAGAATTTGAAGCTAGGCAAACACAAATTTACCTTAGTAAGTTCAGCAATCTTCAGAATCGAAAACGAAAAATTCAACGCCGCTTTCGATTCAAATACTTATGTGATTCGGGATGAAGCTCATGACATTAAGAATATGCAAACGCAGAACTTCAAGAAGTTTAAAGCCTTTGTTGCGGACAAAGCTGTGAACCTTTTAACAGGTACACCTTTGTCCGACCCCGAAGATGCTTATGCTTACATGAATTTATTAGCGCCAGAAATTTACAGAACCAAGTCCAGATTTATGAACGTTCACGCAGGACGCAGAGACTTTTTTAATAAGGTTTTGGAATGGGATAATTTGGATATGCTTAGAGACAATATGGGTATGGTTTCAACTCGGGTTTTGTTCAAGGACGTACACGATATTAAGGAAGTGTTCACACCAATTCCTTACACCTTGAATAATAAACACTGGGAACTATATCGTCGAGTAGCAGAAGATGAACTCTTGAGAATTGATGAATCCAAAATTGATGCAACTTCGACTCAGGCTTTGTACCACACGTTGCAGCAGATTATTTGTAATTTTGAATACTTTGGAAATGGTAAGTCCACATGCTTTGATGTGATTGATCAAGTCTTAGATGAAATCAATGGGCGCAAACTCGTGATTTTCGGGTATTATCGTCGAACCAACGAAGCACTGCTAGAGCATTTAAAGAAGTACAACGCCGTTGCCGCTTATGGGGCGCAAACACCTGTGCAGAACAGAACTGCGGCTGAAACTTTCCAGAAAGACCCTGATTGCCGTATTATGATTGTTCAGCCATCATCAGGGGGTGTAGGACTTGATGGTTTACAAACCGTCTGTCATGACGGACTCTTTCTTGAATTTCCTTCCATGCGGGAATTCAAACAAGCTTATGCGAGATTACTAAGAACCGGTCAGAAAAACGTGGTTAATATTCGGATTGCTTATGCGCTGGGAACCTTACAGGTGACTCAGTTTGCTAACCTGATGCACAAGGATAGGGTTGTTAATCTAGTAGTACGCAGCAAGGAGGACTTACGTAAGGCTATTTTTGGTGAACTACTGGATACCGCAAAAAGCAAATCCGAATAAGATTCTTAATTCAGAAATTAAAGTTTGTTTGAAAAGCTTTACAACTACAGTAAATCCACACTGACCTTTTCTAGCAACACAGACCATCTGCCACTATCTGGCTAGATCCCCTATCGCCACCGAGTATCTTTTGGCCTGCGACGGTCACTACGAATGTGAGTGGAGTATGACCGAAACTCGATCTATTTCCCGCAGTTTCAGGTGAATGTTGGCCAGCGGTCATCGATTTTCACTTGAGTTCCGGTCGAAGGTTGAGCGCGGAGGGAGTGGAACTATTCTGCCGCCGGTGTATCTGGCGTTGATCTTTTCCGGCCATACAGACCACCTGCCTTCACCTGGTTGAATCTGCAACCACCGGCGAGTATCTTTTGCCGCCGACGGCAAGCCCAACCAGCCACCCAATCCCGTTCGTGAAATCCGGTCAATACAACACCGCACATGGTGGGGAAATCCTTCCCCAATTTCACCCAATCCCGTTCGTGAAATCCGGTCAATACAACACCGCACATGGTGGGGAAATCCTTCCCCAATTTCACCCAATCCCGTTCGTGAAATCCGGTCAATACAACTCTATCCTCTGAGACCCGCATCCTGTAAGGCTTTGCAGGGCCATTATCGGCGCTGATGGCCGTTTGTGCAACATTGCACTGCAACATAGGTGCGATTTTGGCATTTTTCCCTTTAAAATCAATGAGCGGCGCTCTTGCTGTATCTTTATCCAGTGTTTTTGCCAATTTCGGTATGAAATATCCCTTCCGAGTTGGCCGCTGGCCACCGACCAATGATACCCGAGGGTTGAGAATTGAGTGCAGTGCCGCCAAAACTCGAGCTATTTCCCGCAGTCCCAGGTGAGTATTGACCAGCATTCACTGATTTTCACATGAGTATGGGTTGAAAGATGAGCACCGAGTGAGTGGAATGATTCTGCCGGCGGTGTATCTGACGATGATCTTTTCCGGCCATACAGATCACCTGCTACCACTTGGTCGAACAGCCTATCTACGACGAGTATCTTTATTCCCGCCAGTCCGCTGCGAATGTGAGTGAAGTATTGCCGAAACTCGAGCTATTCCCCGCAGTTTTAGGTGAATATTGACCAGCACTCATCAACTTTCGCGTGAGTTTCGGTTGAAAGATGAGTGCCTAGTGAGTGGAACTATTCAACCGTTGGTGTATCTGGCGATGATCTTTTCTGAAGGTCCAGACCACCGGCAACCACCTGGCCGAACACCCTATCTACAACCAGTATATTTTCCCGACGGCAAATCCAAGCAGTCAACCCTATCCCGTTCAAAATCCGGTCAGTACAACAATAAGCATTTACTAAAATAAATAACGCGCTTAAGTCTTAATCCCGTTCGTACTATCCGGTCAATACAGCTCCATCATTCATGATGATACTTGCCCATGAGATGTCTTAATCCCGTTCATACAACCCGGTCAGTACTACGCCCCTGAGTTTATAGAAAAACGAGTACAGCCGCAACGTAATAGCTATGCCGCCGGTGTCGACGTTGATACTTTTTCCGATTGACACCGACCGGTACCCACTACAGAACTAAACCTTAGACACCGGCAAGAACCCTTGGCAAACACCGGCGCTGTTTATGGCCATGAATGTGAGTGAAGTGTTGCCGATTTCCAAGTATTTCCCCGCAGTACCAGGTGAGTATTGACCAGTGCTCACCGAGTTTCACGCGAGTGCTTGGTGAAAGTTGAGTGCGGTGAAGTGGATCAATCCCACCGCTGGCTTATCTGCGGTAGCCATTTTTGACCACACAAACCAGCTCACATGTCCGACTTACGCCCCCCACCCTCGGCATGTATCTGTGTCCCTCAATGACCTTCATCGACCTCGGCAGATATGCGCATCAACACCCCGCAAAGCCAATGCCCTATTCGTTTTGACGTGTTTGGGCAGTCACTCGATTTCATTCAACGCAGAAAGTGTTTATCTGTCGCATTGGTAACCGGTCTTGGGTATAAATTTCATCTTTTTACAAAACCGTCTTTTACTTTAAAATCAATAGGTTATGCCGGTGCCAATGAGCGCAATTTTGGTTATCTCGCGAAAGAAAGAGAGGCGAAAGAGGTTCAAACTCTCGACACCGGCATAAATAATAAATTTGTCGACACCGGCGCAAACCTGTAAAGGCCGCATACACTGGGTCTTACGGGGGTAGTGAAAATGGAAAGGGCACAGCATTTTTTAGGGCTGGTGGAGCCGGGGAGGATCGAACTCCCGGCCTCGTCGTTGCGAACGACGCGCTCTCCCAACTGAGCTACGACCCCACAGTGAAGAACGCAATTCTAGACGAATTAATATGAAATTGCAGCAAAATTTTTTTCAGTTATTAGCTGAACCTGTAATTGGATTCAGATCAGCATCTGGAATGTAACATTCTTGGTGTTCATGATCATTGATACTTGGTATCAAGCACGCTCTGTCGCCAGCTCCATACCAACTGGGAAGATATAGTCATACGCCCAGTTAAAGCAGAACGCAAAAATCAGATAGAAAGCAACAATGTACAAATCCATGATGAACGTATCCCACAGACTCATATTCAGGTACCAGGCGATTGGCGGCAAAAGCCACACCATCAAACCTGCTTCAAACAAAATGGCATGTGCGACTCGCATACGGACGGTTTTGACCGTACTGCCTAATTTGTAGAGCATCACCTTGTCGAACCCAAGGTTGTAAACAAAGTTCCACAAAGTCGCAATCATCGCGGACATGACGCCTACGACACCCATGTCACTCGGTGTCTGACCGAGTGCAAAAGCAAACAGCGGAATAAAAATAGCGAGACCTACGATCTCAAACAGCAAAGCGTGCCGGACACGATCCCAAGCACTGCGCATAAAAACAACTCCATCTATCTAATTGAACGCTGATTGGATGGTGACTCACAACAAAACTTCTCACTGTGCATCACGGATACACCTCAAGCCACCACCCTAACCTATTCGTCTGAAACTGTTGAGCTAATTTCAGGCGAGCTTAAAAACCTCAGGTTTTCTGCGATTAAGGTAACAATCATATCGCACACAGGCATATTTCGACTAATACCAAAGTCAAACGTATTGCTGCCAGCCAACATTCAGGTATGCGGCTCAGCGCTGAACTCAGGCATTCAGCTCAGATGCGCCGCTCAGATATTCAGCGCCAATGTTCAACCCAGATGTCCACACATCTCTGTGCACATTCGATGCAGATCTGTATTAGTTCAACTTTGCATGTGTGCCACTTTTACTTGACCCATGCTGACATGGTTGTATGGCATTAGTTGTGCAACGCTGACCGTACGACATTGAGTGATACGGCATTGGGTGGTACGGTATTTAGTTGCACGACATTTGGCTGAGTCTCAAGCCAGAGGCTGTTCAAAATCTTGCAGCAAATGCTGAATCTTGTCATCAATCTCATCTGCCTGCTTGCGATATCGTTGTTGCTTTTCTCGTGTGTTTTTGATGATAATCCACAGATCATCACACTCTTTCATTCGGTTCTTCTCTTTCAATAGATTCGCATTTTCGACCATTTTGGGAATGGCGTTTTCCATATAAGCGATCTCAGAAGCCAGATAGTTCAAACGTGCCGTAAAGGCTGTGAGCTGATTAGAAGCGTTTTGTTGGGCAATTTGTAGGGTGAGTGCTTTGGCCTGCAAGGTCTGCGCATCTGTGGAGGTTTTGAGCTCACTGCCTTGAAAGAAAATAGCCACCAATCCTAGGACGATTGCAATCGAGCTAAACAACCCATCAAGCGTGCCCATGGCTTCACCGAGCAGTGCAAAGCTGGCTGGTTGTTCAAGCTTTGACATAAAAGCAGGCAACACATCCTGTGAAACCGCCCCTGAAAACACAGCAATGGCTGCAAGCCACAGCGCCACAAACGCAATCAAGACGACAATCACATAGGTTTTGATGGACTTCATTGTGTAATTCCTCTTTCTTTTCTTCAGATATTTTTAATTTGATTCTTAGCGTCAACCGCTAACTCGCAGACCAATAACGTTCAAGCTAAGACATCCAGAGCGAACCAGCGCCCTTCTCCTTTTGTGAGATCAGATTCAGTGATCTGTGAATATTGCTGGGCTACAAAATCAGGCCAAGACTATAGGCCGAAGTCTGTCGAAAAACCTGTGCTTCCATCAATCCCATACGTTCTCTTGGGTTAGGTCGTAATGCATTGGATTGGGTTGGCGGGCTGGGTTGATTTGAATTAAACCGGACATTTCTATTTAGTCTTAACGGCTTGCGCTATCTGGACGTTTAGAAATACTCAGACGATCCCAGCAATTCTTAGGGAAATGATTGACATTAATCGCTGGCCTCACTACCTTAGAGATTCGGGACACAAGGCACGATCGCCTTTTATCAGTTCAATCGAACAGGTCAATTTGGGTCATTCAATTAAGTTGCTCACTTGGCTTGATCTCAGTTGATTTGATCTTGGTTGACATGATGAATGAAGCGATCAACAAAATGCATCCGTCCTGCATTCATTAAAACGCACTTACAGCACGTCGTTTTAATGCGGATTCACACCCGAATCCGATTCAATCCACCCAATCAAGGAGACACCTATGGGACTGAAGGATCTAAAACAATTCGGTATCAACATCGACTTCCCTTTCAAAAAACGCTACGACAACTACATTGGCGGCAAGTGGGTTGCCCCAGTCAGTGGCGAGTATTTTGAGAATGTCTCTCCGATTACTGGAGAGGTCTTTAGTGAAGCAGCTCGATCCAATGCTGATGACGTCAATCTTGCACTCGATGCTGCTCATGCCATCCAAGCGCAATGGGGCAGCACACCCGCTGCAGAACGCTCCAATGTGCTTTTGCGCATTGCCGACCGCATGCAAGCCAATCTTGAATTGCTGGCTGTGGCTGAATCCATCGACAACGGTAAACCACTACGGGAAACCTTAAACGCTGACTTGCCGCTGGCCATTGATCACTTTCGCTACTTTGCCGGTTGCATTCGTGCACAGGAAGGTGCCATTTCGGACATTGACAGCACCACCGTGGCTTATCACTTTAATGAGCCCATCGGTGTGGTTGGGCAGATCATTCCCTGGAACTTCCCACTCTTAATGGCCGCTTGGAAGCTTGCGCCTGCATTGGCAGCTGGTTGCGCCATTGTGATGAAACCCGCTGAGCAAACCCCTGCCTCCATCATGGTGCTCATGGAGGTCATTGGCGATCTATTGCCACCTGGTACCGTCAACATCGTCACAGGCTTTGGTCAAGAAGCCGGTGCTGCTCTGGCATCAAGTACCCGAATCGCAAAAGTCGCGTTTACAGGTTCAACACCTGTCGGTAAGCAAATCCTGCGCAATGCGGCAGACACACTGATTCCAGCCACTGTTGAGCTTGGTGGTAAAAGTCCCAACGTTTTCTTTGCCGACATCATGGATCACGATGACGCCATGCTGAACAAAGCCCTGGAAGGCGCCACGATGTTTGCGCTCAACCAAGGTGAAGTTTGTACCGCTCCCACGCGAATGCTTGTTCAGGAATCGATCTACGATCAATTCATCGAGAAAGTGGTTGCTCGTGTGAAGGCCATTCAAACAGGTCACCCACTGAAGGGTGACACCATGGTTGGTGCGCAAGTCTCTGAGGCTCAGATGAACCGCATTTTGGGTTACATCGATCTGGGTCGTGAAGAAGGTGCAACTTGCCTAACGGGTGGTGAACGAGCACAACTCGGCTCTGGACTGGATGCTGGTTTTTACGTGACACCCACGATTCTGCAAGGTAAGAACGACATGCGGGTCTTCCAGGAAGAAATCTTTGGTCCTGTTTTAGCCGTCACAACCTTTAAGGACGAAGAAGAAGCCATCGCCATTGCTAACGACACGGATTACGGTCTAGGTGCTGGTGTGTGGAGTCGTAACGGATCAATCGCCTATCGAGTTGGCCGCGGTATCAAAGCTGGTCGAGTCTGGACTAACTGCTACCACCTCTACCCTGCGCACGCAGCGTTTGGTGGCTACAAGCAGTCAGGTATCGGACGTGAAACGCACAAGATGGCGCTTGGCAACTACCAGCAGACCAAGTGCATTCTCGTAAGCTACAGTGACGATGCTTTGGGCTTTTTCTGAGTAATTTTTAAGTCAATAACCGAAACCAACTGACGAATCACGTCGTTTGGTTCATTTAGCAAAATGAAGCCACCCTAACCTGCACAGCGCGAGTTACGGTGGCTTTTGATCTTCATGGCGCTGTTGCAACTGAAAACGTCAACGATATTCCCAAACAATTAAAAACAATGACAATTAATTCTAAATATTCAGAAAGTATTTATAAATAGTAATGAGAATCAGTTACAATTAGGAATTGTTCAAATAGTTACCAATCTAGGAGTATTCATTGAAGGGACACAAATATCGCATCACGGTTGATTATGTTGAAGACGTTCGCGGCAATCCCATTGAGGATCAAACGCTGACTTTCATGGCTGCAAACCATGACGAAATACTAAAAATTGTTGAACGTATTCGTCAAAGTGAACAATTTGATGCTGAGGAAGCTGTCTCCTTCGCCATTGGGCTCAAGCTCTTTAGTGAAGTGATGATCAAAAACCGTGATCACGTTTTGTTTACAGAATTTAGACCACATTTCATGGATTTCATGAAACATCTGAAGGCCACTGTCAGTGCGAGTCAGACCGCTGAAAGCGCACAGTCAGCAACGGTTTGATATCGTCAGTTCGGAATAACCTCGAACTCATTGCCCCACTGCTACACGACTAGAATTTGGGGATTTTTTATGCCTGTCTTTTACAAAGTTGTGAATAGCCATTTAAATTGACCCACCTGTGGCCAATAGTTTTGACCCACCTTCTGAGACTCGCATATGTAATTCGGCAACCCAAAATGGTCTCATCTGCTGGTTTTCAACAGGTCGATGCTCAGTGATTCCCTATATAGAATCGATTGAAGCCCTTTACCAATGACATCGTGAGAAAAACTATGAATAAGCCTTTGATCGCATTAATTTTGAGTGTTGGGTTGCTGATGACGGGTCAGGCGGATGCGCAACCAACCTCCAAACGAGCAATCGCAGCCTTTTAACATTACGAAAAAAAGGCACAACAAGGCACGCCACAGGCGCAATTTGAGTTTGGTCTGGTGTTTTCTAACGGCAAAATCGTCCCAAAAGATAATGCCAAAGCGGCGCAGTGGTTTACAAAGGCTGCCCAACAAGGGCATGAGAAAGCGCAATTACATCTAGCCATCCTTTATGGGAACTTCGAATAACCCCTGGTTTTCAAGAAACAGCTTTCGTAACCAATTGATTTCATGAGACCCAATTTTCATAAAATGAGGTTTTTCGAGGTGCCCTTATGAGAACGGCTATGGTGTGGCCCAAGACCATGCCCAAGCGGCCTATTGGTATGAAAAAGCCGCTCAGCAAGGCAATGCGCCCGCCCAAACGTTTCTGGGAATCATGTACGAACAGGGTCGTGGTGGCTTAAAACAAAATTTCGCTTCAGCCAAAAAACTTTATCGCGCGGCCTGTGACCAAGGTCAACAAAATGGCTGTAATTTTCTCCAAAAATTAGAAGCGCGAGGACACTAGATGGCAGATGAGTCGGTTTAAGTGAACTACTCGCAGCTAAAGCAACGAGCTTCCAAAACAACAACAACAACTAGGCTGCTATTTTTTCTTTTTTTGACGCTTCTTTGGATGCGGCTAACATTGCTTTGCGCTTTGTTAGTCTGACGCTTTCCTCCACGCCCAGTATCAGAGAACGGAATTAGAACCCCCCTTCTCTGACAACACCGTTCCAGTGTACTTAAATAACCTGATTACTCTTTTCTTAATTACCATCGATGCGTTGTTATCTGCACTGTTAGCGTATTCAGAGTTATCTGGGTGAGTGTAGCCGCACTGAACGCACTCCTAACTGGTTTAGTTGAGAGCAATCTTAATTTACTAAGCATAATTTTATCAGAATAAAACCCATCAGTTGAAAACCAACTCGCTTGCTTGACTCGCACATGAATGAACGAGATTGCGCAAGCAGTTTGCTCAACGGTGTAGACGATTGCACCGTTTCCACAGAGAACCCCATGGGTGTCGATCGATGTTGATGGGTGATTTATTTTACAGCGCACCAATAATCAATCTTCTATCACAATCCTTGTAACTCAATTTTAGTTCGAAATAACAAGGGTTTATCCCATCATTTTAAAGTCACTTTTTATGTCAAAATCACCATATCAGCAGTTGTTCGTTTTGTGACGCAGCCTGACGTCGGACTGCTGCAAACAACAGCCGGACTTCATCAGTTGCACAGGCAACCGGCTTGATTGGAGAAACTCAATGTTTAAGGTTTTGACACGTGCGTCCGTTCGGTTGGTAGAGCGTTACCTACCTGATCCGTACATATTTGTGCTGTTACTAACCCTGGTTGCTGCGATTGCAGCGATGGCGTTTGAAGGTCGATCCCCGATGGAAGTTGTTGTCATGTGGGGTGATGGTTTTTGGAGTTTGCTGACATTTGCCATGCAGATGCTGCTGGTGTTGATCACTGGGCACATGCTGGCCAACACGCCTCTCGTCAAAGGTTGGCTCAATGCCTTAGCTCGCCAAGCTAAAACGGCTGGCTCAGCTATTTTACTGGTGACATTTGTGTCATTGATTGCGAGCTGGCTGAACTGGGGTTTTGGTTTGGTTGTCGGTGCACTCTTTGCCAAGGCGTTGGCACGTGAGGTTCGTGTTGACTACCGACTACTGGTTGCTAGTGCGTATTCCGGGTTTTTGGTCTGGCACGGCGGTCTGGCTGGTTCCGTACCGCTCACGATTGCCACCGAAGGTCACTTCCAAGCTGAACAAATGGGGGTCATTTCAACATCAGACACGATTTTCTCGATGTTTAATCTGCTGATTGTGTTGGCACTCTTCATCGCGGTTCCGCTCGTCAACCGTCTCATGCTGCCTTCTGAAGAAGAAAGTGTTTACGTCGATCCTAAATTGCTCGAAGAAGACGATGACAAAATCAGTGCTAGTGTCACACGTCCAGCCGATCGACTTGAAACCAGCCGTGTCATTTCCTGGCTCATTGGTGCAGCTGGCCTGGCCTTTATGTGGGACTACTACGTTGTACGTGGCGCGAGTCTCAACCTCAACATCATTAACTTCACCTTCTTGATTCTGGCCATTATTCTTCATGGCACACCAAGACGCTTACTGCGTAGCCTCGATGAAGCCATCAAAGGTGGTGCTGGGATTGTGATCCAGTTCCCTTTCTACGCCGGCATCATGGCTATCATGATCAAATCTGGATTAGCTGCAAGCCTTTCAGAATGGTTTATCTCTTTTGCAACAGCACAAAGTCTGCCCTTCTGGACCTTCCTGAGTGCTGGCTTAGTAAACGTCTTTGTGCCTTCGGGTGGTGGACAGTGGGCTGTGCAAAGTCCTATCGTGATTGCTGCAGTTCAAGGACTGGATGCTGACATGGCACGGGCTGCGATGGCTGTGGCTTGGGGTGATGCTTGGACCAACATGCTGCAACCTTTCTGGGCTTTGCCGATGCTGGCTATTGCTGGTTTGAAAGCAAAAGACATTATGGGTTATTGCCTAATCCAACTCTTTGTGTCTGGGATCCTAATTTCGATTGGGCTCACATGGTTCTAGAACCTTTGCACATACACGGTTCAGCAACCTAGACGAGGACAACCATCCTGAACAATTGTTCTGAGCCGCCACACCAAAGCTCTATCCCAGCCGGGTAATCTGAATTAAAGGGTTGCCCGGTTTTTTACGGCAAATGCGATTCGTACATCGACCTGAGGTGGACCCCTTGAGTCGGAAATGTGTTTCTTCACTGATCGCTTCACGACTGGCAGGTACCCAGAATATTTTTTCGCCTGATGACAAACCAGAAGCCATCCATCCGCTTGTGCTGGATAGACCCAGTGACGTGTTCCATTAATGGTGACTCTTTCACCTTCTTGTTTGATCATCAAATCATCATGATCGATTTGGCTGGTCGCACTCAAGGATGTTTGCCAAGCAACACCAATCACTTTTTCACCAGATGCGATCATTCTGAGTAAATCATCGCGCAATGATGAAGCTTCTAGTGAATTCAACAACAAACTCGCTTGTACTGCGCCAGCCAAGTAAGGCTCAGGCATCGGATTTCGACCAATTTCCTGTGCAATCGCGCAAGCTGCTTCTAAGCCAAGAGATAACCCATCTAGATCTTCAGAAATGAGCGTAGATGTCCATCCAGCATCTGCGATTTCTTGCCACATGCTGCGATCAAAGTTGGGTAATTGATGACGAAATTGACGCATACGTGTCACAGGCGAGCGACTATGCAACAGGCTGCGCGCGCTATCTGAAAAAGCAATGAGCAATTCATCGTTCAAATCTGATTGTTGTTTCACGGGTTTCTCACAAAAATCCAACTGTACGGACTGAGTGTAGACCTTACAAAAAAATGCGGTGAAGCAATTTCAGCAAACCAGAATTACATTTTCAACAAGCCATGGCGACATAACAAAACCAACATTTCTGCTTTGCAAACACTGATCAATCGAAGCTGATCTTTTGTTTTAGACTCGTACTCATTTGAAAAACAAAAAACTTTTAGCAGCACGGATAAAACAAGGAAAGCACAGATGCAGGCACCGCTAGCACACATTCGAGTTTTAGATTTAAGCCGAGTACTTGCAGGTCCATGGGCTAGTCAAATACTTGCTGATCTTGGTGCAGAAGTTATCAAGGTGGAACGCCCTGGATATGGTGATGACACGCGTCTTTGGGGTCCTCCTTTTTTAAAATCTTCAACCGACGACACACAAAAAGACGGTGGCTACTTTATGGCCGCCAATCGCGGAAAAAAATCAATCACTGTTGACTTACAAACTGCCCAAGGACAACAGATTATCCGTCAGCTTGCCGCGGAATCAGATATTGTTCTGGAGAACTATAAAGTTGGCACACTTGAGCGACTTGGGCTTGGCTACAACGACCTGACTAAGGTCAATCCAAAACTTATTTATTGCTCTGTGACTGGATTTGGTCAAACTGGTCCAAGAGCGAAACAGCCCGCTTATGATTTTTTGATTCAAGCCATGGGTGGCTTAATGAGCGTCACTGGTGAAAGAGACGACTCACCTGGCGGCGGCCCGCAAAAAGTGGGTGTCCCTATTATTGATTTAGTCACCGGAGTGTATGCGTCTGCTGCCATGCTCGCGGCGATCGTCAGTCGTTATGAAACTGGAGAAGGTCAATACATTGATCTGGCCATGCTTGATGTCCAAATCGGACTTCTGGCTAATCAGGCCATGAATTACCTTATTTCAGGACAGAACCCAAAGCGTACTGGCACAGCACATCCAAACATTCAACCACAACGAATTTTCAAATGCGCCGATGCCGATATCGTCATTGTGGTTGGTAACGATGGTCAGTTTCGTGCATTTTGTGATGTGATCGGACACCCAGAACTCAAAACAGACGTACGTTTCATGACAAATGGTCAAAGGGTTATCAATCAAGACATACTCAATCCAATTCTGGATAGAGAGCTTGCTAAAAAACCCCGTAGCTATTGGCTGGAGCAATTGTTACTAGCAAACATACCGGCTGGCCCCATCAACACGATTTCTGAAGTTTTTGAAGAACCTCAAGTTCAGCATCGTGAAATGCTTGCGCACTATGAGCACCCTGCTTACGGTCTCGTTCCTCAGGTCCTAAGCCCATTTCGGTTTAATGGCTTACCATCCCAGAACAAGATGCCTCCGCCCATGCTTGGGGAGCATACTGAAAGCATTTTACAAAGTTTGAATTACTCTACAGATCAAATTCAAACATTCAAAAAAAACAATGTCATCTGACTAGATAACCATTCTATAAACGGAGATCAAAACATCATGCAAAATCCCTACACAGCCATCAAAGTCGAAATGATTGGTCATGTTGCCTTAATCAAACTCGCCAATCCTCCGGTCAATGCGCTTAGTAAAGCCATGATGGAAGAACTCACATTTGAGTTAGATCGAATCTCTGAAGATGACAACGTACGTGCGGTTGTTCTGACGGCAGAAGGTCGGGTTTTCTGTGCCGGTGCAGACTTAAAGTCACGCGGTGAAGTTATTAAGGGGCCTGGTGATTTACCCCAACACTCCCGACGAACTCGGGAGTGTTTTCATGCAATCCGGGAATGTGCTAAACCTGTGGTCGTCGCTGTCAATGGCGCTGCTCTGGGTGCTGGTCTGGCGATCATGGCATCTTGCGACATTTTGGTGTGTGCATCCACAGCCGAAGTCGGTTTACCAGAGATCAATGTGGGTCTGCTCGGTGGAGGTCGTCACGCCATGCGTTTATTTGGCCACTCACGAACCCGACACATGATGCTCACAGGGTTGCGTGTCAATGGCGATGAGCTCTATCGCTTAGGCATTGTGGAAGCCAGTGTGCCCGTTGAAGAAGTTGTCGGCACCGCCATGATAATTGCTCAGACCATCGCAGAAAAAAGCCCACTATCCACGCGTCTGGCAAAAAGCACTTTGAATGTCATTGAAGAACTGAGTCTGCGTGACGGCTACCGTTACGAGCAAGACATGACAGCCGCCATTGCTAAAACAGAAGATGCACGTGAAGCACAGACCGCTTTCCTAGAAAAACGACAGCCTGTTTTTAAGGGTCGCTAGGCGATTGCATATTAAATGCGCCTACGAATATGGTTTGAAGTGGTCTTTTTGGCTGCAAATTCAGGAGGTGCTAAACACCAGTCTGTAGTTTGCAGTCGACCAATCTCTTGTCTCCGTTCAGATCGCAAACCATCACACCGAAGGATCAGTTTAGCGAGACCACAGCTTTATTCGAGGCGCCCTTGGGTCCAGTACTTAAGTAGCTGGGTAAATGCTTCACGAACTCCTCCCATCAGGTATTTCATGAAACAGAATAGCGGCCTCATGCGACATAAGCTGTCGTATGTATTTTGGGTGGATTTTCAAATGAATGAAGCGAATCCCGAAGATGCCAACAATCGGTTCAGTGGATGCAAAGTATCTCTAATGGAGATTTGATCAACAAAATAATACTAAAAATATATTTAGCATATAGAATAACAGATGCAACATTCAATCACTATTCAGTCGTCAAAATAACGTATCTGTTGGTTTGAAGTAACGATTATCGAGTCGATAAAAGCATCACCCCCACAGCCCGCTATGTATCATTCAGCATGCGTTGCCTTGTAACCTGTTGATGCATATAACGTTTCCCGAAAAGTATGCATTGCTGGCGTCCAGAATGTATTTTTTCGATATACAAGACCAATATCTCGTTGAATATTTAGCTCTGGAATTTTTAAGGCTGTCAGTGATGACGGTAATGTTGAATTCCAACCACCAGGCACATAAAGAATGTAGTCCGTGTTGGCCACAATATTCAAGACGGCAGGACCAGCGTGATTGATTTCCAAATGCGCTTTCGGCATGACTAATCCAGCCCGATGAAAAGTCGCTTCAAACCATTTATAGGCATGCGCATTCGGTTTCGGCAAAATCCAGCGACAGTTGTGCAACGCTTGTAAAGAGATTAAAGAGTGCGAAAGAATTGGATGTCCTACCCGTACAATCGCTGAAACATTATCACTCCCCAGCACATCCACCTGAAGATAAGGTGGCAATTCAGTTCTAACCGGGACAATTGCCATATCCAAGTGTCCAGACTCTAAGCTCGCCAACAAAAAATCAGCTGCATCCAGATCAAACTGAAAGCGAATCAGTGGTGCAACATTCTCTATTTGTATCAACGCACTTGAAACAATCGCATCAAAAGCAGGTCGAGTGACTCCGATTTTAAGTAGGCCAGTTTTCCCTTCCCGACAACTCACTGCATAGCGCATCACTTCGTCATGCTCACGAACAACTCGTTGTGCGTGACGACGGAATTCAGATCCAGCACCCGTCAAGACAACGCCACCACTTGTACGCAGAAACAATTCCTGATTCAAGGTGGATTCAAGACGTACCAGCGACTTAGAAATCGCTGGTTGGGTGACATGGCATTGTCTGGCTGCTTGACTTAGAGATCCGATTTCAGCAACAGATAAAAAATAGCTTAAATCTCGAATAGTAATAGTCATAACTATTTTTCATGGGTCAGGCAAAAATTATTCAATTGCTCTAATGATAGCTGCTCAGTAGACTGGATACACAACAAATAAGTTGGGAAGACAAAAATGACGACAAAGATCACAGAACTTAACATAGATGAACTCAGGTCACTTCTTGGTGGCGACCAAGAACTTGCGCTGTTAGATGTTCGAGAAAACGGCATCTATTCACGAGGTCATCTGTTTTGGGCTATATCGGCACCCTTGTCACAGCTAGAGATGCGACTAGGTGTTCTAGTACCCAGAAAAACTGTTCGTGTCGTTTTGATTGACGAAGGTGAGGCATCGTCAGAGGCACAATTAGCAGCTCAAAAAATGAGCAAATGGGGATATACCGATGTGCATATTCTGAAAGGCGGTATGAAAGCTTGGGCAGAAGCTGGATTAGCCATATTTTCAGGTGTATTTGTACCCAGCAAAGCTTTTGGGGAATATGTAGAACAGACTTGCCACACGCCAACGGTTGACTCACAAACGTTATCCCAATGGCTTTCCGAAAAACGTGATGTGGTTATTTTGGACAGCCGACCCTATGAAGAGTATCAACGTTATGCCATGCCTGGCGGAATCTGTTGTCCTGGGGCTGAATTGCCATACCGAGTTTTTGAAAACGTTAAAAATTCGCAGACAACCATTGTCATCAATTGTGCTGGCAGAACACGTGGCATCATTGGCACTCAATCATTGGTCAATACCGAAATTCCCAACCCCATTTTCTATCTAGATAATGGAACCGCAGGCTGGTACTTATCAGGTCGACAAATGGTCGCAGGACAAACTCAGTTTGCCTCACCACCTAGTCTAGAAAGTCTTAAAAAATCTAATGATGCAGCCCTACGAATTGCCAATCAATACAACATCAAAAAGATTGATGGAACAACACTGCAAGAATTTCTGGCGGACGATCAAAAAACCTTATTCCTGCTCGATGTCAGGCAATCGTATGAATATGAGGCAGGTCATATTAAAGGTTCAAGGAACGCCCCAGGTGGTCAGCTCATTCAATCAACCGATTTTTATGTTGGCGTTAAAAATGCACGTTTGGTCCTAATCGACGACAACGGAATACGCGCTCGTTTTACAGCCGCATGGTTGCGTCAAATGGGATGGCAAGATCTGAGTGTCTGTCTGTTGGGCGATGCAGCTGAACGCCTTGAACTGGTCGCAGAACCTGAAAAAGCGCCTTTGATCACAAGTCAGCCAACGAATACACCCATGATTGACGCTGCGGAATTAAAAAACTTGCAGAACAATGATGCACCTATCGTTATTTTTGATCTAGCCAATAGTTTGACCTATCGGGATGGACATATCCCAGGCGCTATTTTTGTGATGAGACAACGACTTCAGAAAGAATTAGGTGCGTTGCCAGATCACACCGAACTAATCTTGACTTCTCCCGATGGAGAGCTTGCAAACTGGGCATTTGAAGACCTCACTCCATCTTGGAAAAAACACACTCGAGTTTTGAAAGGTGGCACTCAAGCCTGGATCGCCAGTGGTCAGACTTTACACGCTAATCGTGACAGCATTCCTGAGCCTTGTGACGATGTCTATTACGGTCCCTATCAGGTCAGTGATCGAATCCAGGGCATGCGTGATTACCTGAAGTGGGAAATTGACTTGTTTGAAGATATTCGTCACGAAGAACACATTCAATTCAATTGTAGGCCAGAGGAATAAAACACAAATCACGATCTTTAAAAACCAATCAAGACATTCGATTCATTTTCATCTCATGAATCACCACCAACAAACTCTCTAAAAAAGCATCAAAAGCAAATGAGAAACAAATAATACATATAAAACAGGAGAAACTACGATGTCCTCAATGAAACTCAACCGCGTCGGTTTCACGCGCACCGCCCAAAGCGTCGCCTTCAGTGTTTTATTACTTTGTACGCAATCTGTTTTGGCTGACAACAGCAAAGATGCTATCGGACAATATCCGGAAAAACCCATTAAATTCATCGTGCCAATTGCAGCGGGTGGGAGCATAGATACGATTACACGCTCTGTTGCAGATAAGCTTCGCGAAAAATGGAACAATCCCGTGACAGTCGAGAACATGCCTGGCGGCAGCGGATTGATTGGAATGGCTCGTTTCCTAAAATCTGATCCAGATGGTTACACTTTTCTCGCGCATGGTGATACGGTTGTGCTCAATCCTCTGCTTCGAAAAAATGCTGATTACGTTCTGGAAGACTTAGTTGGCGTCAATCGATTTACGGTAACTCCACAGGTTCTTGTCGTGAATCCAGACTTCGCACCCAGGACACTCAAGGAGTATGTGGAATACGCCAAAGAGAATCCATCAAAAATTCGACTAGCACTCCCTGTACAAGCAGGGATCGGGCATTTAGCTCACGCTAAATTAGAAACAGAAGCAGGTATACAGGTGACACACGTTCCATACAAAGGTGGTGCGCCAGCCGCGGTGGATGCCCTCGGCGGGCATGTAGACGCACTCATCATTACCCTGCCAGCTATTTCTGAACATATTAAAAGCGGAAAGCTAATTCCATTAGCTGTTTCAACTCCTGAGCGTTCATCGTCATTCCAGGACATTCCAACCATGGCTGAATCGGGTTATCCAAAAGCAGTCACTGAAAGCTGGGCTGGGTTATTTGCCGCAAAAGATGCACCCATACTGATCGTTGAAAAGCTTCATGCAGATATTACTGAGATCATGAATGATCCAGATCTGGTTAAGAAGGCCGAATCTCTAGGGTTTACCGTTTCACCCATGAGTTCACTGGAGAATTTCAATAAGTGGCTACAAAGCGAAAGAGAGAAACATAAAGAAACGATTGAAAACGCTAAAATTCAAATCAATTAACTAAACTTCACTACACCCATACTAGAGTCTCGAAAAATATTGATTGAGAGGCCTGCATGGGCAAAAGTTTGTGTAAACCTTACCTAATTCTCTGAGCGCAACCTATTGTTTATTTTCCAATTCACTGGTATAGTGAGCGTGCATCAAGAGTTCAAGCATTTCAAATGAATGTTTGATACCAACCTGCCTCCAAGCAAGGTGGTCTGACGATGGGGTCTTTAATGGCAACAACTTGGAAACGCAGACCCGCTTGTTGCGGGTTTTTTTATGGGCGCTTTTCACCGAATTGCTCGCCCGGCATTTTGCCAAACAGCTAAAGAGGAAAAATCATGGCTTACCAATTCACACTCGACCATAGTGTATACACAGGTCACACGGTCCCCGGCTCATCTTGGATGCGGATTTTTGACCACAACATCAATGACTATATTGGCACCTACATTCCGCTAACCTACCAAACTAGGGATGGAAACGCTAAAGGCGTCTGGAAAGATATTGTTTCGGTCTCCTATTTGGAGACACTCACAAAACTGCAGTCTCAGGTCATCGATGCCTGCGAACGACGATATATCCATTTTCAGACACCCAAATGTCAAAATTACAATCTAGGCTCAACTTAATCCGCCAAGGTAAGGCGCGAAAGGTTCATCCTAGTCACAGCGATCACCGATAGTGCCACTCACTGGTTATGTGTGGTCGCACCAACTATTTTCGGCAGGCAACATGTACAAAATTGGATTACAACGGATGCTCGTGGTACTCGGTTTATTGGTTGCACCATTTGCCTGTGCAGAAGCCTTGTTGGTGCAGTTCAATGACCTGTCGAGCGACAAAGGTGTGATTCGTTGTGGCTTATTTCAGGATGAAGCGAATTGGCGCAAAGAGGATCAAGCCATCCGTGGAGTGATTGCCACCATCCATCAAGGTAGAGCAATTTGTGATTTTGGTGACGTACCGGCAGGTGTCTATGCCGTTGCCGCCTATCACGCTGAGAATATTGAAGATCGTTTGCGGTTTGGTTTTCTGGGCCGCCCCAAACAAGCTGTCGGATTTTCCATGAATCCATCTAGGCTGTTTGGGGCGCCCAGTTTTGACGCGGCGATGTTCAAGATGGGTCAAGAGCCGCGTGTCTTGGTGATCGAGTTAGATTGAAACGGTTCAACGACTCGAATACGCACTGGCTCCTGCAAATTTCTGACAAGTCCTGTTGATGCTGATGGCTTGTACTTACGGCATATCGGTGACTGAGATCAACTTTGTGTGTGACAAGCAGTGAGCAGAAATCTTGTACAGGAACACGAAGTATCCAAGACCCAAGGTCACAAGGCTAATCAGAACCCACAACAGCACATTGCCAATGATGCTAGCCAAATCGATGGTACAAATCAATTGTCCAACCCGCTGCCCCTGCGCATTAAACGCAAACGTTCTACCAATGGTATAGCGCTGCATATAGTAAGGAAACACAAACATCGCCAATCCAAATGTGACGATCGACAGTAAAAGCCAAATGATTAGGTGACCAATCACCTCCAGCACACCCAGCTCGGATTTGAACTGCAAGTTTTGAAAATCCGGATGGGTACTAAGCGCTTGTTGCATAACTTTTAACCTCTTGGCTTTTTAGAAAAGTCGTAGTTTAACTTTAATTAAAAACTCACTCATCACACCAATCCATCTGTGCCACCGAGGACAGATTTCAAAAAATCGAGTGTCAAGCGCGACTGTTCGACAAAATACTCATCGAAGCGTATAGACTGAGCAACATGCAGTCGCATGAATGACTGCACCAAACGACTGCACCAAACGACTGCACCAAACGACTGCAATAAAATGCCTCATATAGGATCCACGTGATGAAAAAACTTTTCTTGTTAAGCACTTTATCCATGGCACTGGTGGGCACCCAGGCTGTAGCCAGTGAAATCATTCACGACAAATTTAATTCCGACATTCTTGGGCGTGACATCTCCATGTATGTCTATCTGCCCGATGGCTATAACGAAGCCACGGAACCCTATCCTGTCATCTATATGCTTCATGGTGCAAACTCCGATGAGTCCTCGTGGGTCGAGCGTGGCGGCATTAAAGTGACTGCAGACAATCAGATTCTGCGCGGTGAAGTGCGTCCTTCCGTGATTGTGATGCCCACGACAGGCCCTTCCACCTGGTATGCCGATGCCAATGCGGATAAAGCCGAAACCGCCATTTTGGAAGAATTGCTGCCATACGTTGAAAAGAACTACAAAACCCGAACCGACCGTGCAGGCCGTTCGGTGGCTGGGCTCTCTATGGGGGGTTATGGTGCATTGAACCTAAGCCTATCTCATCCGGAACTCTTTTGTGCTGCAGGTATTTTTAGTCCCGCTATTTACGTCCCGCTTCCCCCAGAAACTTCAGCGGCGCGCTCCACGCCACAGTTTGTCGACTCATCCGGTGCTTTTGATGAAAAAACTTGGCGTGATACGTTGTATACCTCCAGACTCGACGGTTATCGCCAAAATGGCACAGTCGTACCCATGTGGATTGAATCGGGTGACCATGATCCTTTAGGCATTGTGGTTGCCGCAGCCAATCTTTACTGGAACATTAACCAGACCCAGCCAGATGCGGTTGAATATCGTGTTGTAGACGGTGGTCATGACTGGATGGTGTTTCGCGACTCTTCCATTCGTGCCTTGCCATGGATGAGTAATCGTTGCGTACAACTTGATCAGAAAAAATAAGGTTTGATCAAATGATTTAACTGCGCAGATACAGGCAGCATCGTTTTTCGCAGTCAAATTTTTAATTCATGACACAAGCCAACGATGTTAAATTGCATCGAGGACCATTAACCAGAAAGGAGCGGCTCATGAAGAAAACTATCTTGACAGCACTTAGCGTAGCCGCACTGTCAGGTTGTGCAAGCCATCTGGATCACACAGCCAAACAAACACAAATCTGTGAGCCTATCACTGAAAGTCAGGTGATCGGATTGTTTGATCGGTGGAATAATTCGCTTCAAACGGGTGATCCAAAAGCCGTTGTGGCAAATTACGCACCACGCTCCATTCTCTTACCCACCGTTTCTGATCAAAACCGTCTGACCTCAGCAGAAAAAGAGGACTACTTCATACATTTCCTCAAAGACCAACCTTTTGGGGAAGTCACAGCGCGTCAAATCGACATCGGGTGTAATACGGTTACCGATTCAGGCTATTACACGTTCAACATGAAACGCACCGGCAAACCCGTTCATGGACGTTACACGTACACCTACCATTGGCAAAACGGCCAATGGTTAATTACTCACCACCACTCTTCCAAACTGCCTTAATTTGGGCTAGCGCATTTTCTGAAAGACCACCCTTGACAAAGAATCAAAAACCAAACTGGAACAATGCCCCTGAAGATTGGGACTGGCTGGCCCAAGATGCCGATGGACGCTGGTTTTGGTATGCAGTCGAACCCATCCCTGGGGTGGGGGGTGGTGTCTGGCGCTCTCCGCGTCTGAAACAAGAATTTGCGCTTCAGGGCGAACCCAATGAGCAGTGGTTAGAAACGCGTCAGAAACGTCCAGACGCTACTGACTAACTCATCGACTTATTTTTAATGACATCCTCCTCGCCCTAAAGGACGAGGCTTTCCGCCCATTTCTGTAAATATGGGCCCTACATCTTACGGGATGCATCGCATCCAAAGACTTGATACTCTGACCTACTCCCAAGATTTAGGCACAAGTCGTTGTAGAGTTTGTGGCTAAGTCAATGTGACGAGCAGCAAACTCGCACGGGGTTAAATTATTTAGGGAACTGTGTGAGCGAGTTTGATTGTAATCTTGGCGACACGATCGTGTCCTTAAAATGCTGTAGCTTCCCAAGCGATGGAGGTAGCCACCGCGACACTCAGTAGGCTGATATTTCCGGCAAGAAACATCACCTAGGAATGCGAAGCGATGATTGATGTACAAGATTAACGTCAGTCAGAACGCAGCAGCAGGTTTGTTTGACTCACGTGACAGACTGGGCAAGTTGGTGGAGGACGTTTTGAACCAGATTCTGGATGCACAGACGACTGAAGTTTATATTGGCTCTGATAGAAATGGTTGTTTAAGGGGTCTCCACACGCAAAGTGACAACCATCACCAAAGAGCTCTGCGGTGTGAGCTTCTCCAAGAGCCTCGTGAGCAGCTTGTGACCAACCTTGAGCCTCGATTCAGGACCCTACCGGCAAAGTACCGCAAACGTTTGAGAACGACCAACATGATGGAACGCTTCAAAAGAGAAATCAGGGCAAAGCCTACCGACGTTTAATGCCAATGTGCCAGCGCGTGCGTCCCCAATGGGATCTGGGTGCATTAGTCGATGTGGGTTTTGATAGGATTGAATGCAATACCGACATCAACACACGGATTTACAACGAACTCGAACAGACGCTCTATCGCAGCGCACCCATGTTCCGTATTGTTGCCAAACGTGCGAAATAAACGAGCTATGTGACGGTTTGCAAATGATCTGGATACCGTAACACACGGTATCCAGAGGTTTTTCCACATCATCGTGACTTTTTTATTTTAAAAACAAACAGTAAAAAATATTTACACCTTAGTGAAACTTATTGATAACCTAAGTCTTGTCGTTCAGAGGTTTTTAGTTAAAACGGCATCAACAGTTGCATTCTTTTTACGTACCAACCTTGCAATTCAGTTTCAATTTTTAAAATCGGATGAAGGAGTACCTCGTGAAATTATCGATTTTGCATTCTGTTCTGACCATTGGCCTCGTGACCGCCACTGGGGCTGTACTCGCGCAAGACTTTGAAGTTGAGCTACCCAGCACCATTGCTTGGAGCACGTATGACGTCGGTTCCGGTGGCTACAATCAGGCCGCTGCCATCGGCAACGCCCTGAAACACAAATACGGTGTGAACTTACGTGTGCTGCCGGGTAAGAATGACGTTTCGCGCGCCATGCCACTTAACCGTGGACAAGTGCAGTTTGCGGCAACTGGGATTGCGGGCACCTACCATGCACAAGAAGGCCTCGATGATTTTGCAGGACCACTCTGGGGCCCTCAACCTATTCGCGCTGTTCTACAAAACAACTCCGATCAACTCGTGGCCGTGGTGGTGGCTGCAGACGCTGGCATTGTGGAACCTAAAGACTTGAAAGGCAAACGCGTTTCTTGGCTGATTGCCGCACCTTCTGTGAATGCCGGGATCACTGGTGCATTACGGTTTGGCGATCTGACTTGGGATGATGTTGAAAAAGTCGAGTTTGGCGGCTTTGGCGCCTCCATGGATGGCATCATGCAAAACCGCGTCGATGCTGCAATTTCTTCCTCGATTTCCGGTAAAGCCTATGAATTGGCAAAATCGCCTCGTGGACTGAAATACCTGTACATGCCTGCTGAAGACACTGAAGGCTGGGCACGTCTGCATGAAGTCGCACCGTTTGTAACACCTGTTGTGGCCACTGAAGGTGCGAACCTGAGTAAAGACAATCCGGCGATTTCCGGTACCTACCCCTATCCTGTTCTGGCCACACTCACCACTGCAGACAACAAACTCGTGCGCAGCATGCTAAAAGCCATGGATGACACCTTTGACGAATACCGCGATGTCGCCCCAGGCAACAATGGCTGGGAATTGGCCCGCCAAAACCTCTCATGGGTCGTTCCTTACCATGATGGTGCGATCGAATTTTTTAAATCAAAAGGCAAATGGACTGACAAAGACCAAGCCAATAACGATGCACTCATTGCCCGTCAGGAACTACTCATTAAAACGTGGGATGAAGTCAAAAAGCGCAATCATGCGAACGAAGAGGCTTTTATTCAGGATTGGCTTAAAACCCGCTACGAAACACTGGAAGCGGCTGGCCTAGACACCGGTGCACCCAAATCCTGGTAAGACAATTAATTGTTTCTGTCTAAAAACATACAACCCAGGATGAAGCCCACAAACTTCACCCTGGATTGTTTAATAAATCGGTCGAAGACAGCCTTATTCACGCCCCTTCATCGATGTCACTTCATTTACACTGCTGGACTTTTTAAACCCATTCGATGACAAGCAGATTCAAATCAACGGTGGCACGTTGGGCACTATAGGAACCTCAATCACAGTGGGTCCTTTGCGTTTGAGGGCCGCTTCACATGCAGCCCGCACTTCATCAGCCGTTTTAGCCACCACACTCGCACAACCATAGCCTTTGCCAAGCGCTGCAATGTCTAAGCCGGGTAGATCTAAACCTGGTACGTTCGGCGTGTTTTCTAATTGCGCAAAGGATTTCAGGATGGCGTATTCATCATTTCGCAGCACCACAAAAATTATCTGCAAATCATGTTGCGCCGCAGTCCAAAGCCCTTGAACTGAGTACTGAAACGAACCATCGCCAATCACAGTCAACACGGGTCGATTTCTCTGACTGTCACGCTCAGAAAGGGCTAAACCCACGCTGGCAGGCAAATTCCAACCTAAGCTGCCACTGGCAAACGTATAAAACGTATCCGGCGTTTCAATCGGCCAGGCACGATGCAGTTGCGCGACATTCGAAGGGGATTCTTCAACCAAAACCGTCTCTGCCGGCATCACCTCATGCAACACGTCAAACAACAATAATGCGGACAATTGACCATCGGCTGCTTCAGGCTCTTCAGGTGCAGGATGCGGCGCCATCCGATGTGCTTGTGATGCGACGGTTAGAGTTTTTGCATGACGAGATGCAACAAGCGGTGTGAGCGATTGAACCGCTAAAAGCGCATCAGACAATAAGCTGTCTCCAACCGGTGCTCGGGCAGCCTCTTCTGGATCATCCGTAATGTGTAGAAGACGCAGACCTTGTGGAATATAGTCACCAGCCACATACGGGTAATAGCGAAACACGGGTGCACCAATCACGACCGCTAAGTCATGGCCTTGTAGCTTGTCGCACAAAGGTCCGATCGCAAACGGCAAACCACCGACGTACAAAGGATGTGTTTCTGGAAATGGTGCACGCTCTGAAGCCGGTGCTGCCCAAACCGGAACGTTGAGTTTTTCTGCTAAGGCAATGGCTGCTTGCCAGCCTTCGCGCCCGCCTTCTCCACCGGCGCGACAAAGGTCTGAACCAAAGATCAGCACTGGATCTTTGGCTTTTGAGATGGCTTGGGCAAAATCTGCAATGCGTGTGGGATCAGGTCCCACACGGCGTGTGACTTCCCTTGCTACTGCTTGTCCATTGGCAGTCTGATCCCAGTCATCCAAAGGCAACGATAAAAAGACAGGTCCAGCAGGAGGTTGTAGTGCGGCGGCATAGGCACGCATGATTGCACCCGGAACATCTTGAGCACGCACAGGTTCATACGACCACTTCACCCAAGGACGAGGCAGCATAGTTGGATCCACGTTGCTCAACCAAGGGTCCATTAGCAACATGTTACGCGTTTGGTTCCCTGCAGTGATAATGAGCGGCGTCTTATTCATACGGGCTGTCATGATGTTGCTCATGGCATTACTTAAACCGGCGGCGGTATGCACGTTCACTAGCACAGGGCGACGGGTTGCTTGTGCGTACCCATCTGCAGCGCCGACAGCTGAGGATTCATGCAGGGTCTGGATATATCGAAAGTCCTTCGGAAAATCTTTCAGAAACGTTTCTTCTGTGGACCCAGGATTCCCAAACACAGTGGTTAATCCAAGCTCACGCATCAGCGCAAAAGTCACATCCCGCACAGTGCTTGACGACATCACGATCTCCTTTAGACAACAGCCAGTAAAGAATGTTTTAAACAACGCCATTGTTTCGTTTTTAATCGTATCTGATCATTGTAGAACCTAAAAAACGCTTTAACTCAACAATCGGAAGATTTTTTTAAATATCGTAACCTTTCAAACCAATGGTTGCCGCTCGCAACCTCCTGAATCGTGGCGTGTCCTTGAAGATTTTGGATAGCAGGTTCATGGTTTAACACCTCATCACCGATTTCAAAACGCGTAATGCATTAGTTGTCAGAAATTGATAGGATCGACTCCGGCAACTCTCGATTGTTGATTGGCATAGACCGCATTAACAGGCTGATCTAAATATTGACTTGACATCCTCCTTCCCATTCAAGCCACCTCCCAATTCGTCTTTAAAATTTCTCTCAAAATCAGCTTGCGAGTCTGAATTTAGACATGGTTGCAGTATTCAATACTCCTTTTAGTTATATAGAAATAAGAAATCAGTAGTTTTACTTAATAAGAACAACCTATAGAATCTCTCTAATCGTGTCAGATATGCATTACACGGCACACACACTCCACCTCAAAACACACCATACCTTTCATCAAGGTGTTTTATTTCATTACCCAAGGATCGCAACCATGCTTAAGAAGTTTTTGCTCGCATCAACCCTCACACTCGCTTCACTCGGTGTAACCACTGCGCAGGCACAACAAACCGAATTATTGAATGCCTCGTACGACATTGCTCGTGAACTGTTCGGTGCCTATAACCCTAAGTTTGCTGAGCACTGGAAAGCCACAACCGGTAATGATGTTCAAATCAATCAGTCGCACGCTGGCTCATCACGCCAAGCCCAAGATATTCTCAAAGGTAAGCAAGCTGATCTGATTACATTCAATCAAGTGACCGATGTCGAAATCTTGGCAAAGAATGATTTCATTGCCAAAGACTGGGCAAGCCGCTTTCCACACAATAGCTCCCCTTACTACAGCACCATCGCTTTTCTGGTGAGAAAAGACAATCCTAAAAACATTCAGAACTGGGACGATCTGATCCGAGACGATGTTCGCCTTGTTTTCCCCAACCCTAAAACATCTGGTAATGCGCGCTACACCTACTTAGCAGCTTGGTTGTTTGCCAATGAACTCTACGAGGGCGATGAAGAAAAAACCAAAGCCTTTATGAAGAAGTTTCTCAACAACGTGGATAGCTTTCCCACAGGTGGACGTGCCGCCACCACGGCATTTTCACAAGGCGAACAAGGTGACGTTTTGCTGACCTTCGAATCAGAAGTCATCAACATCGCCAATAGCGATGAGTTTGCGCAATATGAATTTGGCACCGTTGTACCACCCGTCAGCATTCTGGCTGAGTTCCCAGTGTCGGTCGTTGACCGCGTGGCAGATCGTCGGGGTACACGCGACATTTCTGAGGCCTATCTTAACTATCTCTATGCGCCAGAGATTCAAGAACTTCTCACCACATTCAACTACCGCGTCCGTGACCCTCAAGTGGTGGCTGCGACCAAAGCACAATTTCCGGAGCTGCGTTTATTCAATCCGAATGAATCATTAGGCACTTGGGATGACATTCAAGCGCAACACTTTGGCAGCGGCGGTGTTCTGGATCAATTGCTTGCGGATCGCAGCACGAAATAAACCAATAAATAACTCAACCGACTTTAAACGTCATGACAAATCTCTCGAACGGATCAAAAACCGTCTCACTCTCGGAGCTTTCAAGGCAGTCCATCCAGGGCGTGAAGTTCACCTCATCAAATCAAATTAAAGAGGTGAAACCAAAGTCCTGGCTGCTTGAAAGCCACCCAGTTTTACCGGGGTTTGGGTTGAGTTTTGGGTTCAGTACCTTTTATCTGTCCTTGGTTGTTTTACTGCCAATTTCGGTCTTGCTGATTCATGCCAGTCAGATGAGTTGGCAGGATTACTGGCAAGCCATTACAGACCCACGAGTGCTGAGCAGTTACTGGGTCACCATCAGCGCGGCCCTCTACTCCACTGTATTGGCTCTGCTGATTGGTCTGTTACTGGCCTGGATCATTGGTCGTTACGATTTTCCAGGCCGCCGGTTGGTGGATGCGTTAATTGATTTGCCATTTGCCTTGCCCACTGCAGTGGCTGGATTGACACTGGCATTTCTATTGGCACCCAGCGGTTGGTTTGGGCAATGGTTGGCACCTTTTGGTCTCAAAATTGCCTACGCCTATCCCGGCATCATCGTAGCCATGACGTTTACCAGCTTGCCATTTGTTGTGCGCACTGTACAACCCGTGCTGCAAGGTTTAAGCACAGAGTACGAAGAAGCGGCCATGACATTGGGTGCCAGCAGACCCCAAACGTTTGTCCGAGTCGTTTTACCGGCTTTGGCACCCGCTCTGGTGACAGGAGCTTCGCAAGCGTTCATCCGAAGCTTGGGTGAATATGGTGCAGTCATCATGATTGCCGGCAACATTCCCTTCAAAACCGAAGTGACTTCATTGATGATCTTTATGCGTCAGCAGGAATTTGAATATGAAGCGGCGAGCGCCATTGCATCGGTCGTTCTGATCGTGTCACTCGGGCTGCTGTTTACGCTTCAGTACTTGCAGACTCGCCTCTTTCAGGCTCGGAGCTAATATGAGAAAGCCACAAGATGCTTTACAGTGGGCTTTGGTCAGCCTAGGCCTATTTTTTGTCCTGATTTTACTGGTCGCGCCACTTGCCTTTATCTTCACTCAAGCCTTATCCGGAGGATGGGCACTCTTGCGCGATAACTTGAGCGAAGGTTATTTGCAACACGCCTTGGGTTTGACGATTTTAGCGGCCGCCATCTCTGTGCCACTCAATCTCGTATTTGGCATTCTTTTAGCCTGGTGTGTCACGCAATATCGCTTCAAAGGTCGACGACTTCTTCTGTCACTGGTCGACATTCCCTATGCGGTATCACCCGTTGTGGCTGGCTTGTGCTATTTAATCGTCTATGGCGGCGAAGGCTTGCTTGGTCACTGGTTTGCCGAACACGACATTCAACTGATGTTTGCTTGGCCAGGTATTGTGCTGGTGACGATCTTTGTGACCTCCCCTTATGTCGCTAGAATCCTCATCCCAACCTTGCAAGCACAGGGCAATCAGGAAGAATGCGCAGCCCTCACGCTCGGCGCCAATGGCTGGCAAGTGTTTTATCAAATTACTTTACCCAAACTGAAGTGGGCGCTGCTTTATGGGGTGGTCGTTAGCAACGCCAGAGCCGTGGGTGAATTTGGTGCGGTGTCCGTTGTCTCTGGAACCATTATGAATCAAACCCTGACTCTGCCACTACTCGTTGAACAGCTCAACAATGATTACAAAACGGCCGCAGCATTTACCGCTGCCGCGATTCTTGCCTGCATGGCCATGCTGACGCTTTTTCTTAAAACACTCATGGAATACCGACAACGTTTAGTCATGCGTGCCACCAACTCCATTCATCCATAAGGTCTACCGTCATGAGTATCGAGATTAAAAACCTGTCACGCCGCTTTGGTCAGTTTCAAGCGCTCAATGATGTTTCGTTAAAGATTCAAGCGGGCGAGCTTGTGGCTTTGCTTGGACCTTCGGGCTGTGGCAAAACCACCTTATTAAGAATCATCGCAGGCTTAGAATCATCGGATCGTGGGCAGGTGTTGTTTTCAGGTGAAGATGCCACGCACGTACCCGTGCGTAACCGACAGGTCGGTTTTGTCTTTCAACACTATGCTTTGTTCCAACACATGTCTGTTTTTGAAAACGTCGCATTTGGCTTGCGAGTCAGACCACGTGCTGAGCGTCTACCAGAAAAGCAAATTAAAAAGCGCGTCACGGAGTTATTGGAGCTTGTGCAATTAGGCTGGGTTTCAGATCGTTATCCCGCTCAGTTATCTGGTGGGCAACGCCAACGCATCGCATTGGCTCGTGCGCTCGCAGTCGACCCCAAAGTTTTACTGTTGGACGAGCCTTTTGGAGCACTCGATGCCCAAGTGCGTAAAGAGCTGCGACGCTGGTTGCGCGAATTACACAATGAGCTCAATGTTGCCAGTGTGTTTGTCACCCACGATCAGCAAGAAGCACTCGAAGTGGCCGATCGAATTGTCATCATGAACCGAGGACAAATCGAACAGATTGGCACACCTGATGAAGTGTGGACGTCACCTGCCACACCTTTTGTTTATGACTTCCTCGGCAATGCAAACCGCTTTAACGGTCAATTGCAACAGGGCGAACTCATTAGCGAGGGTATCCGATTTCCTGCGCAGTCCGTTCAAGGTGCTTCACACGGCCAAGCCGCTGCTTATGTGCGATCTCATGATTTTGAGCTCTCCCGAACTCACTTCGATTCAGATGGCTTACCTGCGTTTGCCGCACGCATACAACGTACCTATCTCAGTGGCTCAACGGCACATCTCGAGTTGCTTCGTGAAGATGTCGGCCAACGTATTGAGGTAGAGCTGCCAGAACCTGTGTTTCGGGATTTGAACCTTCAGGAAGGTGAGGGTATCCATGCACGCGCGCGCAATGTGCAAATCTTCAACTTAGAGGCGCAAACGCATTGAGTAATCTCTTCATTAAATTCTGAAGAATAAAAAATGAAGAATAAAGTGCCGATTTCAACAGATGATGTCGAAATCGGCACTTTTCATTCAATGACTGAGTACTGAACCCTAAGCACTCAGAAGCTAATTTAAGTTAAGGATGTTGCTGGTTTTCTGATTTTTGAATAGATAAAGTACGCAACCAGAATTCCGATACCAACGTAGTTACTGAGTGCGTCCGGCAGCAACAGACCAAAACCCGCCACGAGCAACATGATTCGCTCAAACTTTTGTTGCTCAGTGGCCGAACCAACTTGGGCGTTATCATCACCACAACCCATTAAGGTGGCGGCAACAGCCGTTGTCACCAAGACTTTTGATAAGCTAGAAAACTTCACAACAGATCTCCTCAAATTTAATTTCAATTAACTTTCTTTGCGCCAGTTGGGCGTGCGTTTTTCAATAAATGAACTGATGCCTTCGTATGCATCGGGATTCACGCTGATGGCAGTGAAGTCGTTCGCAGCGTACTGCACATTGGCAAGATAGTTAGGTTCTGCAGCATATCTAAATGCTTTGCGACCAATTCTCATAACATCTGGACTGTGCTGTGCAAAAACATTGGCCAATTCCAGCGCTTTCTCACGCAACTGCCCTTCTGGATAGACATGCACGGCCAAACCGATTTCTTTTGCTTCGGTTGCACCAAAGCTTCGACCCGTAAACAGCAGCTCAAAAGCGCGATGTTTACCAATGATCTTGTGAAGGTGATAAAAGTGGATGGATGGCAGAATGCCAGACACAATTTCTGGATAACCAAATGTGGCGTTCTCTGAACACAGCACGACGTCACAACCGATTGCCAGTGTCATACCACCGCCTCGGGCGGTTCCGTTTACAGCGGCAATCGACGGTTTACCCAACTTATGCTGCATCTCTGAGACGCGGACATACAGTCTTTCCACCAGATCGGCACCTGTTTTTTCTTTTCTGTACAGTGCATTGAGATCTAAACCCGCACAAAAACGGCCAGGCACATCACTGGTGATGACCACCGCACGAACATTGTCATCGACCCGTGCTCGGTCCAACAAGCCGATGTATTCATCGAGCATTTCTTCTGTCAGGACATTGAGTGGCGGTTTGTTAAACGCAATGATGGCAATTTGGTTTTCAACCGAATATTGAATATGTTCACTAACCATAACGATGCACAACTCCTTTTTGTTCTAATAAATCAATCTTTTCATCTGAATAGCCAATTTCTTTCAGAATTTCCGCAGTATGTTCACCCAGCAAAGGTGGGGAACGACGCGGCTTTCTATCAGCGCCATCAAAATGAATTGGAAATGAAACTTTGTTTAGCATCCCAAGTGTCGGGTGCATGATTTGAGTGACCGAGTCTCTCGCCAGAACCTGTGGATGGGCCAAAGCTTGCGATAAATGATGGATCGGTCCACACGGAACCGCTTGCGCTTCCAGCGCTTCTAACCAGTATGCAGTGGATTTTTCAACCAAACGGGCCTGAACCAATGACACGGTTTTGACCATATTCTTGACGCGCAAATCGTTGCTGAGCAAATCTGGATCCGACAACAAATGCTCAAGATCTGCGACCTGACAAAACTTTTTCCACTGACTATCATTGCCGGCACCAAGCACCATCATACCGTCAGCTGTTTTAAACGCCTGATAGGGACACATACTGGGATGGGCGGTGCCCCATGGCTTCGGGTCCTTGTCAGTCGCCCAATACGATTGCGCCAGATAGCCCATGTAGGTCAAAGCCGTGTCTAACAGGCTTGCCTCGACATAGACGCTTTTTCCGGTTTTTTGACGCTCAATCACAGCAGCCAACACGCCGCTCAGCGCATTCTGGCCGGTGCCAATATCTACTGGCGAAAAACTGGCTCTGGCGTACTCGCCTTCTTCAACCCCCATAGTACTCAACATGCCACTAAACGCTTGCAGCATGACATCGTATCCAGGGTGGTCTCCCAACGGACCTTGGCGACCATAGCCAGAGATTTCGCAATAAATCACATTGGGATTAATTTTTAAAATATCGTCGTAGGTAATTTTTAATTTCTCGGCAGTGGCTTTTTTAAATCCCTGCAGCACCACGTCACACTGACTGATTAAATCGTGAAGAACACTTAATCCTTCTGATCTCTTTAAATCAATCACAATACTTTTTTTATTAAAGTTAACTGCCAAAAAGAATGTCGATTGATCGTCAGTCTTTGGAATCCAATGTCTGGTGTCATCACCATTCATGGCTTCTACTTTAATAATCTCGGCGCCTAAATCACCTAAAAACTGACTACAGATCGGTCCTGCAAGAACTTTAGTCAAATCAACAACTTTAATTCCTTCCAGAGGAGAAAACTTCATTCCTTAACCCTTCGACATTTATAAAACTTGAATTCCACCCATCAAACAAAAAAACACTTCGTAAAGGAAACTTTACCCCGGAGTGTTTATGAGCTATTTATTTAAGATTTCTCAAGTGAAATCACGGTTCTAACTGAGCGGATTGTATTCATGTCGATACCTACCGTGGTAATATTATTTAGGTATAGGGAGGATACAAATTTTCTATGGCACGCCACGTCGATATTCGTACATTAAGGAATTTCATCACTATTGCCAACACTGGCTCTATTAGCCAAGCCGCTGAAATTTGCTTCACATCGCAACCCTCTCTTAGTCTACAAATGAAAAACCTCGAACAAAACTTGGACGTTCAGCTCTTTGAACGCACCAATCGAGGGGTGTTTTTAACAAGCGCGGGTGAGATACTGTTTGAGCATTCCAAAACCATCTTAGAAAATCTTCAAGAGGCCATTGATGCCGTCAAAGGGCAGGAATTGGTGCCTCAAGGTCCTGTTTCTATTGGCATTCCGCTGTCGATCGCACGATTAATTTCTGCCCCATTGATCAAACAGACTATGGAGAGATACCCAGACATCAAATTAACCATTCTTGAAATGGGCTCGGCTTATGTTCCGGAGATGATGGCGCGCGGTGAAATTGATCTTGGAGTGACCTTTCGCAACGATTTTCGTAAAGGGGTTCGATATACAAAGCTAATGGAAGAAAAGCTTGGAATCTTGGTCAGAAAGGATTTAATTAAAGAGGAAGGCACTGGTTTAGAGATTATTAAAAACAATCCAGAGTTGCCATTTGTTTTACCACCAAAAAATCATGGATTGCGTGATGCCATCACATCGATTGAAGAAGAAAATAATATTCGCTTAAATACTATTGCAGAAATCAATGCCATTTCATTAATGATTAATTTATCCTTAAAAGGCATTTGCGCATCCATTCTGTCATACACATCTATTAAAGGAACCTCTGAACTACTCGTGTTTTTGACGCAGAAAATAGATTTCGATCAAATGTA